>QHPP01000296.1 GCA_003219125.1 Verrucomicrobiota bacterium
AAACTACGCGGAGATTTTCAACGAACGCGGTTTCGCGCGTCGACAGCTCGGCGATTTACGCGGCGCCCGGAATGACTTCGACCGCTGCATCACACTCGGAACAGATCTCCCGCTCGCCTATGGGAATCGCGCCGAAGTTGAACACATGCTCGGCGATGACAGCGCCGCGGCAGCGGATCTCGCCCAGGCGCAATCGCTCGCTGCCATGATGCCGAATTCGCCTCCGGCGAGTTCGACTCCGAGCGCACGCAAAAACCAAACTCACCATAAGCCCCCCAGGACTGGAACAAGCAACATCGCGAAAGGAACAACGCGATGAACGAGATAGGTCTCTTCGACATCAACTTCGACACGGGCGAGCGTTATTGGTCCTTCGAGCTGAAGCGGATGTTAGGAGTTCGCCACGATGCGCCGGCGGAGTTTCATCTGCTCTTGCAGCGGGTACATCCCGACGACCGACGCGCCTTCTGCAGGACGGCGATGCAGCCTTTTCGGACCGATTGCCCGAGGCACTCATCGATCGAGTTCCGCGTCGTGTACGACGATGGCCGCGTGCAGTGGCTGCACACGGAACGGCGAGCGATCGTGCGTGAGGATGATTCGAAAGACGTCGTGCGGATCGTCGGCTTCGCACTGGAAATCGGCGCGCCAGCGCGTCTGCCGCGCGCGGCTTGACTGACGCCAGTTGTCGTCAGCGTTCGCCGCGAGGCGGCAAAGGAAAGTGGCAAGGTAGAAGGAAGAATTAAGAAATTAGAGGGGGTCGCGAGCGCCGTTATGGCTTCGGTTGAGTGGATTGGTTCGAAACGGATCTTCACGGGTCGTCTAGGGGGAGGGAACACTTTGCAGCAGCTCGAGTTCGTGCCAGCGCGCGTAGAGGTGCGCGACTTTGTCGCGCGCCGTTTTCAATCGAGTCTCCAAATCGAAAATCTCCGCGCGCGGTTTCGCATAAAAATCCGGCGCGGCAAACGTAGCTTCCAAATCCGACACTTCGTTTTCCGCGGAGAGAATAGTCGCCTCCATTGACACCCATTCACGCTCTTCTTTCCACTTGAGCTTTCTCGGTTTTTCTTTGCTTTTCTTTTGCGCGGCGGCGACTCCGGCGGGCGCGGGGCTCGAATCGGGAGCCGGGCCGAGCATGACTCGTCTTTCGAGGTAGTAATCGTAGTCCCCGACGTTATAGACCACGTGACCCTCGCCTTCGAAAGCGAAAATTGAAGTGCAAACGCGATTCAAGAAATAGCGATCGTGACTCACCACTATGACACAACCGCCGAAGGCGACGAGCGCTTCTTCGAGCAGGCGCAACGTTCCGAGATCGAGATCGTTCGTCGGTTCGTCGAGCATCAAAACGTTGCCGCCGCGCTTCAGGATTTTTGCGAGCAACACCCGGCTCCGTTCGCCCCCGCTGAGCTGCGAAATCTTCGTGTTGATGCGGTCTTCGCTGAAAAGAAATCGCCGAAGATAAGCGCGCAAGGTGATGCTTTGCTCGCCGAGGGTGACGTGTTCTCCGCCGCTTCCGACTTCTTCCCAAACTGTTTTCGCATCGTCGAGCAGGAGCCGATTTTGATCGACGTAGTTGATCTGAGTCCGCGCGCCGATCTCCACTTCACCGCTGGCGACGGGAAGTTCCTGCAGAATGACTTTGAGTAGCGAGGATTTGCCGAGTCCGTTTCGGCCGACAACGCCCAGCCGTTCCCCGGCCACAAGATTGAGATTCACGTGCTCAAAGAGAGTGCGGCTGCCGAGCTCCACACTGACGTCGCGTAATTCGATGATGCGATTCGCGAGCTTCGGCGGCGTGGGAATAATCAACTCGACGTCGAACTCCGCCTCCGGCGCTTCCTGCGCAGCCATCTCGAAATAACGTTCCACGCGGTCCACCGATTTCGTCCGGCGCGCGCGGGGCGCCTTTCGCACCCATAGCAGTTCCCGTTTCAAAAACTTCTGCCGTTTATATTCCTGCATTTCCTCCACAGCTTTTCGTTGCATGCGCGCGAGCAGGTAATCGGTGTAGTTGCCGTCATAGCTAATGAACTGGCCGCGTGACAGCTCGACGATCCGCGTCGCGACTCGATCGAGAAAATAGCGATCGTGCGTGACGAACAGACACGTGCCGGCATAACGGGCGAGAAAATCCTCCAGCCATTCGATCGAGCCGGTATCGAGATGGTTGGTCGGTTCGTCGAGAATCAGAAAATCGGGGCGCGCCAGAAGCGCCCGGCAAAGCGCAACGCGGCGTTTTTCCCCGCCCGAAAGGGTGCCCACAACGCGATCGGGTTCCGGAGCGTGCAGGTTCGTGACGAGCGACTTGATTCGGTGTTCCAAATTCCAACCGTCGTGCTGGATTATTTGGTCCAGGAGGGTGCCGCTGAGCGGACTGTCGCCCGGGACGCGTTCGTATTCGGC
The DNA here is from genome assembly GCA_003219125.1 of Verrucomicrobiota bacterium. Lineage (GTDB taxonomy): Bacteria > Verrucomicrobiota > Verrucomicrobiia > Chthoniobacterales > UBA10450 > AV69. The sequence continues at coordinate 2,407 of QHPP01000296.1, forward strand.
GATGAGGTCGAGAATCCGCTGCGCGCCGTTGAGAATATTCGCGTGGACCGTGGCCGCATCGTCGAGACCGGAAACTTGTGGCATGTAGCCGGTGACGAGATCACGCCGGCACGTGAACTCACCGGAATCGGCACGGGCTACGCCCGCCGCGATCTGGAGGAAGGTCGATTTGCCGGAGCCGTTGCGGCCGACGAGCCCAATGTGTTCGCCTTCAGTGAATGCAATCGTCGCGCCGTCGAGAACGACCTGAGTGCCGTATTTGACGGAAAGGTTGTTCGCGCTCGCGATGACTGAGGTCTCTGCCATGGGAACTTCGAAGGTCGAACGCCCAACCCGCCTCCGCAAGACTACGGCGCGGCGGGCGCCACGCGACCAATCGAAGCGTGGAATCGTAAGCGGTGGAAGAATGTCCGCAGATTACGCGCGGCAGCCGTGGTAGATTGAGTCATGGGCGACAAATCACCAAAGCAAAAGCAAAAACAGGCCGCGCAGAAACAAACGCAAACGAACACGGCAAACCAACAAAAACACCA
>QHPP01000297.1 GCA_003219125.1 Verrucomicrobiota bacterium
AAAAATTTATAGAGCGGAGTGAGAACGAAGCCGGCTCCACTGGCATCAATGCGGACGTCGAAATCGATCTTGTCATCGAGAAAATGTGCGTTGCCTTGCCCCACCATGCCAAAGGTGCCGCCATCGACGTGAAAATCCGAGGTGCGGATAACGCCATCTTTGATTGTGAACGACATATTCGCTTTACGCGCCACGCGATAACCCACGCCCGGCATGATCTTGTTGAGAATGTCCGAAAGCGGGCCAAAGAGCGGGATGGCAAAGACATCGCCATTGCGGACTTCCACCTCGCCCTTGCCGTTCATCGTTCGCGTGTCGCTCCCGGTTCCCGTCCATTCATAGTGACCGTTCATTAATCCGACCGCGGTTTTGTATTTGAAATAGAGATCGGTCAGTTTTGGAAAATCGACGTGATCGACTGTCATCGTCGCCCGGTAGCGTTGATCGTTTTTCGCGAGAGAAATGTCTGCTCCGCCTCGCACTGTGCCCGAAAAAATCGCGCCGTTTAATTCGGAGATTTGCAGCCGATCATCGGTCAGGAGCAACTTCGCGTTGATGCGGTCGAATGGCAGCGTTTTGTCCAGAAAAACGTAGTCCATCCCGCCCGGCGAATCGACATTGATTTCGAGTCGCGTGTTTTTGCCGCCACGAAATTGATAGACACCGCTGGTGGTAATCGTCGGCGGCTTTTGAAATTTGTAGGGTGTAACGACCTTCAGCAATTTCGGATCAATCCAGTAAATTGCTTCCGTTGGTCGGAGACCCGAAACGACGTTCGACAGGCGCGTCTCGTGATGCGCGAAATCGTAAACGAATGTGCCCGTGGCAACGCCCTCGTCTCGTGCCACTCGAAAATTCTCGTAGGTGACCGCGCCATCCCCGAAGTGAACATTGGCCGAGGCGCTATTGAAGCCAATCGTGCGAAAACGACCGCGCTCCAGTTGCAAAGTGCCATCTCCTTTCCAACTCGCGGCCGCGGCGCTGGGCCCGCGAATGCTTAGATGGACATTAGAAGCATGCGGCCAATCCCAATCGTTCACGAATTCGCGCATATCGGCCGGTGCGAGAGAACGAAGCGCATTGGCGTCAATAGTACTGGCGAGATCGATCCGAAAATCATTCGGCGCATCGAGCAATCGCCCCACTAACTCGCCGCTTTGATGCCGCAAATGAACGTCGCGCACCATTGTGCGCTCGCCGTCCCAGGAAAATTCGGCATTCGCGCTTAGAAACGGAATGCCCTTGTAAGCGAACCGGTCGAGCACGGCGTGACCGATGGCCTGCCAGCGCGGCTGGCCCTCGCCCAATTTCGCAGTTCCCGAAATCTCGAAGCGCGGCGGCGCCAGAAAGGTTATATCGGAAACGAGGCGCGAGAGTCCGAAGCTTTCGAGCAGCGCGCGCAGATTTAGACTGCTGCGCGCCTGAAACTCAAGCTCATCGTCCGGTCGTCGCCAGATTGCGCTGGCACTAAATCCGCCCAGATCATCTTCCAATTCGCATTGCCTGAGGCTCAGTGTTTGATCGGCAAACTCGCCTGTCATCGTCAATTTTTGCGCCTGATAATTGCCGCGCTGCCATTGCCCGGTCTGCAGCGTTCCTTCCACTCGGGCATTCTCCAGTTGCGCGACATCGCCACTGAATTTGATTTGTAAGTGCGGGGGTTCGGAGAATTTGAACTGTTTCAGCTCGTTCACCAGTCGCTGCAAGATCACGAGTCGCGTCTGCCATTCCTCCGGGGTTACTTCCTTCGACGGTTTGTAATCGTTGCGCTTGATCAGTTGTCCGGTCGCCGAAATGCGAATGTCGCAGAAGATTCCGTCCGCCTGGCTGACATAAATTTGTTCCGGCGGAAAATAAATGTGGGCATGCAAGCTTTTGATTTGGGCACGCGGCGATTTCGGATCTGCTCCTTCGGGCAAAGGCAATGTGACCTGGGCATTCCGAATATCGATTGCATTCAAGAAGGGCTGGCGCTGCAGCAATGCCGCGTAATTCACGTCTAATGAAATGCGACTGATCTCCGCCACTGTGTTCTCGCGTTTTTTGTAATCGAAAATGCGAACATCCCGCGCGACCAGGCCGCGAAAGGGATCGAGGGTCAGCCGGCGGACAGAAGCTTCCACGCCGTGTTTGTGCAATTCCTCAACCACGAGTCCGCGCCATTTCCGGCCGAATCCTTTCCTGGCCAGGTACCAGCCGCCGCCGGCCATCGCTCCCAAGATCAGAACAACCAGAAACCGCGCCGCGGTAACGAGAAAGCGTCGCGCGAAAGTGCGCGATCGATTCGTCGCAGGAGCGAAAGATTCTTGTGGCGGTTCGAGAATGGCTGGCATGGGGTTCGTTAAAAAGGTTAATTGTTAAATTGTTAAAAACGTTGATTTAGCAAGTCATCCTGATTGGCTCCCCTTTCACAATTTAACGTTTCAACAATTTAACGTTTCGCGAAAACGAATGTTTTCCATTTCCGATTTACCGGCAATCAACGCCACGCTCAATTTTGTTAGCACCATTTTCATATCGGCCGGCTGGTATTTCATCCGGCGGAATTTTTGGCAACGCCACGTCGTCTGCATGATCACCGCGGTCATTTCATCCACCTTTTTCCTTGTCGGCTACATCACTTATCACATCCACGTCGGCGAAAAATCGTCCGGCTTTCGCGGGTGGCTGGCCGCGATTTATTTTCCAATGCTGGCGACACACGTTTTGCTCGCCTTCGTCACTCTTCCGCTCGTCATTCTCACCCTTGTGCCGGTCTTTCAACGCCGCTGGGACAAACATCGCCGGATCGCAAAATGGACGATGCCGATCTGGCTTTACGTTTCTGTCACCGGCGTGCTCGTTTACTTAATGCTTTATCAATGGTTCCCGCCGGCCAGTCTTGCACAGCCGCGCTGAATGTTGTTTGCTCAGGACGCGGCCAGGCCGCTTCCAAAACCATGGTCACGATCGCAACCTTCAACGAGCAATCGAAAGCTAAACATCTGCGCGACCGGCTGGGACAAGCAGGGATCGGCGCCGACATCATCGGCGACAGCCATCTGCAACGGGTCGCTTTCATGGCGAAGCCGCAGGCAAACGTGAAAGTGAAAGTGAACGAAGATGATTTTGGAAAAGCGCACCTATTGA
>QHPP01000298.1 GCA_003219125.1 Verrucomicrobiota bacterium
TAGCTCTGGTGGAAGAAGACCATGGCTCGCGGCTGGCCCTGCAGGTCGCTCGCAACCTCGTGCTTTACTTGCGCCGCCCGGGCGGGCAGTCGCAATTCAGCGCTGCTCTATCCATGCAGCTGACCGATCGCAAACCGTTGCGTGAACTGGAGGCATGGGTCCTCGATAATTTAGACAAACCGCTGAATGTGCCGATGCTCGCGGAACGGGTTGCGATGAGCCCCCGCAATTTCGCCAGAGTCTTCAGCAAAGAGATGAAGACTACGCCCGCGAAATTTGTGGAACGCCTGCGCGTTGAAGCGGCTCGCCGCCGACTGGAAGAAAGTCAAAACAGCATGGAAACGATTGCTGGAGAGTGCGGATTCGGAAACGTCAATTCAATGCGTACCGTATTTCAGCGGGCATTGAAAATTGCACCGGGACAGTATCGACGCCACTTCCGCAGTACGCATCGCGCGAAACGGTAATAAGGCGAGGGTGACAATGCATCTCCCTCTGGGTAGCGCACGCGTCTCGCGTGTTGGTTTTGGCGTCTCGCCAAAACGGAGTTTGTCTCGATTGCGCTCTCTGGGAGCGCAGGCTGCTAGCAGAACCGAACCTTTCTGCTTCGGTCCCTTCGGTCGCTAGAATAATCCCGAACTATTTCGCATTGTTCTTTGGCTGATATTCCTCGGCACCAGTTTGCCAGAGCAGGAAGACATAGGTATCGGCGGCCTCGCGGTCTTGCTGGGCGCGAGTCGAGCCAACACCGTGGCCGGCATCATAGTCGACGCGCAGGAGAACGGGCTTGCCCGAACTGCTGGTCGCTTGCAGGCGCGCGGCCATCTTGGCGACATGGAATGGAGCAACGCGTGGATCGGTGACGCCGGTAGTGAGTAGGACGGCCGGATAAGGAGTCCCGTCTTTCACAGCCTGATAGCTATCGATGCTTTTGACCGCGCGATAACCCGACTCTTCACGTATAGCTCCCCACTCCGGCTCCTCGCCGAAACCGTTTTGTTCAACCACATAGCGCAACGGATTCGACCAACCAACGCCGGAGACAACCGCGGCAAATAACTCCGGCCGCTCCGTCATGGCCCGGCCAACCGTGATTCCTCCCGCGGATCGACCACCGATCGCCAGATGTTCAGGCGAAGTGTATTTCTTCGCGAACAAATCCTCACAAACGGCGATCAAATCGCGCCAGGTATTGGGCTTGTTCGCCAGTTGTCCGGCCTTGTGCCATTCGCGCCCGTACTCGCCGCCACCGCGGACATTGGCGTAACCTACGATCGCGCCCGCATCGAGCAGGGCCAGAGTGCGGCCGGCGAAATTTGGAGTAAACGGCGACGCCCCGTAAGAACCATAAGCCGAGATGAACGCCGGTGCACGGCCGTCGAGCTTGAGCCCTTTCCGGTAGATCAAGCTATAAGGAATTTTTACGCCGTCTTTGGCCGTGGCAAAGAAGCGTTTCGTCTCGTACCCGCTCACATCGATGGGGGGCTTTGGCGTAATGCCGGTGTCGGCGAGTTTGCCATTCCCATCGACCGACCAAACGCCGGTGGGCGTTAGCCAGCCGGAGAGAAGGATGAACGCGCCATCTTCATTCGCGGCTGTGAATACGTCGCCGATGGTACCATCAAATGGCAGCGCGATGTCAGCGACATGGCTCTCCCAATCCACCCGGCGCAATCGGTGGATCCCACCATCCATCATTTTGAGATAGAGACCGTCCTTCGCCCGCTTGATCTCATCGATGACCAGCGGTCCTTGCGGCACGACTTCGGTGGCGTTGGCAATCTCAGGCTTGGCCGTGCTCGTCTTAAGCAATCGCCCGCGCGGTGTGCCTTTGTTGACCAGCAGATAAAGATCGTCGCCGACCATCTCGAATCCGGTGAGCTCGTCTTCAAAGCCCGCGATCGATTTCCAGGAAGCATGACCCGCCAGTGCATCTTCCAACGGCGCGATCAGGAGTCGCACTTCCGGTCGCACGTCGGTCAGAACAAGAAGCACATTGTGCGCGCCCGGATAAGTCTGAATTAACGGGACCTGGATCCGATCGTAATCGACGCCGCTAACCAGGCCGCGCTTCATCAGGATCGGATCGGAAGCGGGATCGGCGCCGAGAGGATGAAAACGCGCCTGACTATCGAGAAACCGCTCCGGCGTATCGACCTTGCCGGTTAATTGATTGTAGAAAAAACCGGAGCCGTCATCGAGCCACTGTGGATTAGCGGTCTGCGTATTTTCGATGTGTTCCTGCAGGTCCTTCCCATCACTCACCGTTAGGACATGTAGTAATGAATCCTCACTGCCATCCTTCGACAATCCATACACGACATGCGAGCCGTCCGGCGACGCTCGCCACCAATCGAGCGAGAAATGGCTGGATCCGCCTGGCTCGCGAACACTTTCGGAGCTTCTCAGTTTAGTCGGATCGACCAGGACCCGGTCATGCCCGGCTTCGCGCACGAAGAGCTTGAAGTTGTCCGCGCCCAGCGGCCGTTGCTGGAAAAATAACTTTCCACCGGCGCGCTGCAGACGATTGGTTTGCACCGTATCGCCCGACAACTGTTGCATCCGCTTTAGCAGAGCGTCGCGCCCCGGCAACGTATCCAGCACGGCGCGCGTGTAATCATTCTGGGCTTTGAGAAAAGGCAACCAACCGGGCTCCTTGCCGTTCTCCATCCAGCGATAAGGATCGTCCACAGTCTCGCCGAAATAAGTGTCATGCACCACATCTGTCCGTGCCACAGGTGGCTTCGTGAGTGTGCCGGTTGGGGCTGGAAGATCAGAACTGCGAGCCACGACGTCCTTGGGTAATTTGCCTGGTTTAGGCGGTAGGTTGGCAAGCGGCTCGGCCTCGAGAGTAATCGCTAGTAATAACGCGGAGACCGCCAAAACGCACCAGCCGATCGGTTTGCC
>QHPP01000107.1 GCA_003219125.1 Verrucomicrobiota bacterium
TGTGTCCGACGCTCGTCGTCTTCGAGCGCTATGGCCGTACCTTCGCCAATAAACTCAACCTTACGCCCGAAGAAAGAGCTTGGGGCAATCCGGAAGTCATCGCGTCGCTCGACGTGACGAAGATTCCGCCGGACAAACTGCCCGAGCGAATCAAGACGGCGCTGGCCAAGCCGGACGAGGCGCTCGGCCGCATCAAGAAAACCTACGATGTCGCGCTCAAGAATCTAAAAACACTGGAGGACGCTGGAGTTCCAATCGCAGCCGGCACCGACGCGGGAAACATCGGCACGATTCATGGGCCGGCTTTGTTCCGCGAGTTTCAATTGATGAAGGAAGCCGGGCTGACGCCGATGCAAATTCTGCAGTGTGCTACTGCGAACGCTGCGCAATTGTTCGGCGGCGAAACCGGCGCACACATCGGCAGAATCGAAAAGGGATATCTCGCCGATTTCGTTGTTCTGAACTCGAACCCGGCTGATGACATCGCGCACGCCTCGGACATTGAGAGCGTGATGAAAAATGGTGTGCTCTATTCCGCGAATACTCTTCTGACCGCGCCTGCTCCCTAGCGCAATCATGCGGCGCAAAGGTTGGGCGGTCGCACCGGTTGCAATTTTGCTAATCGTTGGCGCGATTGGAATCGCCTGGCTCAATCCGCAGTTAACTCACTACGTAGAGAGCGATCGTTTTCGCGCGGAATTGGAAAAAGAAACGGCCAAGGGTCTGCATTTCTCAGAGGGACGTTACGCTCGGATTCATCGCAAAGGTTTTCTCACCGCGGCATCGGACCGCTTTCAAGCTGACAACGGTCGCCAGGCGCTCCGCACGATCGATGCGCATGGCATCACCGGTAGGTTTGATCCATGGGGAGTATTCTTCAGGCGCTGGCAGCTCGACGACGTCCATATCGATTCAGGCGAAGTCGAAATCCAAACCTACACGCCCAGCCCCGAGCCGAGCCCGGCCAAACCCTGGTTCCACGTTTTCCTCCCGCGGCGCGTTTACCTTAAGCAAGTCGAAGCGAATCCGGCCGATGTGACCTGGCGTTTTCGGGGCGAGAAAGGCGGATTCTTCGGCACGCGCCTCGTCATCGCGCCGCATGGTCGCGACTTCAATTATCAAGCGAGCGGCGGAACTTTAAAAATGGCGCTGATTCCGAATTTGCAATTGCGCGATACCCATCTGCTCATCACCAAGAAATTGCTCATGCTTTACAATCTCGATCTACAACCGAGCGAGGACGCGACCGGCAACATTCACGCTCAAGGAACCGCGGGCACCAGCGAGGATCGAAGCGTCGATTTCAATTTTAGCTTCGAACGCATCCCGGTTGAGGAATGGCTGCCGAAACAATGGCGGGAACACGTCACGGGCAAGGCGTCGGGGAAAATTCGGTGGCGCGGGAAAAATCCGAAGCTGGAGAGTTCCACCGGCGAAGCAACATTGCGCGTGGATGGAGGGCGTATCATCGAACTGCCGTTTTTGGAGAATCTCGCGAAGATCACGGACGAGAGAACGCTGGAGCAGTTAACGCTAAATGATTGTTCCTTCGCGCTAACGTGGAATTATCCGAGGGCGGAAATCAAAAACATCGCAATCGAAGAGAAGGGAAAATTTCGCGCAGAAGGGACGATTCAGGTCGAAAAGAAAGCGTTAAGAGGTGCGATCGAACTTGGAGTTGCCCGCCATTTGCTCGATTGGTTACCGAAGCCGGAGGAAGTTTTTCCACACGAACACGATGGCTACCTTTGGACAACGGTGCATTTGTCCGGGACGACCGACGCCCCGCAGCAGGACTTAAGTCCGCGTATCATGGAAGTGCTCAAAGAGAATCCAGGCGCAGCGCTCGGACTTTTGCTCCGCCAATTTGGTGAGTGGTTGAAAAAGGCCTTTGGTGAGTAATCGACCCTTTTGTCATCCGAGCGGCAGTCGCCTGCCGCGCCGTAGCTTTATGCGAAGGCGGGAGGGATCCCGTGAAGTTAGCTTAAAGGTTTTCGCATCGGGATCCTTCGGTCCGAGCCGGACTGGCGTTTTCGCTTGGGATGACAGACAGCGAATCTCGCGACAGTGGACGGAGTGCGCACTACTCGATTAGATTAGCACCATCATGGCTGACGTAACTATCGAGACGATCAAGAACGGCCCTTACATTGTGAAGGGAGCGGTGGAGCTGATAGACGCGGATGGAAACGCGTTTCCGGTGGAGAAACGCATGGCGCTTTGTCGGTGCGGCGCTTCCACCACCAAACCGTTTTGCGATGGCACGCACTCGAAGATTGGATTTCAAGCGGCGGAGAAGGCAGTTCCCGAATCTGCCGAAGGCTGATTGTCATTGAACGCAATGGCGACTGCGCGTTGTCTATTTTAATGAGAATTCGCTTTTCGCTCGTTATCGGCGGCGCGGTTTGGGTCGTGGCTTTGCTGAATCTGTCTGGCGCGGGACCGTTGCCACAGACGCCCAAGAAACCGGTTACGGATGAATACCAGGGGGTGAAGGTCGAAGACAACTATCAATGGCTGGAGCAGGATGATGATCCGGCGGTTAAAGCCTGGTCGGATGCGCAGAGTCGGCGAACGCGCGAGTACCTCGATAAGTTGCCGGACCGTGCCGCGATCGAGAAGCAATTGACTGATTGGTACGCGAAAACTTCGCCGAGCTATTCCGGAATTGTTTCGCGACCGGGCATTTTGTTCGCGCGCAAGTTTCAACCGCCCAAGCAACAGCAAATGCTGGTAACGCTCGCCTCGGCGGAGGACTTGAAATCGGAAAGGATGGTGCTGGATCCGAACAAGCTCGATCCATCGGGCAAGACCGCGATCGATTGGTTCGTTCCTTCGCGTGACGGCAAATATGTCGCGATGTCGATTTCGCGAGGCGGAAGCGAAGATGGAACGCTGCATGTTTATGAGACCACGACTGGCAAACCGCTGAAGGATTCAATTGCGCACGTGCAATATCCCACCGCCGGCGGGAGCGCGGCTTGGAACGCGGACGGAACCGGAATTTATTACACGCGATTTCCCCGTAAGGGCGAGCGACCAGATTCGGACCTGAATTTTTATCAGCAGGTTTATTTTCATAAAATCGGGACGGCCGATTCCGAGGACACCTATTCCATCGGCAAAGACTTTCCCCGCATCGCCGAGATCAAGCTCGAAGCTTCGCGCGATGGAAAATACATTCTCGCCACCGTGGCCAACGGCGATGGCGGCGATTTCGCGCATTACCTGCTCGGGCCGGATGGGAATTGGAAGCAATTAACGCAGTTCAGCGACCAGATTAAAGCGGCACGGATCGGTCGCGATGGCGCGCTTTATCTGCTTTCGCGGGCGGACGCGCCGCGCGGGAAAATTTTGCGGGCGCCCCTGGATAAACCGGAACTCTCGAATGCGACGATGATCGTTCCGCCAAGCGACGCGGTCATTCAATTCATGGAACCGACCGCTGACGCCATTTATGTCGGCGATCTGCTCGGCGGGCCTTCGCAGATTCGGCGCTTTGGCTTGAACGGCGAAGGCGAGACGGTCGTCCCTATTCCAAATATCTCCGCCGTCACGGAGATGGAATCCGTGGAAGATAACTCGCTTCTCTTTCGCGATGTCAGTTATACCGAACCGGCAGCCTGGTTCCATCTCACGGGAAATGCTCCACCAAAAAAGACGGCGTTGGTCGATAGCTCGCCGGTTTCGTTTGCTGACATCGAAGTGAGTCGCGAAATGGCGACTTCGAAGGATGGCACGAAGGTTCCGTTGAACATCATTCGCAGGAAGGGAGCGAAGCTCGATGGGAATAATCCGGTGGTGCTTTACGGTTACGGCGGGTACGGCGTCAGCATGCAGCCGGGCTTTGAGTTTAGCCGGCGGCTCTGGTTTGATCGTGGCGGCGTTTTGGTAGTCGCGAGTATCCGCGGCGGCGGCGAATTCGGCGAGGAGTGGCACAAGGCGGGGAATCTGACCAAGAAGCAGAACGTTTTCGATGATTTCGCGGCTTCGGCTGAATATTTAATTAACGAGAAGTGGACGCGACCAGAAAAGCTGGCGATCCTCGGCGGCAGTAATGGCGGCCTGCTCATGGGAGCAATGATCACGCAACACCCGGATTTGGTGCGGGCGGTGGTATCGGCGGTCGGGATTTACGACATGCTACGGGTCGAGCTCGCTCCCAACGGCGCGTTCAACGTTACCGAATTCGGAACGGTTAAGGACCCAGAACAGTTCAAGGCCCTTTATGCCTACTCGCCCTATCACCACGTCAACGACGGCACGAGCTACCCCTCCATCTTGTTCATGACCGGGGCAAACGACGGGAGGGTTGCGCCTTATCATTCGCGCAAAATGGTGGCGCGGCTGGACGAAGCCAACAAATCGAGCAACCCGATTTTGCTGCGGACCAGCACCAGCTCCGGACATGGAATCGGCACAGCCTTGAGCGAGCGAATCAAGCAGCTGGCGGATCAGTATTCATTTCTTTTCGCGCAATTGGAAATGCGGCCGCATTGATTCCTGTAGAGGCAGCCGTGTCGGCTGCTGCTAATTGGTTGGCGACGGGCCATGGTCGCAAGCGCCAACTTGGCGCGGTACAAGCTGCATGACGGAGCATGACAGCTGCGATTGTGAGGTTCCGGTGGCGGTTCACCACACTCCTCGCTTCCGTTTTTGTCTGCGCCGGGATTGCAGGGCAAGAACCTGACTCGGCCGCACGCGGGTCTTTCGGTGTGCCACTGCAGCCATTCTCGCTGCACGAAACGGCTGATGCTGGGCCGCGCGCCGAGCCAATTCGCGTTGCCTATTATGCGCCGCGTTCGCAACCGGCACTGCCGCCGCGCGCTGAGTCGGTCGAGGCCGAAGACGATCTCGAAACAACAAATGCGTTTCCGGAAATTAACTCGAAGCGGCCCATAGTGGCGGGTGACCGGGCGATTTTGCGCAATGGAATCGCTTACGCGCCGTCACACGCGCCGGACAACATCAAAAACGCGATTTGGGCCGTGAATACGTTGCGACGCAAACCGTACGTGTGGGGCGGCGGCCACGGCTCGTTTAATGATTACGGATACGACTGTTCCGGCGCCGTTTCGTTCGCCTTGCATTACGCGGGACTGCTGGATGCGCCTTTGCCTTCGAGCGACCTTCGTCATTACGGGCGACGCGGTCGTGGCCGTTGGATCACGATTTATTCGCGCAATGGGCACACTTTTGCCATCATCGCGGGCTTGCGTCTCGATACCACCGATCTGCGCGACGGTGGCGACGTTGGACCGCGGTGGTATGCGGATAGCCGGGACACAAGTGGCTTCGATCCGCGTCACCCTGCCGGTTGGTAGGGCGTTTGTTTCCTTGCCGGCCCGACACTAAACGTCACGCTGGCGCGATGATAATTACGGCGAACTAAATTGCCCGACCGCCTGATTCGCTCGCTATCACAAAATGACAGCGGGTAAAGGCGAGGTAAATTGTGATAGTCGATGTACCCGCCCAAGCTGAATAATATCATCAACCTTTTCGAATCGCTCCCGGAAGACGAGCGACGCGAGACGCTCGTCTCCTATGCCGATAACGCGGCGAAACAGGAGCCGCGGAAGGATGAGCAGTTCGATTTGCAGGACATCCGCAAGGACGAGGAATGCGCGGACACCGTCGGGGTTTATTTGCACGTCGATGAAAATGGCAAGGCCAATATTCGGATGACGCTTGGGCCCGAGGTACAAACCCTCACCCGGGCAATGACGGCGATTCTTTGCAAAGGACTTGAAGGCGCAACCCCGCAGGAAATTCTCGATCTACCGAGCGATTTCGTGACCCGGATTATTGGCGCCGAACTGGTGCGCGTGCGCAGTCAAACCACCTATTACGTGCTGACGCGGATCAAGGGCATCTGCAAGGTTTACCTCGATCGCCAGCGCATGGCGGTGGCGTAGGTGTGTAGTTCCGTCCCAGCTGTGGGCCAGTGGGCATCTTCCCCGCCGAATCTCAAAACACCGGACAAGATGTCCGGTGGCCCCACAGGCAGGATGCCTGTGCCACGTTCTGCGTGACGCGCTCGCCTTTTCACCTAAAGTTCCCGCCGCGCAATGCCGCGAAATAACGAGCTAAAAAAAATTTTGCTCATCGGCTCCGGTCCAATCGTGATCGGGCAAGGCTGCGAATTTGATTATTCCGGGGTGCAGGCGTGCAAGGCCTTGCGCGAGGAAGGCTACCGAGTGGTGCTGGTGAACTCGAACCCGGCCACGATCATGACCGATCCGGAGTTCGCTGACCGTACCTATATAGAACCGATTACGGCGGAGGTGATCGAGGCCATCATGGAACGAGAAAAGCCGGACGCGATTCTACCGACGATGGGCGGCCAGACTGCGCTTAACGCCGCGATGGAACTGAACCGCAACGGCGCACTCGCCCGACACAATGTGAAGTTGATCGGCGCCAACGCCCAGGCCATCGCGAAAGGCGAGGACCGACAGCTCTTCAAAGAGGCAATGCTGCGCATCGGACTTGATGTGCCGCGTTCCGGTATTGCGCACTGGGCCGAGGACGCCGATAAAATCGCGGACGCGATCGGTAGTTTTCCGCTCATTATCCGGCCCGCCTTCACCCTTGGCGGCAGCGGGGGCGGCATCGCCTACAATCGAGAGGAGCTGGCGGAAATAGCCGGGCGCGGACTCGCCATCTCACCGGTCAACGAGGTGCTGATCGAACAGTCGTTAGTTGGTTGGAAAGAATTCGAGATGGAGGTAATGCGCGACCGCGCGGATAACTGCGTCGTCGTTTGCTCGATCGAAAACTTCGATCCGATGGGCATTCACACCGGCGATTCGATCACAGTCGCCCCGGTGCAAACGCTCACGGACAAGGAATTTCAAATGATGCGCGACGCCGCCTTCGCCGTGATTCGCGAAATCGGAGTCGAGACCGGTGGCTCGAACATTCAGTTTGCGGTTAATCCGGAGAACGGTCGCATGGTCGTGATCGAAATGAATCCACGGGTCTCACGCTCGAGCGCGCTGGCGTCGAAGGCGACGGGATTCCCGATTGCCAAGATCGCGGCCAAGCTAGCGGTTGGTTATACCCTCGACGAAATCAAAAATGATATTACCCGCGAAACACCGGCCAGTTTCGAGCCCACGATTGATTATTGCGTCGTTAAAGTCCCGCGCTTCACCTTCGAAAAATTTCCGCAGGCCGATCCGACTCTGACCACGCAAATGAAAAGTGTGGGTGAAGCAATGGCTATCGGCCGCACCTTTAAGGAAGCGTTGCAAAAAGCGTTGCGCAGTTTGGAGATCAAACGTTTCGGACTGATCGGCGATGGGAATGAGAAGGAAGTAGATGCAGAAACGCTGCGCTTGAAACTGGCAGTGCCAAACGCCGAACGAATATTTTACATCGGACAGGCGTTTGAAAGCGGGATGTCAGTCGAGGAAATCTTCGAGCTGACGAAGATCGACCGGTGGTTTCTGCGAAATGTTCAGCAAATTGTTGAGGAAGCAAGGCGGTTAGGTTGCACCGATCGGAAGTCAGGCTTCCAGCCTGACTCGGCCGACGGTCTTCTAGACCGTCGAAACCGAGCTGGACAAACTGGCAGCTTGTCAAGCGAGTCAGTCAAGCTGGCTGAGGTCCAGTTTCGCGGCTTCGACGAGCGGGGAACGCTCGAAATGAAACAAGGTCATCTCCCACCCTGGGAACAGGCTGGTGCAACGTATTTCGTCACTTTTCGGCTGGCTGATTCGGTTGCCGAAAATATCTTGGCCGCTTGGCGCGAGGAACGCGCACAATGGTTGAAATTTCACCCACCGCCATGGGATTGGAAAACCGCGCGTGAATATACCCGGCGGTTTGAAGAGGAACGCGAGCAATGGCTCGATCAAGGACAGGGTTCCTGTTTGCTCCGACAACCGAAGGCAGCGCAAATTGTGAGCGAAGCATTACGTCACTTCGACCGCGAAAGGTATTTGCTCGATGCCTATGTCGTAATGCCTAATCACGTTCACGTTCTGGTTAAACCGGTCGGCTCTCATTCCATTGCCGACATCCTGCATTCTTGGAAATCCTTTACCGCGAATGCAATCAACCGCGAGCTTGATCGCGAGGGCACAGTGTGGATGCGCGAGGCTTTCGACACAATTGTGCGTGACGTTGCTCATTTAAATGCTTGTCGCGACTACATCGCGCAAAATCCTGACAAAGCTGCGCTTTTACCCGGACAATTTATTTTGGAACGGCGGGATATTCTCGTCGCGAATGGGCAAGCTGGAAGCTTGCCTGCCGAGTCAGGCTTGAAGCCTGACTTCCAACGAGAACCGGTTTTGCGCGCAAAAAAAATGGGGTTTTCGGATAGACAACTCGCTATCGCCACAGCGGCCACCGAAAACGCGATTCGCTCGCGACGAATCGCCGAGAAAATCACCCCGACCTATCGCTTGGTCGATACCTGCGCGGCCGAATTCGAAGCCTATACCCCTTACTATTATTCCACCTACGGAAGCGAGAACGAGCGCCGCGAAAGCGGTAAACGCAAAATCATGATTCTCGGCGGCGGCCCCAATCGCATTGGCCAGGGCATCGAATTCGACTATTGCTGCGTCCACGCCGCTTTTGCCCTGCGGGAGCTCGGTTTCGAAACCATCATGGTGAATTCCAATCCGGAAACGGTTTCGACCGATTACGACACCAGCGACAAACTTTATTTTGAGCCGCTCACACTCGAGGACGTGCTCAATATTTACGACCAGGAAAGACCCGAAGGCGTAGTCGTGCAATTTGGCGGACAAACGCCGCTCAATCTCGCCGATGGGTTGAAAGCGGCTGGCGTTCCCATTCTCGGAACCCAGCCGGAGAGCATCGAGATGGCCGAAGATCGCCAGCTCTTCGCCGTTATGCTCGACAAACTTGATTTGCGCCAGACCCCGAACGGCTCTGCTGTCAGTATGGAGGAAGCGGTTGCGATCGCCAATCGCGTTGGATATCCAGTTCTCGTTAGGCCCTCGTTCGTTCTCGGCGGCCGCGGGATGGAGCTGGTTTATAACGAAACTGATCTGCGCCGCTATGTGGAGGCAGCGATTGATCTGGGTAGTGAACGGAGGATAGGCTTCCAGCCTGTCTCGGCCCACGAGCATCCTGCTCGTCCTTCTGCAAGACGTCACGCTGGAAGCCTGCCGGCCGGGTCAGGCAAGATGCCTGACCTCCGTCCCATTCTCATCGATCGCTTTCTCGAAGATGCAATGGAAGTGGATGTGGATTGCATTAGCGACGGCGAAACCACCGTGATCGGCGCGATTATGGAGCACATCGAGCAGGCCGGCATTCACAGCGGCGATAGCGCCTGCGTCATTCCTACTTTTTCGTTAACGAAAAACGTGCTAGCGGAAATTTCATCCGCGACCAAGGCGATGGCGCGCGAGTTAAAGGTGCGGGGCTTGATGAATGTGCAGTTCGCAGTCAAGGGCAAGGACGTTTACGTCCTCGAGGTCAATCCACGCGCCTCGCGCACCGTGCCGTTCGTCAGTAAGGCCATCGGCGTTCCGCTTGCCAAACTGGCGGCCAAAGTGATGGCGGGAAAAACTTTGCGCGAACTCGGCTTCACCAAAGAGATCGTCCCGAAGCATTTTTCGGTGAAGGAAGCGGTCTTCCCCTTCCTGCGCTACCAGGGCCAGGATATTTCCCTCGGACCAGAAATGAAATCCACTGGTGAGGTGATGGGAATCGATCATGACCTCGGTCTCGCCTACGCCAAATCGCAGATGGCCGCGCCGCCGCCTCTACCGAAATCTGGCAACGTTTTCGTCAGCGTGCAGGATTCAGATAAAACCGCCGTCGTTTCCGTCGTGCGCGAATTCGTTACGCTCGGTTTCGGAATCATCGCCACCAGCGGAACGGCGACCGCGTTGGAGGCGGCGCGGGTGCCGGTGACCCGGGTGTTCAAGATCCGCGAAGGCCGTCCCAATGTGCTCGACCGGGTGAAAAACGGCGACATCAGTTTTATCATTAACAGTCCAAGTGGGAAAATTCCGCGCGAAGACGAAATAACCATTCGCAACGCTGCCATCGCACAAAAAATTCCGATCATGACGACATTGCGCGCGGCACAGGCCAGCGTTTACGGGATTCGATCGCTGCAAAAAAATAAAGTGCACGTTCGCTCGCTCCAGGAATACAACGCTCAGAGGTAAAGAAGGTTCCAACTTGCTTTGGTTTGATTTCGCAAGTTTGGAAACTTGCGCCACTTTTCAGCATGAAATCGATCTTGATTAATTTGCTCGCTGCCGCACTTGTGGTCGCGTGGGCTAACGCCGAAGAAAAGAAACCGATGAACGCAACAGACGAAGTGGCAGTGATTAAAACCAGCGAGGGCGAAATGATCGCCGAATTCTGGCCGGACGTGGCGCCGAACACGGTCGAGAATTTCAAGAAACTGGCGCGCTCTGGATTTTACGATGGCACAGCGTTTCACCGCATTGTCAAAGGTTTCATGATCCAGGGGGGCGATCCGTTGACCAAAGATCCGGCAAAAGAGAGTCGCTACGGAACTGGCGATCCTGGCTACAAAATCAAAGCGGAATTTAACGATCGCAGCCATGAGCGAGGTGTTCTTTCCATGGCCCGTTCGAGCGATCCCGACTCCGCCGGCAGCCAATTTTTCATCTGCCTTGCGAATGTGAGCCGGCTCGATCATCAGTACACCACATTCGGGAAGCTCATAAAGGGGGACGATGTCCTGGGAAAGATCGGCGACATCGAAGTGACCACGAGTGACAGCGGTGAGCGGAGCAAGCCGACTAAACGCGTGACGGTGGAAAGCATCAAGATCGTGCCAGCTGATTCGGTGAAATAGGTGGATCGGGCGCTCCGTCGCGCGATGTTAGCCTGCGTCGTAGACCCATTATTTTGATCGCTTCGCGATATCGTATTTAACATCGCCCACGGAGCGGCCGATCCACCATGCCAAATCCAGAGAAAACGAAGGTTGCGCTGGTGCAGATGCGCTGTGGTCCGAAGCCGGCGGCGAACCTGGCCCATGCGCTCGAATTGATTGGCGACGCCGCCAAAAACGGCGCACAAATCGTCTGTTTGCCGGAATTATTTCGCTCGCAGTATTTTTGCCAATCCGAGAACCACGACAACTTCTCGTTAGCCGAAACGATTCCCGGCCCTTCGACCGAAGCGCTGACAAAACTTGCGCGGGAAAAATCCGTTATCATTGTGGCGTCGCTTTTCGAAAAGCGCGCGGCCGGGGTTTTTCACAATACCGCAGTAATGATCGATGCCGACGGCAACATCCTCGGAAAATATCGCAAGATGCACATCCCGGATGATCCGTCTTACTACGAAAAATTTTATTTTACCCCGGGCGATCTCGGCTTTCAGAGTTGGAAAACGACAGCCGGCAATCTCGGCGTCTGCATTTGCTGGGACCAATGGTATCCGGAAGCGGCGCGACTCACGGCGTTGCGCGGAGCGGAAATTATTTTCTATCCGACGGCGATTGGCTGGCACCCAAGCGAGAAGGAAAAATATGGTGACGCTCAATTTTCCGCCTGGCAGACGATGCAGCGCAGCCACGCCATCGCTAATGGTTGCTTTGTCGCCGCGGCAAATCGTGTGGGCCATGAAGCGCCAGCTGGGGGCGATGGCATCGAGTTTTGGGGACAAAGTTTTATCTGCGCGCCCAGTGGCGAAATTCTGGCCCAAGGATCCGTCGATCGCGAAGAAATTGTCACAGCCGAAATCGATTGGTCGCGTGTGAACGAGCATCGTACGCACTGGCCATTTCTGCGCGATCGCCGCGTCGATGCTTATGCCGGACTTGAGCGGCGCATGCTCGATTGAGAATTTTATTTTCGCGCGAATCACCATACCGTTGCGGCATGAAAAGAATCTTTTTTTTAATGATAACGTTCTTGGCGTTGATCGCGTTCGCGCACGCGCAAGATGTAACGAGAGCAAATGCGAAGTTAGAGTCGAAGTCCGGCAGTCAGGTCACCGGCACAGTCACCTTCACGAAAACGGGCGATGAAGTTCGCGTTGTCGCGGATATTCAGGGACTGAAACCCGGCAAACACGGATTTCACATTCACGAGAAAGGCGATTGCTCCGCAGCGGACGCGGCATCAGCTGGCGGACATTTCAATCCGACACACCAGCACCACGGCGGTCCGTCGGCGCCGGAACATCACACCGGCGATCTGGGCAACATCGATGCCGACGCGACCGGTAAAGTGCATCTCGATTTGAAAGGCAAGATGTCCCTTAATGGCCCCGACTCGATCATTGGCAAATCAGTTGTGGTGCACGAAAAGGAAGATGATTTAAAAACCGACCCGGCTGGAAATTCCGGGGCGCGCGTGGCGTGTGGAGTGATCAACGCTGGCGATTAAAATTTCCTCGCGCAAGATCGACAATCACAAGCGCTTGCCGCGCTGGTGAACCTCGCGGCGGCGCCGTTGTCTAACTAATCAGTTCTTTGTTGGTGCTGAGTGGCGCGGCGAGTGCCGGCCAGCGGGGGAACCAACAACCGCGCAGGCGGTTCGGGGCGCATGACGCTGCGGCGTCAGGAGCACTTGGTGGCTCTAGCCCGACAGCTAACCTCGCAAGCGAACACTGAGAGCAAGGAGCGATTCCCCAGTCTCGCAGAAGTCCAGCCTTCCCGCAGAAGTGCGGACCTTGAGCCGTTAGGCTCGAAAGGAGAAGAACATGAGCACTGTCAAAAAATTGGCGGTGTTTGTGGTGATGGTATCGGTCGCGATTGCGGCCGAGAGGGCTTGGTTAAACGCGGTGCAACCGCAGATCGCAACGCAAGTGGCGATCGGGCAGTTGGAGGGAAACAATAACGCATTCCGCCAATTGCGTTTGTTCGAAACCTACAAAGGCATCGCGGATGTGGTGGTCGTGATCATCGCGGTTGCGATTGCGTGGTGGCTCGTTAGGCAACCGCGCCGGAGTGCGCGACGCGATTGGCCGCAGCTCATTCTCGTAAGCACGATGTCGATCTTCGCTTTGACCGGCTGCATTCGTTCGTACGATCGGCCGGAATACGCCGAGATCGATACATCGGAAACGGGGTTCCTCATTCCGCTTGAAGGCAACACCGGCACGCAGGCGCGATTTCAATCGGAGGAGTATCTGCGGGAATTGAAGGTCGCGGCGAAACGCGTGCAAATCACGCACCGCTGGTCGCAGGAAGGGCGATTGCCTAACAGCGGTCGCTGGATTGGAACGGTGCGGTTAATCAAAGTGAATCGTTCGCCGATTACACGCGAATGGACCGCGGAAGCGACTACCGGCACCACAGCGAAAAACCAGGCGATCTGGATCGAAAGCTCCGACAGCATCGGATTCTCGATGGGATTTACCTGTACAGCGTTCATTCCGGAAGAACAAGCCGCGAAGTTCCTCTATTGGTATCCGAGCGGTTCCCTCGCCGATGTGATGGACAGCGAGGTGCGTGGCCGGATTCAACAGGTCGCGGCTGAGATCGCGGCGAAATATCCGCTGGATGTTCTGCGCGCGAAGAAACAGGAAATCTCCGACGCGGTGAAACGCGACATCACGGAGTTTTTCGCGCAACGCGGCGTGGTCATCACCACCATCGGAATGTTCGGCGGAATGACGTACGAGAACGGCGAAATCCAGAAAGCGATCGACAACACCGTGATCGCGCAGCAGCTCAAGGTCGTGAACGAGGCGAAATGGGAGGCGCAACAGCGTGAAAACGATCGCGTGACGCTTGAGGCGAATGCGATTGCCGAACGCGCGCGACGCATCGCCGCCGGTGAAGCCGACGCGAAGAAAATCGGCGTGGCGGCTGAAGCGCAGGCCATTCGCGACGTGAACAAGGCTCTCGCCGAAGCGCCACAAAATCCTTTGCTGTATCAATTGCGCTCCCTCGAAGTGGAGCGAGCCCGAGTCGAGAGATGGAACGGCCAATATCCTGGTTATCTGCTGCAAACGGGAGCGTCTTCGCCCAATCTGATGCTGCAATTACCCGGCGCCGTGCATTGAGGTTGCGTGCGCGCGCGCCGTCATCCCGAGCGAAAGTCGAGGGATCCCGAAGAAGTTACCTTAAAACTTCCGCAACAGGATTCCTCGGCTTTCGCTCCGGGATGGCACGGCGCCGCAGTCACAATAATTGCAAATGCCGCCTGCGCCGCGCTAACTTGATCTTGATGACGTCGGAGCTCCTCACCATTAGCGAAGTTCGCCGACGCACGCAGAACGGGTTTCTGACGGCCCGCGTCCATGCGCAAGTCGAGAGCGCAGCAGCCCGAGCGACACGCGAAGGCAAACCTTACTGCGAAATCAGCATTGCCGATGCGTGCGATCGAATGATGCTGCGGGTTTGGGATAATCATCCCGACTACAAGTCCTGTAGTGCATTGCAGGATGGCGATTTCATCGAAATCGACGGTGAATTTGCCCAGCACCAGCAGTTCGGACTGGAAGCGAAAAGCTGGAAATCTCGCAGCCTTACCTCGGATGAGATTGCAAATCTTCTCGCCGGGCCACCCGAACTGCGAGCCAAGCAATCGAGCGATTCCGCTTTCATTATTCAAGCGGTGGCGGCAATTTCTGATCCGCGTTTGCGCGGAATTTGCGAATTATTTCTGAAGGACTTTGGTGAACGCTTTCGTCGCACCGCCGCGGCGCGAAATTATCATCATGCCCGCCGCGGTGGATTGGTTGAGCACACCGCGCAAATGATGCGGGTGGCGCTGGCCCTCTGCCCGCTCTATCCGCAACTGAATCTCGATCTTCTCCTGGCCGGAATTCTTTTCCACGATTCAGGAAAACTTTGGGAAAATCATCTGCCGGAAGACGGGTTCACCATGGGATTCGATGAGCGCGGCGAATTGATGGGGCACATCTCGATCGGGCTCGAGCTGGTCAATTCTCTCTGGAGGAAATTGCAGGCGGAGGAAAACGGGCGGGCTTGGGAAAATCTGGTGCCACCATCGGAAGATTGCCGGCTGCATTTACTGCACCTGATCGCGTCGCATCATGGCGACATGCAATTCGGCTCGCCAGTTTATCCGAAAACACCGGAAGCGATGACGCTGCATTACATCGATAATCTGGACGCGCGATTGGAGATGTTCGCCGCGGGCTATTTAACGGCGAAACCAATTGCCGAGCGTATCTTCGATCGGGTGCGGCCGTTACCGGGGAATCTGGTGAAGTCGCTGGAGAAGTTTGTAACCGCTTCCAGCGGATGAGCGGGCACAGGCGTCTCGCCTGGTCTGCGTTGATTAACCGGCAGGCGAGACGCCCGCCTGCCCCCCAGGCAAGGATGCCTGCGCCCCTGTTCTTAGCCGCGCTTCCACGAGATAAGTTTCGTCGATTTCGAAGCCGATGAATTCCTTCACCTCACACTTTTGCGCGGCGACGGCCGAATTTCCGATGCCCAGAAAGGGATCGAGCATGGTTTTCACACGCGCGACGCCATGAAGCTTGATGCACCATTCTGCCAGCTCGACCGGAAACGTCGCCGGATGCGGCCGTTCTTTTTGACGGCTTTGAATCGTCTCATACGGAATGAACCATGTGTTGCCGCGACAACGGCGATCCCGCCTGCTCGTGTGTGACCAACGCGCGATGTTGCTCTTGTCCTGATATGGAACGCCGAGCGCGAGCCGATCAATTTCAACGCGCCCGCTCTTGGTGAAGTGAAAGACGTACTCGTGACAATCATTCAGAAAGCGTCGCGAACTAATCGGCTTGAAATGACCGCGCGAGACGATTTCGCCACTCTTTTCCTCGACGCTGATCGACTTGATCCAATGAATCGTGTTCTGCAAAACGAACAGATCAGGCAGTTCCAGCACGATCTGGTGTGGAAACATCGGGTTGGCGGGAGATGCGCCGACGTTCAGAAAAAATGACCCATCTGCTTTGAGGAGGCGCGCGATCTCCGCAGCCCACGTCTTACACCACTGCAAATAGCCGCCGCGATCGGCTCGATCAGAAAATTTCGAATAGCGAATCCCCAGATTGTAAGGAGGGGAGGTGACGACGAGATCGATGGAATTCGCGGGGAGCGCCCGCATTCCAACGACACAATCTTCGTGGCGTAAATCGAATGCGGTCATGTGACGACTTTGTCGCATTTCTCAGAGCGCGTACAGCAAAAACCGGAACACAGACTTACAGTCTGTGGGCCCAGCGGAGTTGCACTCCGCTCAGTACCGGCAGCGGACAATATGTCTGCTGGCCGCAGAGGGCGCAGCCCTGTGGTCCATTCGCGCAATGCACCGGGAGACGGTGAATTCGGCTCAGCAGAGTTTCGCCCTACCATTTGCAATCGCGGCAAAAGAGTTGGTAGGACGACGCTCTGCGGAGCCAAGTCGTATTCGCAGCCGGCATGATTGCGAATATGTTTCCGTGATGTCGGATAAACCGTCCAAGCTGAAAATTGCCGATCGCGAATTCACTTCGCGGTTACTCATTGGCACGGGAAAATTTTCCTCGAACGAAGCGATGCGCGACGCGCTCGTTGCCAGCGGCACCGAGATTGTGACGGTGGCGTTGCGGCGCGCCGATCTTTCCGGCAAGCACGATCCATTCGCGAACATTCTCGATTTCATCGATCCGAAAAAGTTTCTCCTGTTGCCGAACACGAGTGGTGCCCGCGATGCCGACGACGCACTGCGAATTGCGCGGCTCGCCGCCAGCGCCGGATTGCCAACCTGGGTGAAGCTCGAGATTCATCCGGATCCACATTATTTGCTGCCCGATCCGGTCGAGACTCTCGCCGCCGCGGAAATTTTAGTGAAAGAAGGATTCACCGTTCTGCCCTACATCAATGCCGATCCGGTGCTGGCAAAACGATTGCAGGATGTGGGCGCTGCGACGGTGATGCCGCTGGGGTCACCAATCGGAAGCAATCGCGGAATCGAAACGCGGGCGCAGATCGAAATCATCATTGAACAAGCGACCGTGCCGGTGGTGGTTGATGCCGGATTGGGTGCGCCGAGCCAGGCGGCGGAAGCGATGGAGATGGGCGCGGACGCCGTTCTGGTGAATACTGCGATCGCGATTGCATCGGACCCAAATCGAATGGCGCGCGCCTTTAAATGGGCAGTCGAGGCTGGGCGCGAGGCACGCGAAATTGGGCTGGCAGAAAAACACCGGAACGCATCTGCCACGAGCCCAGTGAGCGAATTTTTTTCGAGCTCGCCAGGATGATAATTAGCCGTTGCAAGCTTGACGGCTTTAAACCGTCAAGTTTTTGATCCGGGCTAACATAGTGAAGTGCCTGACGCTCGAAGAATAGCGGGAGGGGCAAATTTTTTTGGTTCCTGGCGGGCGCCGCGCGCACCGTTACTCGACGGCTTTAAGCCGTCGAGTTTTTGCGTACAGTCTATCGTGTTTTGCATCGGATCTTCGCGCCAGCAAATGCGCAAGTCCTCGACTCACTCGAATTCGGCGGCTGCCAGGTCGCGCGCCCCGGCGTCGTTGTAAAATTCGATCTGCAGTCCGCCGAGCCGGGAGACGGCGCGCCAACCGTGATCCAGAGCAAATTCTTCAAGCTCATCCGGCGACATCGATTTTAAAGCCGCCAACTCGGTTGGATGGGTGATGAAACATTCTGGTTTGGTCGAGAGGACACGCGCAATTTTGTTTTTCACGGCGATAAGGTTCGGGCTCATCGGTGACGTTTTCTGCCGCGCGAATTAATCGGCGTCCGCACGAGCGGTGGCGGTTTGTCAGGGCGATTCAGTTTCTCCCGCAGCGCGAGATGCGCTTTGCGAGAAGGCGAGGGTCCGCGCACGTTCGGTTTTTCCATATCGGCAAAATGTAACGCGGGTCGCGCCAGCGGAACACAAATTTCCAATCTGTGCGCCCGGCGGATTTCAAACCCGCTGATCGAAGAAAGCAGACAAGGTGTCCGCTGGGGGCAAAGGCTGGAAAGGCTATGTTCCAGTTTATCGAATTATCAAGCTACAAGAGTTTGCCGCGCGCTGGCGCAGCAAGACCATTCGGTTAAATTCTACCGATGTTTTCTGAAACGATCGAATTGCGCGGCCACATCATCGATTCCCTCACCCTGACGAAGATTCTCGATCAGATCGTGACTCAGGGCGCTTCTTTTAACACGGTCGAATTCCGGATTGGACAAAAGCGAGCGGACCAGAGTTTTGCCCGCATCGAAATCACGGCACCATCGCAGGAATCGCTCGATGAATTGATCACGCGTTTGCGCGAACAGGGCGCAGAAGTGGCGCCTCGGAAATAGAAGATGCGCGAATTGCTGCTTTGTCCGCCGGATTACTACGGCATCGAGTATGAAATCAATCCCTGGATGAGTCGGGCGCGCGGCGCTGAAACCGAGCTGGCGAAATCACAATGGCAAGGCTTGCACCAAACGCTGGCATCTCTCGACAGCAAAATCGAACTCGTGCGGCCACAACCGAAATTGCCCGACATGGTATTCACCGCCAATGCCGGGCTTGCCGTCGGCCGAAAATTTATCCCAAGTAATTTTCGCCATCAAGAACGGGCGGGTGAAGCGCCTTATTTCGTGCGTTGGATGGAAGAGCACGGTTACGAAATTCTTCGGCTGCCGGAGAATTTGTATTTCGAAGGCGAAGGTGACGCGCTCTTTGGCGGCGACGCGCTTTTTTGCGGTTACAAATTCCGCAGCGATATCCAATCGCATCGCGCGGTCGCGGAAATGCTTGGCTGCCTCGTCATCTCGGTCGAGCTGGTCGATGCGCGGTTTTACCATCTCGACACTTGTTTTTGTCCACTGCCCGATGGCGGAGCGGTCTGGTTTCCGGCGGCGTTTGATGAATACGGGCAGCGGGCCATTCGCGCGCACGTGCCCGAGCTGATCGACGTTGAAGAAGAGGAAGCTAAGTGTTTTTCCTGCAACGCGGTTGTGCTGGAGCGCGACATCGTGCTGCCGGAAGGCGCTCCAAATCTCGTTAAGGGCCTAACGACTCGTGGTTATCGCTGCCATGAACTGCCGATGAGCGAATTTCTCAAGGCCGGCGGCGCCTGCAAGTGTCTGACCATGTTTTTGCCGCAGCGAGAAAAGTGTTAAGCCGAAATTTGCTCGCGTTTTCGTTTTAACTCATTCTCAATCCTCGTAACCGGCAAACAATTCAGGACATCTTCTTTGGTCAGCCAGCCTTTGCGCGCGGCACCGATCCCAAACCACAAGTCCTGTAAGCGCGCGGTGCGGTGAGCATCGGGATTAATCACGCAACGCACTCCTTTTTTCTTCGCCAGCGGCCACCAGCGCCAGTCGAGGTCGAGGCGTTTCGGCGCAGCATTGAGTTCGATCCAGGTGCCGGTCTCCGCGGCAGCGTCCAGGACAGCTGGAATATCGATGGCGTAACCCTCGCGTTTCAACAATAGCCGTCCGGTCGGATGTGCCAGCATCGTCACAAAAGGATTTGTGATCGCGCGAATGACACGCTTCGTCATTTCCGCTTCGCTGAGATTGAAGGTCGAATGCACCGAAGCAACAACGAAATCCAGCTCCGCTAAAATTTCATCATCGAAATCGAGTGAGCCGTCCCGCAAAATGTCGCATTCGATTCCGCTGAAAATTCGAATGTCAGGCAGCGTGCTTTGCAATTTTCGAATTTGCGCTTGCTGTACTTTCAGCCGCGCAGCATCAACTCCGTGCGCCTGCACCGAACTGCGGCTGTGATCGGCAATCCCAATATATTCGAGGCCAAGTTCCTGCGCCGCCGCGACCATTTCCTCGAGGGAATTGTGTCCGTCGCTGGCGGTGGTATGGCAATGGAAGGTGCCGCGCAAGTTCTCCAGCTCGATCAAGCGCGGTAGTTTGCCTGATTCTGCGGCTTCGAATTCGCCGCAATTTTCGCGCAGCTCCGGCGGAATGAAATCGAGCCCGAGCGCGCGATAGAGGTCAGGTTCTTCGTTAATTTTCGGAATAGAAGGGGCGATTGACTTTGATCGCTCGCGCCCACTCTTTTTGGTGGGCGATTCGGGTGAACCGGCCCTATCGGTTTTCAATTTCGTTTCTACGATCGGTGCGGGCCCAAGCCGGTATTCGTTCAGCGTCCAGCCGCGATTGAGCGCGCGATTTCGCATCACAATGTTGTGTTCCTTGCTGCCGGTGAAATAATTCAGGGCGAAGGGATATTCGGCGTTTGTCACCACGCGCAGGTCG
This sequence comes from Verrucomicrobiota bacterium, assembly GCA_003219125.1. Lineage (GTDB taxonomy): Bacteria > Verrucomicrobiota > Verrucomicrobiia > Chthoniobacterales > UBA10450 > AV69. The sequence goes on from QHPP01000107.1 coordinate 20,138, forward strand.
CATTGGATTCCCGATTTCAACCGCACACTCGTTTTGGTCGGACCGCGCGCGATCAAATCTTCCACGAGCGGATGGGCGCAAAAAAATTCCGTGATGGCGTCGGGACATTTGCTGGCGACAATGAAATCGAGATCGCGCACGATTTCCTTGCGACGGCGAAAACTTCCCGCCACGCTCACTTGCAGCGCATCGTTATGCGCGGCCAGATCGCTTCGCAGCTGCTCGGCCTCAGCAGCAATCTCCCCGAGTTGAAAAGAGCCGGCGTGCTTGGCGCGATTAGCGATAGCGTTGCAAATCTTTGTCTGCGTCGTCTCCCCAAATCCCGGCAGCTCCGCCACCCGGCCCGATTCGCAGGCTGCCTGTAGATCCGCGATTGAGCTGACTTTCAGCTGCTCGTAGAGCGCCTTGATCTTTTTCGAGCCCAGACCGGGAATCGAAAACAATTCGAGAATGGCGGACGGAAATTCCGCGCGCAATTCGTCGAGAAATTTAAGCGCGCCGGTGGTCGCCAGTTCGCTGATTTTTGCTGCGATGGCTTTGCCGATACCGGGGATCTTTTCGAGCGTCTCCTGATTTTGCAGATCGGAAAAACTGGCGCCGAAAGCTTCGATCGAGCGGGCGGCATTTTGATAGGCGCGAATTTTGAATGGATTTTCTTCTTTGAGTTCCAGCAGCGTCGCGATTTCCTCGAGCGCTTCAGCAATTTTTTCCTTCGTCATCATGATTGGCAGAACGGCAATTTCCGCGTAAAATTTTCCTCCGCAAAATGGTTCGTGTGCGCACGACGCAGCAATAGCGCCTGTCATCCCTAGCGACAGTCGAGGGATCCCGTGGCGAAACGTTTAAGGTCTCATGGCGAGATCCCTCGGCTTTCGCTCGAAATGACCACTACATCCGGCCGCGTTTTCGATAAAATTCACAGCGCTGCAATACGCTGTTGACGTAGTTGCGTGTGCCAGGGAAATCGATGTTGCTACGAAAAGCCCGCTCGGACATCGGCGCGGTCGCGTCGTTATTGGCCCAACGCTGGGCCCGGCTGGCACCGGCGTTGTATTCCGCAAGGGCGAAAACCGCCGGTTTTTTTTGATGCTCCCAGTGTTGCAAAGCCCGGTGCAAATACCATGAGCCGGCCTCAAGATTCGTCTTCGCGTCGAGCAGATCGTCTGCGTGAAAATTTACAACCTGCGTTTCCCGTGCCCATTCTCGCGCCGCCCGCTCGCTTACCTGCATCAGGCCGCGCTCGCCAGCGCTGCCGATTTTCCGCGGATCAAAACGGCTCTCGCGCCAGACGACCGCTTTCACCAGCATCGGATCGAGCTCGTGCTCGGCCGCGACCGTGCCAATGAGATTATCGAATTGATGAAAACGCGCCGGACTAATCCACTCGTAAGCGGTGTAGATGACGTCACCGGAGCGCAAGGCGAGAAGAAACAACCCGGCGGCAATCGCCAGGCCGAGACAAATGACTAGCTTGAGCAGAAACCGGAACATCAGTGGGGCGTTACCATGCACAGTAAATTCGCGCGCGTCATTATCGATCGCGCCATTCGTCGAGAGTTAGACTACGCGATTCCCGAATCGTTGAGTGCGCGGGTCGGCATTGGGGCGCGAGTGCGGATTCCATTTCGTGATCGCCGAGCGCTGGCCACGGTGGTGGCTTTGCTTGAGGAAACAAACGCCAAAGGCATTCGCGAGATTGAGGCGGTCATTGGCGAAGGCCCGACCTTAAGCGAACCGCTGCTCGAGCTCGCCCGCTGGATCGCGAGCTACTACTGCTGCCCAATCGAAGCGGTCATGCGCAGTTTATTGCCGCAAGTGATTCGACGGGCCGAAGTTGGTTGGAAAAAACAGCAGTTCGTCGAGATCGGATCGAATGTGACAGGCGAGACGATGGAGGCGTTGCGGCGTCGCGCCCCGCGCCAGGCGGAATTGCTCGAGGAACTGAGCAAGGCGGAGGTGCCAATTCCAGTAGCGGAAGTTTTGCGCCGATTATCGCTCAATGTTTCAACCCTGCGCGCCCTGGCGAAACGTGACCTGGTGAAAATTACCGAGCGTGCCGTCGCCCGCGACCCGCACGCTGGCGAACAATTCATTCCCGGTCCGGAATTGTTACTCAACGAAGAACAAACCGCGGCCTTCGCCACGATCGTGCGAGCTATTTCATCGCGGGAGGAAGCAAAACCAATTTTGCTGCATGGCGTCACCGGCAGCGGGAAAACGGAAATTTATTTGCAAGCAATTCGCGAAACCCTGACCCGGAATCGCACGGCCATTGTCCTAGTGCCGGAAATTTCGCTCACCCCGCAAACGGTCGAACGCTTCAAAAGCCGCTTCGCCGAGTCGCAGGACGACGTGGCGGTTTTACACAGTCATTTATCCGAGGGGGAGCGACATGATGAGTGGCACAAAGTTCATTCTGGTCGCGCTCGTATTGTGATCGGCGCCCGCAGTGCCGTCTTTGCCCCCTTGAAAAATCTCGGGCTCATCGTGGTCGATGAGGAACACGAAACTTCCTACAAGCAGGAGGAAGCGCCGCGTTATCATGCCCGCGACGTCGCAGTGGTGCGGGCGAAGATCGAAAAGGCCGTGGTCCTGCTCGGGAGCGCGACGCCCTCACTTGAGAGCTATCACAACACGCTCACGAAAAAGTATGAGCTAGCGACCCTGACCCAGCGCGTGGACAACTGCCAGATGCCGCTGATTCGCGTGATCGATCTGCGGCAGGAACAGCGAAGCGAGCGTACTCCCATCCTGTCGGAAAAATTACGGAGCGCGATTTCAGCCCGGATCGCAAAACGCGAACAGACAATTTTGTTTCTTAATCGGCGTGGATTTTCCACCTCCTTGCTTTGCAGTAAATGTGGGAAGGCGCGCGACTGTCCGAATTGCAGCGTCGCACTCACCTTTCATCGCTCGATGTCGCGGCTGAATTGTCATCTTTGCGGGCATACCGCCGCAGTGCCAAAGAAATGCCCGGAGTGCGGGCAGGACGCGTTGATTTACGTCGGTTTCGGGACGGAAAAAGTGGAATCAACCGTCGCGCAAATTTTTCCGAACGCGGTAGTAAAGCGGATGGACGCCGATTCGATGTCGCGCAAGGAAGCCTATCGCGAAACCCTGCGGGCATTTCGGGCGGGCAAGATTGATATCCTGGTTGGCACGCAAATGATCGCGAAGGGATTACATTTTCCAAACGTCACCCTGGTTGGAATTATCAATGCCGACCTGGCGCTGCATCTTCCGGATTTTCGCGCGGGCGAACGAACGTTTCAGTTATTGACCCAGGTGGCCGGCCGCGCCGGGCGCGGTGAAACACCGGGGGAGGTTTTCGTTCAAAGTTACACCCCCTTTTCGCCCTCGATCCAGTTTGCCCGCCATCACGATTTCGCCGGTTACGTCGAACAGGAATTGGAATTTCGCGAGCGCTGTGATTTTCCGCCATTCAAGCATGCGGTGCTTATCACCGTTCACTCCGCGCATCAGGAGCGCGGGAAATTTTCCGCGGAAACGCTGCGCCGTAAGTTGCGTGAGGCCTTACCGCAAGAATTCATGGTGGCCGAAGCCGCGCCGGCGCCGCTGGAAAAACTGTCAGGACAATATCGTTTTCACATTCTATTGCGTGGCAACGCGATCATGCGCTTGAGCCGTTTGATCCGCGAAACCCTCGATAAATTGCCAATGCCCGAAGACGTCGCCGTCGCAGTGGATGTTGATCCATATCAGTTGTTGTAGTTCGACTTTGGTGGCAACAACATCCATTCTCTGCCAAGTGAATAAATTTCTTTGCGTCGCCGCGCTTGTTATTGTGCTTACCGGCTGCAAAAAGGAGGCCGCCTCAAACAAAGTGCGCGTCGGCTACATTGGGTTGACGTGCGAGGCTCCGATTTTCACCGCCGTGGAAAAAGGGTTTTTCAAAGAGGAAGGACTCGAAGTTAGCCTGGTTAAATGCGAATGGGCCAACTACAAGGATGTGCTGGCGCTGGGCGGTTTCGACATCACTCATCATTTGGTGATGTATTTTCTCAAGCCGATCGAGCAGGGGCTTGACGTGAAGTTTACCGGCGGAATCCACCGCGGATGTCTGCGGGTGCAGGCGGGCGCGAACGGCAGCATCAGCAAAATTCAGGATCTGCGCGGAAAACGCATCGGTGTCCCAGGAATGGGAACGCCGCCATTTATTTTTGCCAATCGCGTTCTAGGCGCTAATGGCATTGATCCCGGGAAGGAAATTACCTGGCGTGTTTTTCCGGCGGGCGAACTGGGGCTGGCTCTGGACAAGGGCGAAGTGGATGCAGTGGCGGATTCTGAGCCGATCGGAAGTCTTTTGCTTGCACAGGGCAAAGTGAAAAATGTCGCGGATCAGGCGAAGGATGCGCCTTACAAGGATGAATATTGCTGCGCCGTCATCGTCAGCGGCAAATTTCTCGCTGCGAATCCAAAAGGTGCCGCCGGAGCGACGCGCGCGTTATTGAAAGCGGCCAAATGGGTCGAAGCAAATCCTGCAGCAGCCGCACGCCTATCAGTGGAGAAGAAATATCTCGCCTCCAATCCCGAGCTAAACACGGTTGCCATTTCGCATTTGCGCTATGTGCCGAGCGTTTCCGGCGCAGATGAAGCAGTCAAATCGGCCGCCACCGAAATGAAAACAGCCGGCATGCTCAGCCCTTCGACCAACGTAACCGACCTGGCGAAGCGCGCGTTTGCGCATCTGGATGGAGTCTCAGATGAGTGGCTCAATCAGTTACAGGTGGAACGAGTGGCCGGCGGTCAGGTACCACCCGATCAGGACATTCGCTTGTTCGCGGAATTGATTTTGTCCGACACCGAAGAGTCATGCTGCAAGGCCAGAAAATCTCTCGCCAAAGCCAAGTAACCGTTGGCAGTGTGCCATCGGACCATGTCCGCGCTGACAGCGCCGAAAGGTACGCGCTTAGCACGCCGGAAAGGAAACACCCCACCGCCGCGCTCTTGACCGTTCCGGTGACGGCGGCTCTCGCGCTTGGCATTCATTTTTTGGTGGCAAAGAAGGAACCGCCCAATGAAAGCCGCACCTACACAATTGTTCTCGGCTCTTTTTTCGCAGGCGCAATCGTTGCCGCCGTCATGCAACGCTGGTGGCCGGCGCTGCAAACCCGAATGCGTCGCTTTCGTCCCCTCTTTACCGTTGGTGTCCTGCTTCTGTGCGTCTGGGAAATAATCACGTCGGGTTTTCGCATGTTGCCCCTCCCCTATTTTCCCAGCCCGGCCGGCGTGGTGCAAAGCATGATCAATGATCGCGGCTTATTATTCGACAGTACCTGGCACTCACTCGTCCTGCTCTTGAGCGGATATCTTCTCGGGGTCGCGGCGGGATTGGTTACCGGTGTTTGCATCGGCTGGTCAGCGCCCGCTCGCTATTGGGGAATGCCTTTGCTCAAAGTGGTCGGCCCAATTCCAGCGACAGCTTGGATTCCGCTTGCCATGGTGGTATCGCCTTCCGCCCTGATCTCGGCGGCTGCGCTCATCGCGCTGGCAGTCTGGTTTCCTGTGACAATGTTGACCGCCTCCGGCATTTCCAACACGCGCGCTTCGTATCTCGACGTCGCGCGTACCCTGGGAGCCAACGCGCGTTATCTTGTCTTCCGCATCGCCATTCCGGCGGCGTTACCGAGCATTTTCGTCGGCTTGTTTATGGGACTTGGTGCATCGTTTCTCACCCTCGTCGTTGCCGAAAGCGTCGGAGTTAAATCTGGTCTCGGCTGGTACGTGAGCTGGGCGCAAGGCTGGGCCGAGTACGGAAAAGTCTACGCGGCGCTCGTGATCATGGCGGTATTTTTTTCAACGATCATGACTCTGCTTTTCAAACTGCGCGACCGCGTCCTGGTGTGGCAAAAGGGAATGATTCGGTGGTAGCCTCCTCCGTTCAATTGCGCGACGTGGGAAAGAGTTTTCCCGCGCCCGATCAGCCACTCACACGGCGACCCGTCCTGGAAACAATCTCAGTATCGCTGGAGGCCGGTGAGTTAGTTTCGTTGGTTGGCCCGAGTGGTTGCGGAAAATCCACTTTGCTACGTCTCGTTGCTGGCCTCGATTTTCCCGATTCGGGTGAGTTGCTCGTAGACGAGGAACCAATCTCGGGCCCCAGCGCCGAACGAGGCCTCGTCTTTCAGGATCCCAATCTTTTTCCGTGGCTGACAGTGCGTCGTAATATTGAGGCGGGGCTCGCTGCCCGCGGCCTGCTCCAGCAAAAACGCAGTGAGGTGAAAGAGTTCATGCGCCTTGTTGGCTTGGAAGCTTTCGCCGACGCTTATCCGCATCACCTTTCTGGCGGAATGGCGCAGCGCGTAGCTCTGGCTCGCGCCTTGATTAATCATCCCAAAGTTCTTCTGCTCGATGAGCCACTCGGCGCCCTCGACGCCTTCACCCGCATGCGCATGCAGGATGAAGTTTTGCGCCTTTGGCAAAACCGGCGCACTACCATGCTGCTCGTTACTCACGACATCGACGAAGCCATTTACATGAGTGATCGCATCATCATCCTCACGCAGCGGCCCGGCACCATCGAACAAATCATTCCTATCGCGCTTGATCGTCCGCGTGATCGCAGCAGCTCTGATTTTCTTTTGTTGCGGAGTGAAATTCTCGAGCTTCTCCACTTCGCCGGCAATCGCAGTTCTCAAGTGACGGCGTGACGGACTGGCATGTTCGGTTTCGGTAAACGCCGGGTCGAGAAACTCGATTTCCTTGTTGCGGGTGCACAAAAGTCGGGCACGACGGCCCTCAACTACTACTTAAAGCGCCATCCCTACATCGCTCTCCCGGTCAAAAAAGAGCTGCATTTTTTCGACAAGGACGAGTTGTTTGCCGGCGGCAACGTCTCTTATGAACCACTGCACGAAATGTTCCGACCGGCGCGCCCCGGTAGCGTCGCGGGCGAAAACACTCCGATTTATCTTTATTGGCGGCCGGCTCTGCCTCGAATCCGGGATTACAATCCGGCGATGAAGTTCGTCGTCATTTTGCGTAACCCCATCGAGCGCGCTTTCTCGCAATGGAACATGCAGCGGACACGCGGAATCGAGCCATGTGATTTTCTGGATGCAGTCGCCGCAGAGGCGAGTCGCATCGCCGCATCCGCGCCGAAACAGCTGCGAAAATTTTCCTATGTCGACCGCGGACGCTATGCCGAACAATTGGAACGCGCATTTCGGTTATTTCCGCGGGAGCAATTCCTCGTCATCAAATATGAAGAATTTCGAGTTCGCCAGCGTGAAACGGTTGAGGCGGTTTTTCGCTTTCTGAATCTTTCACCCGCGCGATTTCGCGCGGTCGAGGCTCACGACATTCCCTATGTGCGCAAAATTCGCGATGAGGAGCGAGCGGCGGTGCGGGAAATTCTGCGGAGCGACATTGGCCGGCTGGAAGCGCTGCTGGGGTGGGATTGCTGCGATTGGCGCTAGAGCCCAATTGTTTAAGCCACTCCAGAACGCACCTGCTCGCCGCCTGCCACGTCAATTCTACGAAGGTAACTTTGGGGTGTGGCATCTGCAACACGGAATTGTTACCCTGATTCGGACAACTTCTTAGCTGATTGCAACGGCGTGGGCGGTTCCTCCTGATGGCAACGCGCTGGCACCCATCGTTCGAATTCCAGTGAGCTAACATTTTGGTGTCGCACCCGCAACATGGGATTGTTAACTCAGGTTTCGAGCTGGCTTCTTATATGACTGACTAAGGTGCGCGCAATGTACGCTGCTGGCGGAATAATTCGATGCAGCGATCGAGTTCACCTACCAGTTCCGAGTTGCCAGTTGCTTGCGCGAGCTGCTTGGCATGCTCTGCGGCCGAGATGGCGTCGGCGAATTGCCCGTTCTCAGCATAGGCGGCTGCCAGGGTGCGATACACCAGCGGATTGTCTCCGCCCTGTACGTTGGTCGCACGTTTCGCATACGCGACTGCTTTGGCGCCGTCGCGCAAGGTCGCATCTGGCGAAGTCGCGAGAATCCATCCCAGATTATTTGCGGCGTTGCCATCATCTGGGTCAAAGGCCAGCGTTTGTTGCCATTGCTCGATGGCCTCACGCGTTCGCCCGATACCGGCCAGGGCGGCCCCAAGATAATTACGCGCGTTCATATTATCCGGCTGAATTTCGAGGCTCTTCTGCCAGTGCTCGATCGCTTCATCGATTTTGCGTTGCCGCGACAGAGCAAGCGCTAGCCCATAATGGGCAGCGCCATTTCCATCACGCAGGGCGAGAGCGTGGCGAAATTGAGTGATTGCGTCCTCTGTCTGGCCGCGCGCCACTTCTATCATGGCTAGTCCGGTAAGTGCCACGTCGTTTTCCGGCGATACACTAAGTGTATAACTCCAAAGTGATTCGGTGTCGTGCCAGTGAGTAGCCTGGCGATAGCTCAGGAAACTTAATGTTCCGAGTAATGCCAGAGATGCCGGCATCAATACAATCGCCCGTGCGCGCCAAAACGAAGTGAGATCGCGTATCGCCCACACCACTGCTATGATAATCCCGATCTGCGGCAGGTAAGTGTATCTATCAGCGCGGCCTTGTAACCCTACCTGGACTATCCCGATAACCGGAAGTAACATTACCAGATACCAAAGCCAGCCGACTAATAAGAAGGGAACTTTGCGGCGCAAAAGAAACACGGCGGCTGTAATTCCAGCTATGAGAATGATTGCGCCAATTATTTCCCAAGCGGCGAGTTGCCACTCCGGATGGATATAAAACGGGACTAGATCAACTGGCCAAAACATTTGTCGCAAATAGTTGACGTAGCTAACCAGTGCATTGTTGATACGCCACGCCGGAGGAAGGCTCTGAGTGGACCCGATCGCCACCTGCTGCGCGATCAACGTGGCCGCGCACGATCCAACTGAGAGGATAATCAATGGAACCTTCTCAAGAATGAGTTTCCACAAGCCTTGTTTCTTGAAACGATCAAATGGCCAATAGTCCAACAGCAATAATACGATCGGCGTCGTCACCAGCATCGCTTTCGACATCAAACCGAAAGCGAAGCAGGCCGCAACCACCGCCATCCGTTTCAAGGCTGGGCCGCGGACATATCTCGCATATGCCAGTAAAGTCAGCATGAAGAAGACGCCGCTCAGCACGTCCTTCCGCTCGGAAATCCAGGCTGCGGATTCAACCCGCAGCGGATGAATGGCGAAGATTGCCGCGCCGATCGCGCTCGCCCAAATTGCATTGGTCGAGTGCCAGAGAAACGTGAACAAGAGTAGCGCCATTACCGTATGCAAACCGACATTGACCAAATGATGCTGGCCGGCATTCAAACCGAAAAGCTGACAATCGATCATGTGCGAAATCGACGTTAGTGGATGCCAGTTTTGCGAATGAACATGGGTGAAGGCCCAGGCGATGCCGCGCCAGGTCAAGCCGGCCCGGATCTTCGCGTTCTCGAAAACGTAAGAGCCGTCGTCGTAGTTAACGAAATTGAAGTGCGCGGTTTGGAAGAAGACGACCGCGACGAGACCGGTTAGGCCGAAGTAGATCGCGACTAGTCGAGTCATCCGGTTGCTCATTGGCATATTTCCAGAAACGATCTGCGATATCAGATCGACTTCGATTGCTCTGCTTTCACGAAAATCGGTCCCGCTATTTGTGAGACGGCTTCTAGGCTACGTGAGTTAGTCTCGGAAAAATAGAACCCTCACCCCGCCAACGCGCGAAGACGAATTCAATCCCTACCTTAAGGCAGCCCAGCCCATACCTGACGCTTCGTTGAAAGTTAATTGAGGAAGCTTCGGGCATGTATTTCGCAGGGCAGGTAATTTCGCCAATTGGATGGCCAAACCAAATGATCTGGGCCAGCATTTGATTATCAAAAACGAAGTCATCGGAATTCTTCTCCAGCGGAAGTTTTTCCAGTAAGTTTCGCCCGAAAGCCCGGTAACCGGTATGATACTCGGATAGCTTGGCGCCGAGCAGAATGTTCTCGGCTAAGGTAAGTAAACGATTGGAGACATATTTCCACCAAGGCATGCCGCCACGCAGCGCTCCACCGCCCAGAATCCTCGACGCCAGTACACAAGGGTAAAGTCCGCTCGTGACCATGGACGCCATCGCTGGAATCAGTGTCGGCGTGTATTGATAGTCGGGATGAAGCATGATGACGACGTCAGCTCCGGCGGCGAGGGCGAGACGGTAGCACGTTTTCTGGTTGCCGCCGTAACCGCGGTTCTCCGGATGAACCTCAACGCGCACCCGATCTAGGGTCCGGGCAATGGCGGCAGTCTCGTCATGGCTGGCATCATCGACCAGGATGATTTCATCCACGATGTCGTGTCCGATCACTTCATCATAGGTTTGGCGCAGAGTCCGGGCCGCATTGTAGGCCGGCATCACCACGACGATTTTGTTTCCTTGCAACATTAAGAGAAAAGCCGGCAGACGGATTCGAACCGACGACCTGCTGATTACAAATCAGCTGCTCTACCAACTGAGCTATGCCGGCATTTTACGCGCGGAAACGCCACCTTCAGCAGCAATTTCCGTCCTCACTGTATACGCGATTTTTTAGGGGATGCCAGTTGGCCGCATGGAGCATGGAGCATCGCTGTGCCGGCAACGGTTGTTGTGGCAATTATAAAGACGCCTGCGCAAAATAAAAAATAAAGCAAAAAAAGCATTGAACGCTTAGAGGCGTTTTGAGTATTCGTCGGTTTGAACCCAACAAAATATGAACAACGTCCAACTTAATGAGTGCGGATTATTCCGTAAAAGTGCGGTTCTGCTGGCGATCTTTTTCGCCATTGTCTTAAACGTTCCGGCGCAGGTCCCCTCTCCCGTGCCTGCCGCAGCGGGCGCGCGAGATGCCCAGGGAAATCTTTTGCCGGGGGCAAGCGCGACGGCGGAGCGCGTCATCGTTACCGGTTCAAACATTCCGACGGCGGAGGAAGTCGGACCGAATCCGGTCGACATCTACAACCAGGAAACGATGAGCAAATCGGGGGAGCGCACGACGGAACAATTTCTCCAAAGCCTTCCGACCGTTAACGCGAACATCATTCCACAATCCAACAACGAGAACGGCAGCAATACAGCGGTGGGCGCCGCGACCATCGCCCTGCGTGGCTTCGATGCGCGCGCCACTCTCATTCTGATCGATGGCCGACGCGTCGCTCCCTATCCGACGGGGAACAATCCTGGGTTGGTTAACGTCATGTTCGTCGATCTCAATTCCATTCCGGCGGCTGCGATCGATAGCATAGAGATTTTGAAAGATGGCGCTTCCACCACGTATGGCGCAGATGCCGTCGCCGGGGTGGTCAACATCAAACTACGTCACGATTATCAAAACTACGCGGAAACGAGCATCCAATACGGCAACACAGAGCACGAAGATTCGGGTGAGTTCCTCGCCCAGGCAATTTTCGGCGTGGGCGATAACACCACCAACATCACCGGAGTGTTGAATTATTACCACCGCAATTCCATCTTCCAGCGCGACCGCGCATATTCCATCGTACCCCCGTTCCTTAGCTCAAACAACAGCCCATATAATCTTTCACTTAGCAGCGACGTTGCGGCAGCGGCAGGCGGACCAAATTTGAGCCCTGGAGGGACCATATTCGCCAGCCCGCCGGATTTAACCAACGGACTAGCTCCGGCCAACAGCTATCTCTACGGCACTAGCCGCGTCCGAGCACTTGGCGGTCAGCGACCGGGGTTTGACTTCAATCTGTTCGCTTCCTCCTTCCCCGACAGCGAGCGCTACGGGGGTTATCTCGCCGCTGATCACAAAATCTTCGGCGATCAGATGGTTCTCTACGCCGACGCTTACTACCAAAACGTGAAAACGCATAATGAGGCGGCGCCGCCCGCAACCGGTAATTTCGAGACCAAAGGCCAGACCACCATCGCCATTCCACCACACTCGCCCATTGCCCCCGGCGCCGAACCACCGAACACCCCCACGCATCTCGAGACTGGTGTTCCGGCCAATGCATTCAATCCCTTTAATCCTTTCGAGCAAATCATCTCGGGCTCGACCCGCGCTCGCCTAGCTGACTTTGGGAATCGCTTATTCGACAATGATACTGATGCCGTTCTTGCAACTCTCGGCGTCAAAGGCGACAAACTATTCGATGGAACCTGGGGCTACGACGCCGGCTGGCGCTACAGCCAGCTTAAGAACGTCCAGGTCGGCCAGCAGGTGTCGGCGACGCGCTTTAATCGTATCTTGAACGCAGCCGATCCTATCTTTGATCCGAACTCCCCAGAATTTATCGGGACGACTGTACCATTCAA
>QHPP01000108.1 GCA_003219125.1 Verrucomicrobiota bacterium
ACCCTGCCGAGTTTCGAAGCGAATTGCGCCGACGAGATTTACGCCGGGCACGTGGCCGAGCATATGGACGACGTGAAAGTGAGCTTCGGGCGCTGGTTTGAGGTGCTGAAACCGGGAGGTCGTATCACCATAACAGTGCCGGATTGTCGCGGTGCAAATCGGATGTGGTTAGAACGAAAGCGTTTTCCCGCGTTGGAGTTAGGACCCGATGAAGGAATCATCGCCATCACCACCGGAGTGAAAGCAGAAGATGTCGGCGATCGGGAAAAGGAAACGGTGCTGCACCATCGGGTCTTCGATGAATCGACGTTGCGAATATGCATGGAGGCAGCAGGATTTATCAACATTGTCCAGGTCGATAACCACGAAGCGATGGTGGCGCCTTGCTCAGCGCTTGGCTGGCAAATCGCGCTCGAAGGTTACAAACCAAAGCACGGCTGAGAGCATTCCTTGCGTAACTCGGCTCGAGTATCCGCTTAAGGAAAGCCTCGACTCAAACGACCAGTTGGTCGCGATTCGTCCCTTCGTGTGCGTGTCTTTCGTCGATGAATGACGAAGCACGAATGACGAGAGAGTTCTTTTTTAAGCTTTGGAGATTGATGCTTCCTTGGGATTTGGATCTTGGGCCTTGGAATTTCATCGAAGAGTCCGATTAAACGGACACGAGTGACGCCCTACGGCGCCAGACGCTCGATCCGCCACGATTCGACCTCGCGCGTATACCGAAAGCGATCGTGCAAGCGGTTGGGGCGGCCCTGCCAGAATTCGATTCGCTCCGGTCTCACCCGATAACCGCCCCAGTGCGGGGGACAGGGGATTTCCTGGCCAGCAAATCGCTCTTCCAATTCGGAAAGTCGCGCTTCCAATATTCGACGCGCGTGGATCACCTCGCTCTGGTGCGAAACCCACGCCCCGAGCTGGCTGCCAATCGGCCGCGAATGAAAATAGCGGGCCGATTCTTCGCGCGAAACTTTTTCGGCGATGCCGTCGATCCGGATTTGCCGCTCGAGTTCCTTCCAATGAATGACCAAAGCCGCTCGCGGATTTTTTTCCAGATGCCGGCCCTTTTCGCTCTGGTAATTCGTGTAAAAAACGAAACCAGCGTGGTCATAACCCTTGAGCAAAACCATGCGCGTGGTCGGCTGGCCATTTTCCGCCACCGTTGCCAGGGCAAATGCATTCATCTCGCTGATCCCAACTTCCACCGCCGCGGTGAACCAAATCCCGAACTGCTTGATCGGATCGGGATCGAGATCGATGCGGCGCAGGCCGTGGGTGAAATATTCTTCGCGCATAGCGATGAGATCGTGAGGTAAGTTCACGGCAGCGAAAATTAACCGACGCGGGCAGCCGCTGAAAGCTGAAAGAGTGAGGGTAGCGTCGACGGTCATCCCGAGCGAAAGTCGAGGGATCCCGATGCGAAAGCCTAAAGGTAACTTCGCGGAATCCCTCGGTCCGAGCCGGACTGGCGTTTTCGCTCGGGATGACAGGCTTTTGTAAATTTACCGCGAGGCCGCCGGCGATAGCGCCTGCAATTTCCCGATGACACCCGGAACGATTTCGAGTGCGCGATCGATGTCCGCCTCGTCGTTAAACCGGCCGAAGGAAAAACGCAGGCTGCCTCGAGCTTGCTCGTTGACCAGACCCATCGCGCTCAAAACGTGCGAGGGCTGAAGCGATCCGGTGCGACAGGCCGATCCGGCCGAACAACAGATATTTTCCTGGTCGAGCATCATCAGCGCCGCTTCCGATTCAATTTCATCGAACATGACGCTGGAGGTATTTGGCAAACGCGGTGCGCCCGCGCCATTTACCCGGGCGTTCGAAATTTTTTCGATGAGGCCTTTTTCAAAGCGGTCCCGCAAATTTCGCACTCGCGTTTGTTCCTCCGGCAATTTCGCGAGTGCGATCTCTGCTGCCTTTCCGAGACCAACGATGGAAGCGGCGTTCTCGGTCCCGGCGCGTCGATTGTTTTCGTGGCTGCCGCCCAGTATTAGAGGGTGAAATCGCGAGCGCCGATTTACATAAAGCGCGCCGACACCTTTCGGTGCATGCAGCTTGTGACCGGAGATGGATAGGAATTGCAACTGGATTTCTCGCAGGTTGATCGAAATTTTCCCTGCCACCTGCACCGCGTCGGTATGAAGCGGGACCCCTTTGTCGCGCGCAATCTCCGCGATCTCTTCGATGGGGAAAATCACGCCCGTCTCATTGTTGGCCCACATCACGGAAACCAGCGCGGTGTCGGAGCGAATGGCATCGGCCAAGGCGCGCAAACTTAGCCGGCCTGATTTATCGACGCCGATGACCGTGACTTCGTAACCGTGTCGCTCGAGTTCCTGCGCCGGTTTGCGCACCGCGCTATGCTCAACCGAAGTGGTAACGACATGCTTGCATTCCGGCCGGGTTTCGAGCGCGGAATGGAAAGCAGTGTTGTTCGATTCCGTGCCGCAACTGGTGAATACGATCTCGCCTGGCTCGCACCCGAGGAGTGCGGCGACTTGCTCGCGCGCCTGCTCGATCGCGTCGCGCACTTGCGCGGCGAATCGGTAACCGCTCGACGGATTGGCGAAATATTTCTCCAGAAACGGTCGCATCGCTTCCAGCACCGCGGGATCGATCGCCGTCGTCGCGTTATTATCGAGGTAAGTAATTTTCTCCGACGCGATCATAGAGGATAAATGTTATCTCTCTAGTTCGCCGATGTAAACCCGCCGTAGCGGCAAGCCGAGCCGATTGAAAGACAGGCATCTTGCCTGTCTCGGACGACGGTTATCCTGCCCGTCGAGGATCGCGGGAGCGACAAGCTGGAAGCATGTCGGCCGAGTCAGGCTGGAAGCCTAAGTTCCACCTAGTGGCTTTGCCCACCCTCCGTTATCTGAAAGGCCCTCATTCCGGAGGTCGCGGCTCGTTTCCCGGATGTTTCGGGTGCTGATGAGTGTAGCGAAAATAAAGATTTCGGAGGTAAACCGGCAGGGGAAATAATGCGCTCAACACCCCGACCGAATCATGCCGGTAAAACGCGAAATAAATCAGCAGCAATATCGAGCCGGCTGCGCTGCATTCCCAGAAACCAACCGGAATAATGCTCTTGCGGGCCCGTTCCGATGCGATCCACTGAATAATGAATCGCGCACCGAAAACGAGGTTGCCGCTCCAGCCAAGAATTTTCCAGCCATTGACCGTAACTCCTGCGATCGCTGCATCGGCAATCAAATGAAAACTGTGCATGGCGCGACGTTGGCGGAGAACGCTTGCCGTCGCGAGTCTTTTCCCGCGAACATTTTCGTTTAAGCTGCGCCGGTGGAATCGATCTGGGACCGGGCCAATCCGCAGCTGCGCGATCTCGCGGTTTATCAACCAGGCAAACCAATCGAAGAGACTGCGCGCGAGCTTGGCTGCGAGGCGTCCGAGATTACCAAGCTGGCCTCGAATGAAAATCCGCTCGGTCCTTCTCCGAAGGCGATTGCAGCCATGCACGATGCTATCGAAAATGCACACCTTTATCCCGATGGCGGCGCATTTTACCTGCGCAACGCCATTGCGAAAAAGCTCAACGTCACTCCCGATCATATCATTCTCGGCAACGGCTCGAATGAGATTATCGAGTTGCTGGCCCACGCTTTCCTGGAACGCGGCGACGCCATCGTCACGTCCGAGCACGCCTTCATTGCTTACAAAATCATCGCGCGCGTTTTTGGCGCGGAGACGATCGAAGCGCCGAGTCGTGATTACAGCCACGATCTCGATGCCATGCTCGATGCCGTTACCGGTCGCACCGAGCTGATTTTCATCGCCAACCCGAACAATCCAACCGGAACACTCTTATCGGCGAATGCGATCGAGCGTTTCCTGTTGCGGGTGCCGTCGCAAGTGGTCGTCGTGTTCGACGAAGCCTATTACGAATTCGTTGATCGAATGCCCGACACGCTTCGCTACGTGCGCGATGGGCAAAACGTCGTTGCGCTGCGCACCTTTTCAAAGATTCACGGACTGGCGAGTTTGCGCGTCGGCTATGGCATCGCCCGGCCGGAATTGATTGAAGTGATGCACAAAACAAGACAACCCTTCAATGTCAGCGGTATCGGTCAGTTCGGCGCACTTGCGGCGCTGGCAGACGAAGAACATCAGCGTGAAACAAAGAGGATGGTCGATGAAGGGCGCGTCTTTTTCGAAAAGGAGTTTGGCACGATGAAGCTTCCCTTCGTACCGAGCGCGGCAAATTTTGTTCTGGTGAAGGTTGGCGATGGTCTCGCGGTTTTTCGCGCCCTGCTTCAGCACAAAGTGATCGTGCGCGCACTGAAAGGCTACAACTTGCCGCAATGGGTCCGCATCACCATCGGAACGATGGACCAAAACCAGAAGTGCATTACCGCCCTCCGCCAAGTCCTGTAGCACAAGCATCCTGCCTGTGGGCCACCGGCGGGCATTTTACCCGCCGATGCCGGATCTTGGAAGTTAGGCTTCCAGCCTGACTCGGCCGACATGCTTCCCGCGTGTCGTCCTTATAATCATCGACAGCCAGGATGCCCACCGGCCGAGACAGGCAAGATGCCTATCTTCCTAACCGCAAACCCGCCCGCGAACTAGGCCGTGCGTCGAATCATCAGCTTTAGTCCGGACCACACCTCATCGACCGCACAAACCTTTACATCGACAAGGCCCATCGGTAGCGCAACATCGCGAATCGTGTCTTCGGAAATATCGCTCGTTACCCCGGAACTCTTCTTTGGCCAAGACACCCAGATCACTCCGCCAGGAACGATCCTTTTCCGGTAGGATTCCAGTTTCCTTTTCAGGTTGGAGGCGGAGGTCGTGAAAAGATGCACGAACTGCACATCCGATTTCGCACTGGGAAGCCACGCAACAACGACGTCGGCCGGTAAGACCAGCAAGGAAATGTAATTGCTGGGTCCACCATCAACGTAGGCAGACATCCCCGTCTTGTAGCCGAGCTTCTTCCACAAAGGAGTGCCTGAATATCCAGCCATGGGCAGAAATAACCTACCTCAAAAGCCTCGAACACTGATGCACATACTTCGCCCGCAAATCCTTGATGGAAACAAGGCTAAACGTAATGCGGTTAAAGTATGGTTCGGGTCGAACGGAAAAGACCTGCCGGGATTGGAACTAATTAGTAGAATGCGGTCGGTTGCCGCGTGGTGGGAGTATGATATCGATATTACATGCCGATGGTGAAAGCCACCTGTTCTCTCGATGCCGTTTCGGCTTGAGGCTGGCGTGAACCGTTCAATTGTCCCAGGGGAAACGATCGCGGCCATTTCCACTGCGGCAGGCGAAGCGGCGATCGCGCTGGTTCGCGTTTCTGGCGAAGACGCGATTGGAGTTGCCGATAAAGTCTTTCGGGGAAAACAACGGCCATCGGATTTGCAATCGCATACCCAACAGTTGGGTGAGATCGTTGAAAACGGCGCTGTAATTGATCAGGCAATGCTGGCGGTGCATCGCGCGCCTGCGAGTTACACCGGCGAAGATCTGGTCGAGATCAGTTGTCACGGCGGCGCGCTGGTTACGGCCAAGGTTTTGGAAACATGTTTGCGAGCAGGCGCGCGCGGGGCCCGGCCCGGCGAATTCACCGAGCGCGCTTATCTCAACGGCAAAATCGACCTGACTCAGGCGGAAGCCGTCATCGATCTGATTCGCGCGCAGACTGATCTGGCCTTGCGCTCCGCCACGGAACAACTGTCAGGACGGCTGGGCGAACAATTTCGCAATCAGCGTCAGCGATTAATCGAAATCATCGCGCATGTCGAGGCATCGATGGATTTCCCCGAGGAAGGAATTTCTCCCGACGACATAACTACGATTCGGAGCAGGCTCGAGTCATTACAAAGTGAGATCGATAAATTAATCGCGACTGCTGAGACCGGGCGCATTTTGCGCGAAGGTTTGCGTGTGGTGATCTTCGGCGCGACCAACGCCGGCAAATCGAGCCTGCTTAATTGCATGCTCGGATTCGATCGTGCGATTGTGAGCGAGATGCATGGCACTACCCGCGATTCCATCGAAGAACGAATCAATCTGCGCGGCGTCGCCCTGCGTTTGCTCGACACCGCCGGCTTGCGCGCGCCAGAGAATCTGGTGGAACGTCAGGGGATTGAACGCACCCAACGCATGCTCGAAGCAGCCGATCTGCGGTTGCACATCATCGATGCCAACGCACCGCGTCCGACTGATTTCAGCGCGAGCTCGTGCGAGTTGCTCATATTAAATAAGAGCGATCTGCCGGAGCATGCTGACTGGTCATCCGCCGGCGCGATTCGGATTTCATGCAAGACCGGCGCCGGTTTGCCGGAGTTGGCGGATGAAATTTATCGGCGGATCGGTGGCGCGAAATTAAATGCGGAGAGCCCGCTCGCGATCAATGCCCGTCATCGCGAGCAATTGCGTCGCGCCTCGAATGCGATCGGACGGGCCTTGGCAGCGATCGGCGCCGGCGCGACACCGGAAATGTTTGCGATCGATTTGCAGGAAGCGCGGCACGCCATCGATGAACTACTGGGTGGTGGAGACGAAGAAGCGGTGCGCGACGCCATTTTTAGCCAGTTTTGCATCGGCAAGTGACTTGCGACGCAAATGATTTCCAGCGCAAATGATTCGCTCCAACAAATGATTCGGTGCAGCAAATGATTTGCGGCCACAAATGATTTACGAGCGTCTCCTCCGCCCGCTTCTTTTTGCACTCGACCCCGAAACCGCGCATCACTTCGTGCTTGCGTTTTTGCGCGCCGCTGGACCGTTGCTTCCAAAACCGACTGACACGACCTCGCGCGTGTCGGTGTTTGGGCTGAATTTCCGGCATCGGGTCGGGCTCGCCGCTGGTCTGGACAAAAATGGCATCGCGCTGCCAGCGTGGGAAGCGCTCGGGTTTTCGTTTGTTGAAATTGGAACGGTCACTGCGCAGGCACAGCCGGGCAATCCGCGTCCGCGCATTTTTCGCTATCCCGAGCAAAATGCGCTGATCAATCGGCTCGGTTTCAACAATGATGGCGCGGAAGTGATTGCTAGTCGTCTTGCGAAATTGCGCGACCGCGGCGGCTGGCCGGGCATTCCGGTGGGGATCAATATTGGGAAATCACGCGTTACGCCGATAGAACGTGCGGTGGAGGATTATCTATTTTCTTTTCGCAAGCTGCGAGCCCAGGCCGATTACATCGCTCTCAATGTCAGTTCACCGAATACGCCGGGGTTGCGCGAATTGCAGGGAGGTGAGCGTCTCGATGAATTGCTGCGCGCAATCAATGCGGAGCGCGGCAATATGCCGCTGCTGGTAAAAATCGCGCCCGACTTGGAACCGGCCGCGCTTAATGAGCTCGTTAGCGTCTGTGAGGGCAACAATGTTTCGGGAATTATCGCGAGCAACACCACGCTCGATCATTCCGCCATTGTTCGCGACGAAGATGGCGGGCTGAGTGGCGCACCATTGCAGAAAAAATCGACGGCGATCGTCCGGCAAATCGCGAACAAAACCAAAATTCCAATCATCGGGTGTGGCGGAATTTTTGATGCCCCCTCAGCCCGGGAAAAGATCGAAGCCGGTGCGAAGTTATTACAAGTTTACACCGGGTTTATTTATCGCGGACCGAAATTGGTTCACGAACTCGCCAGGGTGTAGTAGCGATCTTGGCGCGATCCATATTTGTCATTCCGAGCCGCGCAGACGGCGACGAACCTCACGATCGTTCGATAGCGCGTGACCTTTGGAGGAGTCCCTCGGCTGCCACGGGCGACCTCGGGATGGCGTTGCTCCAGT
The DNA here is from genome assembly GCA_003219125.1 of Verrucomicrobiota bacterium. Classification (GTDB taxonomy): domain Bacteria; phylum Verrucomicrobiota; class Verrucomicrobiia; order Chthoniobacterales; family UBA10450; genus AV69. Next base: position 7,775 of record QHPP01000108.1, read on the forward strand.
TATGCGCGCAAAATCGAGGCGAATGCCGAATCAGGGAAGGAGGGGGATCATTATGTTGCGTTGGGCTGTTATTTTTCTGGTGATTGCGCTAGTGGCTGCGCTCTTTGGATTTACCGGGATTGCTTCGGCTGCGGCAGGAATTGCGAAATTTCTCTTTTTCCTGTTCCTGGTTATTTGCCTGGTGCTCTTTATCACCGGAATGAGCGTGGCGAAAAAGCTCTAGAACTTCTTAACGATACCTGGGCAGAATTGTGTAGAGGAACACAGACCTGCGGTTTGTGCGCTACACAGGTCTTTGACCTCGTGTCCCGATAGCCGAAGCGGAATTTTTGGAACCCGGTCCGTCTATGGGGTAAATGGCGCCCAAAATCCGTCGTCGGCGACATCGGCAAGCTGGGCGTACGTTTCGGGCGGGACGGTTGGGATTTGATCGACTGTCTGCGAACCGAAATCGTGCCCGAGCACATCCTTTCCAGTCGTACAAAGATGCGTTTCTTTTTTTAGATAGGCGGTCCAATCGGTGACGGATACAACCGAGCCGGGCTGCCTTTGGGTTTCGATTGCATATTGATCGACGGCCCCTTCGATCAGCCGTAGATCGTCCTTCACCCGCGAAGCTTGCGCTCGTTTCCGCGCCCGAAGCATCCCGGGCATCGCAAGCGCGGCCAGCAACGCAATCACGCCGACTACAATCATGATTTCGACCAGGGTAAAACCTGCTCGCTCTGTTAGCCGGAACTGGATTTTCTTTGACATCTCTAGTGGTTGCCGCTGTTTCAGTGGCACCTAAAACCTTAAAAGCAGATTCGGTGCTGAAAAACGAAAGAATCAAGCGCGGAGGATTGGACGTTATCATATTTATTTACAATAACTTAGGGAATTTGGGGCAATTCGGCCGTTATGGTAATTAGACGTATCTTGGTTATACCGAACTCACGATTAGGGGAAAGAAAGAAGGGTTGCTAGTTCTATTGCCCGCAAGCCCGCACCACAATCTTATCAGGTAATTGGGCGTGCCTTGTTCACCGTGAAACCAAGCCCGCCGGGCCACAATTTCGCGTCTCATGCGAATCAATGCGCAGGCCAAGTTCACGCAGCAGCTTCACATCGGCGGTGGCAGCGGGATTTTCCGCGGTCAGCAGTTTGTCTCCGAAAAAGATTGAGTTCGCTCCGGCGAAGAAACAGAACGCCTGGCCTTCGCGCGTGATTCGGGTGCGGCCCGCGGCAAGACGAACTCGGGCCCGGGGAATTGCGATGCGCGCGACGGCGATCAACCGGACCAGATCGAAAATGTCTACCGGCGGGGCGTCGGCCAGGGGCGTTCCCGGCATCGTCATCAGGCAATTAATCGGAACACTCTCGGGTTGCGGATCGAATTCGCTCAGGATTTCGAGCATATGCAATCGATCATCCACGCTTTCGCCCATGCCGATAATTCCGCCACTACATACCGACATGCCGCTGCGTTGCACTGCCCGGATGGTATCGACCCGGTCCTGGAAGGTGTGTGTGCTAACGATTCTTGGATAAAAATCGGGCGAGGTATCGATGTTATGATTGTAAGCAGTGACGCCGGCGGCCTTGAGTTTCACCGCTTCGTCGTCGCCGATCTGACCCAGGGTAACACAGACTTCCATACCGAGTTGGCTGACTTCACGCACGGTTTCGAGGACGCGCTCGAATTTGTCGGTGCCATCGTGTACTCCGCGCCAGGCTGCGCCCATGCAAAAACGTGTCGCTCCCTGCGCCCGCGCTTGTTTGGCAGCCGATAGAATCCGCTCGAGCGGGAGCAAATCTTCGCGCTCGATCCCGGTCGAATAATGCGCGCTCTGCGCGCAATAAGCACAATCCTCGCTGCATCCGCCGGTCTTAATGCTAAGCAACGAGCAACGCTGCACCGATTTGCCGCGCCAATGTTCCAGATGAACCGCGCGCGATCGAGAAATCAAATCAAAGAGCGGCTGGTGATAGAGGGTGTGCAGCCGATCAAAGTTCATGGTGCCTCGAGATTAAACGAAAGAATGATGAATGACGAATGTCTAATGACGAAGGAATGACGAAATCCGAATGACAAAAAGGAAGCTTCAGCGCTGCGTCGTCAGTTGAAGATTCCGGTTTCCTTCGTCATTCAATTGACCCATTTGCCGCCTTCGGATGTGAGAATGGGTAATTCTTCATCCATGAATTGCGTTTTGCCGATCGCGCCCCACATGCGCGTGCCGGTCGCAGCATGCCAATACCTGCTCATTTCCTCGCCGGTGTGACAACCCCAGCTTTTCACAAATGCGCCTTTGCCAAAAATGCGTCGGTCGATCTTTGAAAGGTCGGTTTCGTGCAACCACGCTTTGGCGGAACTGTCGATCACGTTGCTGTAATCGAACATGAAGCACGCCTTATTGGAATGGCCGAAGTATTCGAAGGCTGCAACCTTCAGCGAAGTGCGCGGTTGACCGTTATTAAGGTAATCGATCACGTCTCCGCCTTTGTTGAAGTAAACCAGATGCAGATTGAACTTGTCGCGCACGGAATTGATGTCCCCGATCAAATCGACTCCGTCCTGCTTGGCCCGCTCAATGTAGGCGGGCTTGTAAACCAGCCACGTTATCATCAGGTCCGGTCCAAACTGCTCGCGTAATTGCTCGGTCCGAATGCGGGCCGCATGCACGAAATTTGCCCACCAATGATCATGCGGTTGGGTCTTGTATTTCTCCCACTGGTTGAGGGAAACGCCACCCACCAGAATAATCCACTCGCCTTGCGGCGCATTTGCCGCCGCGACAGAAACGTCCTTTGCCAACACGATGGCAAGTAGCGCGATTAGCAGAGCGATTCGTTTCGCCATTCCTGAGAAGCAGCAGTATTTATGCTGAATGCGAGAATGCGCAAGTTGTCTCGGAGCACATCTTGCCAGACACCGCGATTTCGACTAACACTCGCACGCGTGGAAGTAAGTGGTAAGGGCTCCGGAAGCAGAAAAAGGCAATTAGCGCAATTCATTCTGATCTACGGCTTCTGGTTTGCACTCGTAGCTTTGTGCTATCATCGGACTCCCGTCACCTTCTTCCGCGCCGAGAGCGGCTGGTATCAGACGCTGTCGCGCGCGAGTACTGCCTCGCAACGAGACTTTGTGCGAGACCTTTTTACAAAAAGCCACAATGGTCACTACGCACCATTCGTGTTCTGGCTCGAATTCGAGCAAACAAAGCTCGTCGGGACGAGAGAAGCCTATTGGAGGTGGCGCGCGATTTTATTGATCTCACTGCTGGGATCGATTTTGTTTCTTTTGGTTCGTCGCGCCGCGGTGGCATCCGACCTCAAAACAACCACTGCGTGTTGCCTGAGCACGGGCCTGACCAGCCTGACTCTCTTCCAACCGCTGATGATCGAGTTCGTCGCGTGGCCATTTCTGATGCTGCAACTTGGCTGGATGATTCTCTCAATGGTCGCGTTGTGGTCACTAGTGTCGCTCGTGAGCGGTGCCAATCCGCAACGGTTCGCTTGGATCGCTGCTCTTAGTGCTTATGGGTCACTCCACTTCTTCGGTCTTGGTTTACTCACTGCTGCAGCCACTGCAAGCATTTTCGCCGTGATTTTGTTTTTTCGGAACAGGTTTGAATGGCTTTCATTGGTCCGGCGCCACGTCTTGGCTGCGCTCGCATTGCTCGTTTTTTTGACCATCTGCCACGCAATTTGCATGCTCCGACTAAACTCGATTCCATCGGTTACCGTTACGCCGGCATTTCAACCGCTCACCCGTGCACTGATGGGCTTCGCCGGGGTTTATCCGGTCTTCATTTTAAACGCCTTCTTCGTCGGGATCACCGTGCCGCTTGATGCCGCGATACAATTGCCGAGTGCGTGGCCATTTGGTCCCGCCGTTCTTCTTGCCGGCATATTCATAATCGCGGCGGTCGTGTGGCAGTGGAAAGAAAGCGAACGAAAAGATGCCATTGCCGTTCGATTCGTCCTAATCACCTTCTCATTTATCGGCTATATCGCGTTACTACTGCTGATAGCGATTCGAGAAATTCACGAACCATCGCGCATTCCATTGTTCGGAATGTTTGTCGGTTCGCGCAACGTGGTCCCGAGCACAATCGTATTTTTCGGTGCACTGGTTGCGGCAACAGTGGCATTGACTGCGGCCGGAGGAAAAACGGCCTATCTATCGATCGCTTCTCTCTTGTTATCGTTTTGCGCCATTATTTCACAGCACCAGTTCGCGCGATATGTTTATCCTAAATTCCAACCGCTCGCCCAAGTTTCGCATGATCATGCCTGGTCTTTGATCAAGGGAATGTCGCGCGAGGCGCGAGCGGCCGGGCTTCCCGTTCCGAATGTTATTATGAACGATCTGACGCAAGAATTTCACGGTTGGGATTTGAAATTATTTGAACCGGTGCTCCATCACGATTTGAAGTTGGCACCGGAACAACGAATTGAATTCGTCGATATCGGAGAGGCACTGGGCTCCCGCGACCGCGAGTACGCCCGAAGCGTGCCATCGCTGGCTGAGTTAAGCAGAACGATGCGAGTGCGATGATAGCCGAGTTACTACATTCTACCCCATCGCGTTACTCCATCTTCAAGCGGGCTCGTTTCCTCCGAAACCGTACCTAAAAGATTTAACGCCGGGACCTCAAACTAGCTCATATACAGCCGACCTGAATTACATGATCGCGCTGATCGTCGCGATTACAGTCAAATTCTGGCTTATCCAAACTGATCCGCGTTCAATTTCTCGCCTCATATCCTGGTGATGGGACTATTTTGATTCTGAGCGACTTTTAGCGGAACGGGACAAGCAAGACAGTTACTACAACGTTGGCGAAACTCCTCGTAGTTCGGGATTAACTTCCCCTCGCACAAGGTCTGCAAACGACTCACGTTCGCGAATGAGTGCGAGCTTGTCGCCCTCGATCAGCGCCTCCGCCGGCAACGGCCTCGAATTATAGTTGGATGCCATGACAAATCCGTATGCGCCCGCGCTCATCACGGCTAGCAGGTCGCCCGCTTGCACTGGCGGCATCTCGCGATCCTGAGCAAAAAAATCGCCGCTCTCACACACCGGTCCGACAATATCTATCTTCCGTGTCCTGTTCTTCTTCGTAATCCTACTCGTGCTCGATTGATTAACCGGAACGATCTCGTGGTAGCTCCCATAAAGCGCCGGACGAATGAGATCGTTCATGCCCGCGTCGATGATCGCGAATTTTTTTTGCGCTGTTTCTTTGATGTAACGAACACGGGTTAACAAAATTCCGGCGTTTCCCACGAGCAATCGGCCCGGCTCGAGCAAAATCCGTAGCCCGAGTCTCGTTAGCGGGAGCAGAATAGCATCGACGTAATCGCGAATGGTGAGCGGATGCGACCGCTGCGAGGTCCACCAATCGCCGCTGCCACTGGCGATCGACGATTCATAGGCAATCCCCAGGCCGCCGCCGATACTAAAAAACTCGATCGCATATTTGCTTCTCAATTCCGAAACCAATGGGGCAATTTTTTCAATCGCAGCCACGAACGGCGCTGCTTCGGTAATCTGCGACCCGATGTGCATCTGCACGCCGCGAATGGCGACAGCCGGCATTTTGCTCGCCCGCTCGTAAACTTTCGCGGCCTGTTCGAGCGCGATGCCGAACTTGTTCTCGCTTTTACCGGTAGAGATGTATTGATGTGTCTGGGCCTCGACGTCGGGATTCACTCGCAGCGCAATCGGCGCGCGCTGGTTTTTAGCCGATGCGATCTCGTTGATGTAATCGAGTTCGGCTTCGCTCTCGATGTTGAAGGAATAAACGCCCTGTTCGAGCGCGTATTCGATTTCCTCGCGCGATTTTCCTACCCCGGCGAAGGTGCATTTGCCTGGGTCGGCGCCGGCCTTCAGCGCGCGAAAGAGTTCGCCGCCCGAAACGATATCGAAGCCCGCACCAGCATCGCGTAGCAGACGCAGAATGGCGCGATTTGAGTTCGCTTTGACGGCGTAGCAAATTAGATGATCAAGTCCCGCCAGCGCTTCATCTAATCGCCCGAAGTGATCGAGAATCGTGCCCGCACTATATAAATAGAGGGGAGTGCCGAATCTATCGGCGGCGATGGCGACCTCGACGTCTTCGCAAAAAAGGTGGCCATCGCGGTAATGGAAGGCGTGCACGATTGAAATCTAATCGTATTCCTATTCCTGCTCCTAATCTTATTCCATCGGGAGATTACGAACAGGAATACGAATACGGTTACGAATGGTTTCGCCCGGGTAGCGCACGCGTCCCGCGTGTCTGGCGAGGGCGTCCTCGCCATCGCGAACTTTTGTTTCGCTGTTAAAGAGCAAAAAAAGCCTGTTTCGGCGTGACGCCGAAACCAACACGCGAGACGCGTGCGTTACCCGGAACAGATTACCGCTATCACCGCTACGAGTTCCTTTTGAGGAATCCGCCGGCCGAAACGAGGATGAGCAAGATCCCAAACGTGCAAACAATAGCCGCGCCCGACGGCAAGTCGCTGTAGAAGGACCAGAACAAGCCGCCGATTCCTCCTAGCGTCGCCACGATCCAGCCAAGCAGCAGCCGCGCGCGGGTGCTGCGTGCCAAATTGATTCCGCAAACCGCCGGCACGATCAGATAACTGAATACGAGAAGGACGCCGGCGATCCGGACAAAGATAGTCACGACCAACCCAAAGCTGGCGTAAAATAGAAAGTCCCACCATCGCACCCGCAATCCTTTCTGGTAAGCGCCATCGCGATCAAATGAAACGAGCAAAAAATTTCGTCGCAAAATGAAATGGAAAATTCCGACGGCCACAAAAAGTGCGAAACATTTCCAAACCTCCGCCGGCGTAACCAGCAGGATATTCCCGACCAGCATTTGTTTGATTTCTTCGTCGCCCTCAGCGGCGCGACTGAGAAGCAACACCGCTGCGGCCGCCGCCACGACATAGGCGATGCCAATGATCGCCTCCTGCGGAATCTGGCCGGCGCGTTTTCCCGTTAAGGAAAAGATCGCGCCGCCCAAGAGGGTGAAACCGAGCGCAATAGCGAATGTCGTCCAGCCATGGAGATCGAGACGAAGGAGCAACGCCAGGCAAATCCCGAGGGAAGCCATTTGCGCCATCGCAATGTCGACGAAGATAATGCCGCGTTGGACGACATGAAGACCAAGATAGACGAGCAACCAGGGCAAGAGGACGCAGGCTACGATCGGCCAGAACATTACTTCCCACATATTGAGAAACGTGAATCGTGATTAGTGACACGTGAATCGAGTCTCATCGGGCACACCTTCCATTCACTGGTGCCAGTCACCATTCATTTCAGCGCCGCGGCCAATCGCGAAACAAGTGTGTCGATCAACTTGATATAGTTATCGGTGCCCGGGAGCGCCCCGGGATATTGCGCGAAATCGACCACTTTCGCTCCGGTCGCACTGGCGACCCGCTCGGCAATTTTTCGGTCGTGGTACGGCTCGACGATAATGGCTTTGATCTTCTGCGCCTTCATTTGCGCAATCACCTCCGCCAGATGCGATGGCGACGGGGGAATGCCGGGTTTCGGTTCCAGAAAAATGTCGATCTCCAAACCGAAACGGTGGCCGAAGTAGGGCCAGGAATCGTGATAGGCGGCGATATGCTGGCCCTTGAATGGCAACAAGGCCGCGCCCCATTGCTGAAGCTTGGCATTGATTGCGGCTTCGAATTTTTTGTAGTTCGCGTCGTAGGCAGCGGCGTTGGCTGGGTCGATCGCGGAAAATGATTGCGCGATATGCTGCGCGATCGCTTTGGCAATGATTGGGTCGACTCCGAAATGTGGATTGCCCAGCGCGTGTACGTCACCAGCGGCACGCGTCACATTCGCCGGCACGTTCATTAAGCGAACTCCTTGCGACGCCTGCACCCGGCCCGGTTTGCCGATGTCGAGCTTGGCGTTGCGCGCATTTTGTAAAAGCGGTGGCAACCATCCCAGCTCCAGCTCTGCGCCTCCATCGATCAACACATCCGTGCTCCGAAGCGCAACGACGAAACTCGGGCGTGCGTCCACAAAGTGCGGATCCTCCGTTGGCTTCGCCAAAACCGTAACGCTGACGTTGTCACCGCCGATTTCGCGCGCGAGCGAGCCAAGATCGGAAAGTGTGGCGACGACGTTGATCTTCGCCTGCGCCGAAAATGCACCGAGAACAATAGATAGAATTAACAGGATTTTTTTCATGAAAAATTGGATCGCGAACACCCAGTCATTCCACGGCGCGACGTACAGGTAACTTCAACGGGATCCCTCGACTCCGCTTCGCTCCGTTCGGGATGACTGTTTTATTGATCATGTTTCAGAATTTGTGCGCCCCATGTGCGCCGAGAATGAATTCGAACTGCAGAAAAACCGAATCGACTTCGCGATCGGCGAGGAAGAAGTTCGACTCCAGAAAATCGTGATTGTATTGCAATCGCAGCTTCGAAAATTCGGTCGGGTACCAGCTTAAATTTGCGCTGACGCGGGAACGCGATTGCCGATCTTGATCGTCGGTAAATCGTGAATTCTGCATGTGGAGATAATCACCACGAAGACCTGCGACCCAGCCCTTGCGAAAACCCCACAGCACCTGTGAATACAACCCCCAATCGTGGAACGTTTCCGCTACCGGAAAACTCTCATCAACCCCGCGCCCGGCTTCGAATCGTCTATACATCATTTCGGTCTGCCATTTCACGAAGGGGAAGCCACCCTCGGCATGCGCGCTTTTCCATTTGTAAAACAGGTCACCACCGTAAATCTGCGTCCGCGCATTGGCGCCGGTTTCGTTCGAACCGAACGCGCCGGAAACTCCCGCCAGCACCACCTGCGTCGGGCTGAGATCAACCGAATTTTCCCAGCGCGGAATCCAGACGAAATCCTGGAGACCGCGCGCTTCGCGATCAGTTGTTTCGCGACTGAAGAAAATGCCGTTATCGCCCGGATTGCGAAAAGAAAATCCGGTGCTGCCGCGTCCGTTTTGCGAGGCCAGAATCAGTTGCGAGTACCATGGTGTCGGTAACGTCCAGGAAACCTGGGCTGCGACACCGCGTAATCCATCCGGTCCGAGCAAGCGGCCATGCACCAGCGCGTCATCCGCAAAATCCCAGACGTGTGGATGCATCGGGTTAAGTCGGCCAAACGCGGCGAAGAATTGTCCGCCCTTTAATTGCAAACCGAACGGCAGGTTCGTTGTTTGCATAAACGCTTCTTCGACTTCGACCTCGGTCTCGTTGTCGTTGTCAAGTTTGAAGACGATGTTGGCGAAACCTTCGAAGTAAGGATCGACCGCACCATCGAAGGCGAGCTCGATATTGCGGGCATTGAATCCGCGCTGCTGCGGATCGTGATCGCCCACTTCGATGTGCGACAGATCGCGTGCGCTCGATCCAGCGAGAGCAAACATGCCGTCGAAGGAAATGTTCATGTAATTCTTGCCTCCGCCTGCGATTGTGATCGGCTGCGTGAGCGAACGGGTGGATGTTTCAGTTGGTGGTGCACCGGTCGCAGAGGAGATTGCGCCCGCTGGTGTGGCGACCACCGATTCGTCAGTGGTTGGGAACTGGCCCGTGGGGGTGCCGTTCGCGTTCACCGCTGGCGCACCTGGTGCAGTCGGCGCGTTAGCAACGACCGAGCTATCCGTTGTTGGAAATGATTCCTGAGCGCTCGCGCCCGGCAGAGGCGTAGGTAGAGGTGCCGACGCCACTGAAGGTGTTCCTTCGTTTTGCGGCCCCTGGTTCCCGGTGATGTTCGCCTTCTCCAGCGTTGCCTGCTGATCTTTTACCTGCTGTTGCAGCGCTTTCACCGTCTCGGTCAGGGCTTGGACCTGCTCACGGAGCGCGGCCACATCTGAGGCGGTGGCGGAAGCGGCTGGTGTCGGTGTTTGCGCCCAGCCCTCGCGGGAGGCAATCAGCAACATTGCAACTAGAGTTTTGAAGAAAAATTTGGTCATTAAAAAATTGATAGTATCGGCAAAAGTCCCGCCGATGAGGATGCGAGCGATTAGCGCGCGGGGAGAATCTCTGCGCAAAAAATGAATGCGCAGCCCGTCGCGGACGCGCGAAGCGTTAGTGAAACGCGGGCGGGGCGTGTTCCTGAATCGAAGAAGGAACTGATGCGACAACAAATTGAAAACGTTTCGCGAGAAACGCCGGCGAATTGGGCGCATTCTCGAGTTTGGGAACAAGCTGAGACGACGTAGCGTGCTCGCAATTACCGGACGCGATCAACGTTGCGGCGCACTCGTGCTGCGAACTGGGCTTGTGCAGTTTTTCGTGTAATGGCGGCGAACTGGCGAGCGTCAATGCCACCAGAAAGGCAACCAGGACGCTAATCCCAACGCGAGCGCAGGCCTTCATCAGCCCTCGAGACTCCATCGGGGCGAATTAGCACGCAAGAAATTTCTGCCGGTGACCTTGAACTGGATCGATTACACGTAGTCGAAAACTAAATCACCTTGTTGAGGCGCCACGCAATTGAATGTGAGTCAGAAATCGTACGCGACGGTTCCGTAAAATCCGCGGCGCTGTCCAAACTGCGGCGCGCCAACGCCGATGCCGCTGCCGTCGCGCAGTTCGTAAATTTTGTCGAATAGATTCACGACATCGAAACGAACTTTGATGGCTTGCCTTCCACCAAGAGAAATTCTGCGTTCCACTCCCAGGTTCAAAGTCTCGTAGGGATGATTCTTTTGGGTGTTGGCAAAGCCGCGCCGCAACCCATTCCCATAAAGTGCGTCGGCGGAAAAACTCCAGTCGTTCCAGCGGTAGGCGATTCCGGCGGAGCCGGTGAACCGCTGATCGTGATCGAGGAATACCCAGTGGTCGCGAATATAGGCGAACTCATCCGGATCGAAGAGGAACTGTGCGGAGCTAACATGCATGCCGCGCGCGTATTCGTAGCCGATATTCAGATAGCCCGAAAAACCTTTGTGCTGATAGTTGGCGGTGAATTCGCCACCGTAAATCTCACCTTCACGATAGTTAAAGGATGAAAGGATGAGGGCCTGCCCGAATTGTCCTTCATCCAGGACGTTACGGGCGTGCTTGTAAAATCCATCTACGCCAAGCTGTAAATCATCACCGATTTTCTGTGTCACCCCGGCATCGAAATAATGGGCGCGCTCGGTTTTCACCGGTGAATCCAACGTGATGGCAGATTCATTAGTTGTGCCGACAAATTTCGCGATGGTGCTCTGTGGCACATTTTCCAGAGGCGGCGGCGTGAAGTAACGCGCATAACCGATGTGAAAACTGGTCGGCGCCCATGGGGTATAGACAATGCTAACGCGCGGGCTAAACTGGCTCTCAGTCAACGTTTCGTCCGCGACATCGAAGCGGCCGCCGAAGTTAATCGTGAGCTGCTCGAACGGCTTCCATTCATCCTGTAGATAAACACCGTAAAAGTAGCCGTATTGGCTTGTATTATCGACGATTCGGAATGGCATATCACCCGCCTGACTGCCATCGGGCAACGTTGGAAAAACGAGCGTGGCAGTGCCCACTGTTGCGTGTGATGCGGTAAAGAGTAACCCGCCGCGCAGAGTATTTTGCTCGTTAAGTTTGTAGCTCATGTCCAGTTCCGCGCCGTTAGTGTAAATCTGACGATCGACTCGCGAGGCTACGCCATTAAAGAAAAGATCGCCCACTTCATCCGGACGAAACAGCACACCGCTGTAACGGGTAAAGACCGACGCCTGCATGTTGAAGAGCTCGGATTTCTTCTGATAAGCCAAAATCGCGTAAGCTGAGTTTTCGGCCTGGTTCTCGTCCAGCTTCGAGGAATCAAACGTCGTTCTGCCGTTGACAGCGAACACGGGAATTTGCCCGGGATTATTCGGGATTTGAAAGTTGCTGTCGTTTCCGCTTAGCAACAGCGTCAGCCGGCTGGTGTCGTCGATGATGTAGGAAAAATAGCCGAACCCTTTGAATTGATCGGTGTCGTCATGGATCGGGTCGCTGCTTCGTGTCGGATTTTCGATCCCAATTCCGCTGTGCAGATAGCTCCCGCTGCCGTAGTAGGTGAGCTTGCCGCTGACACCCCCATATTCGAAGCTTGGCATGATGGTATCGAAGCTACCCACCTGGACGGAAGCTTCGCCGCCGGTAAAGGCAGCGCCGTTTTTGGTATGGATATCGAGCACCCCCGTGGTACGAAACCCGAATTGCGCCGGCAACGCCCCGGTAATAAGCGAGATGTTGTCAGCAAAGCGTGTCTCCAATTCCTGACCGAAGCCGGTGATACCTTCGGGCAGGAGCACATCGTCGAGACGATATTGCAGGTTGGCGTGTTCGCCGCGTAAATGCAGTTGGCCGAATGAATCCTGGGCTACGCCGGGGAAACGCAGGATGGTCTGATTAAAGGGAGCGTTTTCCCCAAGCGCTTGCTGATCAAGACGATCAGGCCCGACGGTGTAACGCGTCGCACCGAGACTGGGTACGATTTGCTCACGTGAAACGTCGAGCTCTTCGCTGGTAATGACCACGTTCTCTGCCGTCGCCGTCCTGGAAGTTTGCGACGCGACCGGTGATGCTGAAGGACTGGGTGACGCTGTCGCGTCCTGTGCAATCGCCATGCTCGCCCCGCTCAGCATCGCGATTGTGATTACTAAAAGTTTTTTCATTAAAAGTTTTCATGATTGAAATTGGATGAATGCAATGCGCCTCTGGGGCGGTTGCGGTGAATAAGGAACGCGGGCGCGAGTAAACGCCGCGATTGCTACGGCGGGAGAAAATCAATTCCGCGCGCAACCGCGACGGCTTCGCGCTACGGACCAACCGGCGGGGCGTGTTCCTGGACCGAAGAAGGAACGGCCGCGATAACGAATTGAAAACGTTTCGGCAGAAAAGCCGGCGAATTTGGCGCGTTCTCGAGTTTGGGACCAAGCTGAGGCGGCGCGCTGTGCTCGCAATTGCCGGACGCGATCATCGTCGCCGCGCATTCGTGATGCGTGCCGACCTTGTGCAGTTTTTCGTGTAACTGCGGCGAACTGGCCAGCGTCAACGCCGCGAACAAACCAATCAGAATGGTAAGGCCGATGCAGGCGCGTGACTTCATGCCAGCAGGAGATTTAGTCGATAGGAGACGTTGCGCAAGTTTTTCGAACCCGGGTAGCGCGCGCGTCTCCCCGGGCTGGCGACCGTCTCTCAGGTTCCCGAACTTTTTACTGCGGTTTCAACGACACTAAAAGACTGTTTCTGCGAGACGCGGAAAGCAGCACGGGAGATGCGCGCGCTACCCGGAGGAGACGATGCCCGCGAGGTTTTCATCGCGCGGTATCAGTTTTTAAATGACCGCGAACTGAGGCATCAACAATAAGTATCTGTATCTCAGGGGAAAACAACTGGTTGGGGCGGGGCGGCACCGAAAAAGTTGGGCACGCTCGCTGCTTATATTTACTACGTTATAAATACTTACCATAATACCAATGTTTACATCCGCTTTAAAACGGGTGTGCCTAGCCTTCGCTCTATTCGCGACCGCCTTCAACACTGCACGCGCCGGCTCGGTCACCCTCGCATGGCGACCTAGCCCTTCTTACGGCGTCGTCGCTTACAAAATCTATTACGGGACCAGCAGCGGCAGTTATCAGGTAGCGCTCACTGTTCCAAACGCACCTATTGCCCAAATCAACGGTTTGGTCGAAGGCACAACCTACTACTTCGTGGCCACCGCCATTACCGCAACGGGCTCGGAAAGCCCGGTATCGAACGAGGCGCAGTTCACCGTCCCAGCAAACCAGCCTGCAGATTCATCCTCCTCCTCTACTGGTCTCGCCAATATCTCGACTCGCGCGGACGTGTTCACTGGCGAAAGTGCTACTATCGGCGGTTTTGTTGTTGCTGGAACCGAGAACCACACCGTGCTCGTGCGAGGACTCGGCCCTACCCTGACCTCCTTCGGGGTCAACGGCGTCCTGCCCAATCCATTTCTCACTCTGCATTACGCCGATCTGCTCGGTGAGGAAACGGTACTGGCCACTAACGACAATTGGAAAGATACGCAGCAAGATGCCATCAGTTCCACCGGTTTAGCACCATCGGATGACGCCGAAGCTGCAGTTATCCAGTCACTCGCACCAGGCACGTACACCGCCGTTCTCACTGACGCCGACGGTGGCTCAGGTGTCGGGCTGATTGAGGTATATGATTTAAGTGCGGGCGGCACCTCACTCCTGTTCAATATCAGCACCCGCGGTTTTGTCGGTGTCGGCGACCACGTGCTCATTGGCGGGTTCATCGCCCGCAGCAATAATACGCGTGTTGTCGTGCGCGCTCTGGGCCCGACCCTCCAGGGGTTCGGGATTGCGGAGGCTTTGCCTGACCCGGTCCTCATGTTGTTCGATGAGAACGGAAACTCTATTGCTTCTAACGACAACTGGGGCGATACTCAAGCCAACGAGATCGAAGGGACTGGTTACGCTCCTCCTTGTCCTGCGGAATCCGCGATCATCGTCACGCGTCCGGCCGGAAACACGACTGCGATCGTCCGCGGCAAAAATGGAGGCAGTGGAGTGGCTCTAGTCGAAGTTTATTATTTGCCATTCTAGTTTTTCGCAGGTGCGATGTTTCACGGTTTTGCGTTGCCTGCTGGACATGTCCGGCCTCGTGCGTTACCAATCGCCCTGATGATTGGAGCGGCGAAAATTTACTTCATTATTTTTGGAATTCTGACGATTGCGGGCGGAATCATTGGCTACATTAAGGCGGGAAGCATGGCTTCGATCATCGCCGGATCCATTTCGGGCGTGCTGCTTTTGCTAGCGGCGTGGTTGATGCCGGAACATCAGTCAGCCGGATTAGTCGTCGCATTGGTGGTTTCGCTCCTACTGGCTGCGCAATTTATCCCGAAATTTTTTCGCACCTTCAAAGTGATGCCAGCAGGGCTGATGTCGGTCCTGAGCGCCCTCGGGATCATTGTCGCGATCGCGATCTGGCTGAGGAAATAATCGCGTGCGGAAGCTGGGGCTCGGCACGCTGCGCCGGATCGTTCTCCTCATCTTTTTTGCGCTGTTTGTCGCAATCACGTTGCGATGGATTTCACTGGAACGCTGGCGCTGGACAATGACGCACGCGGAAGAAATTGAAACCGCTTCGCCCTCTCCAACAGCGGTGCCGTCAGCCGCCCCGCCCCGTCCACCAACGCTCTCGGGCAAATTCGACATTTCCCGCCTTTTTAATGGCATCACGTTGCGGAGCGAAGTGGAGACGGCATCAGGTGCGGCTGCATCCGAGGAACGAATCGATCCAATGAGTTATGCGATCGATTTGAAACTGCGCGTGCGAGTACCGACACCAAATCGAACGGTGGAAGAATTGGCGAAAGTGAGTCCCGATCTCGGCAAGTTACTGCCCGGTCTGGCGACGATGGCAAAACCGGAGGCGGTTTCGCCGCTATTCGCGCAACTCTACGAGACCAAGGTGCGCGAGCTGCGCGAAAATTTGAGTCGGCTCGATCTGCTTCTTTCGCGCCACAATTTTTACGACTGCCAAAGCGTGCTGGCGTTACGGCGTCCGGAAACCAAACGCCGCGCACTGCTCTTTCAGGCGGATATGGACGTGGATGCGGATGGCTCCGACGGCGATCGGGTTCCGGCTGGCAACGGCGTCTCGCCGACCTTCAAACCGTTCACCAGTTTTCGTTGGGGGAAGAAATCCAATCGGCCGAATCCGTATTTGCCCGGAATCGAAGATCGATTGCATCGCGTGGAATTGGAGCAAAGAACGGCAGCGCCGGAGCGTAAGCGCGATCTGAAAAACGCGGTGACGGAATTACGCGACGAAATCGCCGCGATGAAAAAATATAGTTATCTCATCGGCACCTATGATCCTTTTATCGTGGTGCCAGGGAGTTTTACCAAGGGTAACGATGCGGCGCACGTGGGCGATTACGGGGTCGTGATTGCCGGGAGCGCGATTTATCCTGCAATCGTGGGCGACGTTGGCCCGAACGATCGAGTGGGGGAAGCGTCGTTGCGGATCGCGAAGGAGGTCAATGCACTTTCGAATCCGAATAACCGGCCGATTAGCGAATTGAAAGCGACCTACATCGTTTTTAACGGCACGGCTGATTCGTCGTGGGGACCGCCTGACTTGGAAAAGCTGCAAGCGCGTTGCGAAGCGCTGGTAAAGGAAATCGGCGGCGCGAGTGTAGCGTTGCATCATTGGGTAAATACCGTGCCGCCGTTGCCGACTCCGACACCCACGCCCACGCCGATTCCAACTCCATCGATCTCGCCGACTCCGTCCGCGTCGCCGTCACCGACTCCCATGTTCAGCGAGACACCTTCGCCTACGTCGCCACCGCTGATCCATCCGACTTTTGCGTTCCCGACACCGTCGCCCTCACCTCAATCCTCTCCTTGAGAGAGAGGATGTGCCTCCCGAGTATGGCGCGCATTTATTCCCATCACGCGCGCGCACGGCTCCGTAGAAATGGCTAGCGGCTGCTACGCCGGTGTTTGGACATCGAGCAAGACTGCTGGATCCACCCGTTGAGCCTGACGGGTCAGGGCGGCAAAATGAAGGTCTCGCCAATCTCGCGCAGCGCGATTCGTTCCGGCAAGGTCGCCAAGGCGCGGGTAAAACGCTCGATCGGTTCGCGAAACGGTTCCACACTCAGGCGAAACGTTTGATGGTGCACCGGCATGATGAAACGCGCGCCGGCGGCATCGGCCATGGCAACGGCCTGTTCGGGAGTGGAATGCGCCCAAATCCACGGGTCGTAGGCGCCGATGCCCATGATGGCGAGATCGTAGGGCTCGCCATCATTCAATTTAGCAAACGCATCGGTCATGGCGGTATCGCTCCCGTAAATGATGCGTCGGTTGTTTCGCGAAATGACGTAGCTGTTGTATCCGCGATGGACGTCATATTGCATTCGCGCCCCCCAGTGTTTTGGCCGGAACGCGCGGACTTCGATTTCCAAACCGCGTGGAGTGAGGTTCACGGATTCATTCCATCCCAGCTCGATCACCTCGCAGAATTTCGTGCCTCGAAGCAAATCTCGGGTTCGGCTAGCCGTGATCACGCGCGTCGATTCGGGAAATAATTTCAGGGTACGCCGATCAATGTGATCAAAGTGTGCGTGCGAAAGCAGGACGAGATCGACTGGCGGAAGACGGGCAAAGGTCAACGCCGGTTCGGTCAGCCGTTTCGGACCGATGGTAAAAAATGGCAGGCGAATTCCGATGCGGGGAAATAAAACCGGATCGGTCAGGATGGTGACCCCGAAAAAATTGATCAGGACGGTAGAATGACCAATCCATGCAGCAGTGAGATTCTCATTGCTCCAAGTGTCCGGTGTTGGGCGGGCAAATACAGGCGCGATGGGCCTGCGGCTTTCCACGATCCATTCCCGCCAGAGATGCGCCAGCCAGTTGCGGCGCTTAATCGCGCGACGCGCCGCCTCGCGTTCCGATTCCATTAAGTTAATTACACCGAGTGTCGTGGCGGTCTATGATCGCCGGACCGACAGGCGTAAGATCTTCGGCGGTCATAGACCGCCGCTACAGCATAAATATCGCGCCATTCGCGCGAAATAGGTAGCGTCTTGCCAAGACGTCTGACAACTGGCTTGTGAATTGGCTCGAGAAAATAATCGCGGCGAAACGCGACGAGATCCTCGCAGCTAAAAAGCGCGTGCGAGAATTTCGCGCGCTCGCGGAACAGCGCCGCGATTTTCGTGACTTCGCGGCAGCAATTCAGCGATCGGATCGAGTGCGAATCATTGCGGAAACAAAAAAGGCGTCGCCTTCAGCCGGCGTGATTGAGGCGAATTACGATCCGGTGGAAAGCGCAAAAAATTTCGAGTCCGACAAAGCCGATGCGATCTCCGTTCTGACTGAGCAAAACTATTTTGGCGGCAAGCCCGAACACCTGACCGCAGTGCGCCAGGCCATCGCGCGGCCGGTTTTGCGCAAAGATTTCATCGTGGACGAGGCGCAGGTTTTGGAATCGGTCGTGATCGGGGCCGACGCGCTTCTGTTGATCGTTGCCGCCCTGAAACCGAATCAACTAAGTGCGCTCCACCACCTCGCGATCAC
The DNA here is from genome assembly GCA_003219125.1 of Verrucomicrobiota bacterium. Lineage (GTDB taxonomy): Bacteria > Verrucomicrobiota > Verrucomicrobiia > Chthoniobacterales > UBA10450 > AV69. The sequence continues at coordinate 25,810 of QHPP01000108.1, forward strand.
ACATAAACTGAGCGTACTGGTTGAGGTGCACACTCGCGACGAAATCGGGAAGGCGATTGATAGCGCCGCGAAAATTATCGGGATCAACAATCGCAATCTGGCGACGCTGGAAGTTGATCTCGCCACCACGGAAAAATTGCTGCCGGAAATTCCTAAAGGGATCACGATCGTCAGCGAGAGTGGCATCCGAACGGTGGCAGATTTGAAGCGGATGGCGGCTTATCCAATCGACGCGTTGCTGGTGGGAGAAGGATTGATGAGTGGCGAGCTGTCGATCGAAGGTCTGTAGCGCGCTTGGTAATGGAGGGCGGAGCTCCTGCGACGCCGGGACATAAGGTCTCGCCGAGCGCCCCTCCAGCTTTTGTAACGGCCTCTAGCGAAACAGCCTGGCGATCGACTGCCATAAACCTTTGGCTGGCCCGGGCGATCGATAGCGAACGACGAGCACCGAGCATTGGGCAGAGTCGAGGATGCGTTGCGTGACATCGCCCATGATGTAGTGCTGCAATGGGCCGCGCGCGCGCGAGGAACCGGTAACGATCAGGTCGTAATTGCCTTCGCGCATCTCATCCAGAAGTTGATCAATGATGAAGCCGTGCCGGACTCGCACGTTGACGACAACACCGAGTTTTTCGAGCGCTTTCTTTTCCGCGACCAAATTGCGACCAAGTTCCGAACCTGAAGCGAGTAATGCAGTCACGTCTTCTTCCAGTTGCCTGAGGTGGGCGTAAATGGCGGGAGGCTCGGCCATGACATGAAACAAGGTCACCTGGGCGTGCAAGGCCGCGGCGAGTGTGCCAGTGAGCCGGACAGCGTCGTCGATAAAATGTTTGCCGCCGCTACAAAGAAGAATGCGCGACTGCCGCTCCTGCGTGCCAATTGCAACCAATACCGAGGGCTCAACTGCTTTGATGATTTCGTAGGTGCGGCCGGGGGCATTTCTGCGGCGCGAACCTATGACAATGATGTCATATTTGCTGGAGGAAGTTTCGCTCAGAATCTGCGCGATCGGTTCCCCCGATTGAAGAACGACGCGCGGTTTGGCGTTGGCGCGCCGCAGAATGTGAGCTTCTTGATCAAGGGCTTGCCGAAGCGGTTGTTCGTCGCTCGGATTTTCCGCGATTCCCAGCAGCATGACCTGGGCCTGGGTCGCGCTGGCCACGATACCGCCGAGCCGCGCCGCGTTGTCAGAGGCTGGAGTGCCGTCGCTGCAGATCAGGATGTTCATAGTTTGTGACCGGAAAACATCGTGTAAATGACAATGGCCGCGCCGATGAGCGGAAGCGGAACGAAAGCGAGACGAATCTTCGGGCCGGCGAAATATTGGGTCGAGATCGCGCCGAGCTGTGCGCCGATGGCAGCGCCGGTGTGCATGACGAGCGCGATCAAAATATCGACATTGCCTTTGATGGCGTGGGAAAAAGTGCCGTAGCTGGCCGAGATGATGACTTCGAAAAGATCGGTGCCGACGGCGAGATGGGTTGGAATTCCGAGCACGTAGACCATCGACGGCATGCGGATGTAACCCGCGCCGCCGCCAAGAAATCCGCTACATAATCCGCCGACAATGGCGACCAGCAGAATGATCCAAAGTGAGATCGTGACCCCCGATGCCGGCAACGAAACCATGGGCGGGATGCGCCAGCGCTGAATTGCCGTCGTTACATGCTGGAATGCAGATTCGTCGGATTTCGCGCGGAGCGACCCTGATTTGCTCCCAGCCTTCCGCGACTTTGCGCGGGCGAGCGTTTTCCAGCTTTCCCAGAGCATGAAAGCCGAGATGCTAAGATAGATGACAATGGAGACGACACTGACAACGAAGTTGACGTTGCCGGCTCGTTTAAGCGCTTGAATCAATTGCGCGCCCATTTCCGCGCCGGCGATAGTTCCGATCGCCATAATTAAACCTAGGCGCAAATCGACGTTGCCGAGCGCGCGGTGACGCTTTGCCGCCACCACAGATTTGCCGACGATGTGGGCCAGATCGGTGCCAACGGCAAAATTCCAGTCAATCCCGACTAGCCGCAACGCTGGTCCGGCGATAAAACTTCCGCCCACGCCGAAGAACCCCCCGAGGACGCCAATCAGAAACCCGACAACAACCAGATAGATCGGGTTAACGTATGCGTGTGAGATTGGGAAGAACATTATTCGGAGCGACCCCCGCGCAGAAGTCGCAACAGTCCGGTCGTAACAGCTTCGAGGACAACGGCTTGTCCGATGATCAAAAGGATGGCGACAAGGGCGTAAATCCGAATGTGCTGGGTTTCGAGCCGGACCAGCCAGCCGCCGAGAAAATGTAAAACGGCAAAGAAATAGCCCGTAATCAGCGTGGCATAGATTACGAGTTCCAACGCGAAGGCGCGTAGCGTCCGGCGAGCTACTGTTTTCGAGCGCGGACTCATGTT
>QHPP01000299.1 GCA_003219125.1 Verrucomicrobiota bacterium
TTGCTGCTCGCTCAACCACGCGCGCGGATGATTTATGTGACCTCTCAGGCGATCCACCCGAGCGTGATCGAATATTATTTGGATTTGCTTTCGGGCGTCATTCCAAGTCACGCCATGCGCCGGCTTACTTTGCTCTCGCCCTACGATGATTCGCCGCGTCCTCTCAGCCTGAAGTTACTCGAGCGGCCGCGCCTTCTTGAGCGAATCGAAGCCAGCATCAAGGATAAGGAACGCGCTCACCTCGTTTGCTATAACACCACTTTTCTCGAGAGAAATCTCGCATTACGCCTGGGAATTCCGCTTTATGGCGCCGATCCACGGCATCTTCCTTTTGGAACAAAAAGCGGATGCCGGCGCCTATTTGCCCAGGCAGGAATTAATCATCCGCTTGGATCCGACAATCTGACCAGCATTGATGAAGTCGTGTCGGCGCTGATTCAAATGCGCGCTCAGCGACCTTCGATGAAACAAGCGATAGTGAAGTTGAACGAGGGAGTCTCTGGGGAAGGAAACGCAACGGTCGATTTGTCGAATTTGGACGAACCTGGTGAGGCCGCCATCTTCGATCGTGTGCGAGCGATGCGATTCGAGCTCGGCAAAGTCAGCCTCGATGAATATGCCGCGAAGTTTCGCGCTCGCGGCGGAATTGTTGAAGAGCGAGTCGGCGTCGGAGCGAAGGAAGTGCGCAGTCCGAGCGTGCAATTGCGCATCACGCCGCTTGGGAAAGTAGAACTTCTTTCGACTCATGATCAAATGCTTGGAGGCCCGAGTGGTCAAAAGTATCTCGGTTGTATCTTTCCAGCCGATCCAGCTTACGCGACCGCGATTACCCGTGACGCTGCCAAGGTTGGAGACCTTTTGCGAGACGCCGGCGTGATCGGTCGTTTCGCGCTCGATTTCGTGGTGACGCGCGACCACGAAACGGCGTCATGGCAAACTTACGCAATCGAGATCAATCTTCGGAAAGGTGGAACTACACATCCTTTCCTGACTCTGCAATTTCTTACCGGCGGCCGTTACGATGCGAAAAGCGCCACCTTTATCGCGCCGAACGGACATAAGAAATTTCTGGTGGCCAGCGACCATCTCGAGTCGCCACGCTACCGCGGCTACACTCCGGACGATCTTTTTGATCTTGCGGTTCGACGCGGCCTGCACTTCGGACAGGTCCGGCAGACAGGAATAGTTTTCCATATGCTGAGTGCGCTCGGCAGCGCCGGACGACTAGGCCTGACTGCGGTGGGGAATTCACCCGAGGAAGCGCAGTCCATCCTCGGCGAAGCGAAACGCGTTTTGGATGAAGAAGCACGTTTCAATGAGCTATAGGTTAAGGTGCATGAACAGATGCTGAAGCCGTTGTTCTTCGTCCCAGCTCCCGGGTCCTAGCTCCCTGCTCCTCTTCGTCTTCAATCTTGCCGTCGATTGTCGATTCGATCACGCTCTGGCCATGAAGATTTTCGTTTTTGCCCTCTTGAGTTTGCCGATGTCCCTTCTGGGTGAAGGCGGTTTGCCTAGCCAACCTTATATTTACGTCGTTGGAAAGGCCGGAGTTGAAAAGACTGCTGACATCGTAATTCTACGTTTCGATCTCGTCGCACGTGCTCCCGATCAGGTGAAGGCGAATGACGAAGTGCAAGCGCGAGCCGCTAAGGTTTTCGCGTTGCTGAACGATCGGAAAATCTCTCAGAACGATGTCATCGCGGAAGAGATCAAATCGGAAGCGGAATTCGAGCAGACCGAAACCTATCCGCGCAGCCGTGGCAAGCTGATCGGATATGTTGTTACACGAGTCTTTACCGTGAAGGTGCGCGATGTCACAGCTTTTCCGAAGTTGGTGGACCAATTAATTGCCGCGGCAAACGTCGAATTCACAGGGATCGAAGCACAGCTTTCCAAAGAAAAGGAGATTGAAGATCAGCTTTGGGACAAGGCTGTCGCGAACGCGCGCGAGCAAGCAGAAAAGACCCTTAAGCAAACCGGAATGAAGATCGACTCTGTCTTTGCGGTATCGCCGTTGTCCTTTCCAGAGATTCAAGGCAAGATTTTCCCCGCAGAGAACGAGAGGACAATCGTCACTGCCTCCGAAATTCCCACTAAAGGCGAGCGGGTACCCTCCGAATATCGGCTCGCACCGATAGCCGTGGACCAGAGTGTTCATGTCATCTACTTGATATCACGGGCGAAGTAGTGCTAGCTGAACTCCTCACTCCTGATCTCTAACCTCTGACTCTCTTCTAGTTTCAATGTTCTAAGTCCTGCTTTTCGATGTCAGTCACTCTGCAAAAAGACTACAGCTTGGCCGCTTCAACTGCGATGACATCGACTAACGATATACGGCGATGTTTCCCGGCACTCGCCCGCATTCATAACGGTTGTCCGGTTGCTTACTTAGACGGGCCCGGTGGCACTCAAGTGCCCAAGATAGTGGTCGAGGCAATGAACGATTATCTCTACCATCACAACGCCAATACTCATTGGGCCTATCCCACCAGCCAGGAGACCGACGCGATCATCGACTCTGCTCGGAAGGCGTTGGCCGATTTTCTGAACGCAAGCCCGACTGAAATCGCGTTTGGCGCCAACATGACGACATTGACCTTTCATCTCGCGCGCGCGCTCAGCCACGGCTACCGACCTGATGACGAGATCGTGGTCACTGAGCTCGATCATCATGCCAATATCGCGCCGTGGCGGACGCTTGAGAAAGAATGCGGCGTGAAAGTGCGCATGGTGAAAATGATTCCCGAAACCGGCGAGCTGGATTGGGACGATTTTTCCCGGCAATTAACCCGACACACCAAATTAGTCGCGATCGGGGCAGCATCGAACGCTCTCGGCACAATTAACGACGTGAAACGCGCAGCGGAAATGGCGCACTCACTGGATGCAAAAATTTTTGTCGATGCCGTCCATTACGCGCCGCATGAATCAATCGATGTGCGCGATTGGGGTTGCGATTTTCTCGCCTGTTCCGCCTACAAGTTCTACGGCCCGCACATTGGAATTCTCTATGGTCGACACGATCTATTAGATTTGGTTGATTTCCCAAAATTGATCCCTGCGCCCGACTCAGCGCCGGAACGGGCCGAGACTGGCACCCAGAACC
>QHPP01000109.1 GCA_003219125.1 Verrucomicrobiota bacterium
CCCAGTTGTCGTTAATCCGGTAATACCCGCCGAAAGTAAACAAACTGCTGTTTTGAAAAAATGGATTGTCGTTAAGGTAACGGTGGCCCACGTTGAGCTGAAGATTCGCCATCGGCTGGAACGATACGGTGGTATTGACTTCGGTAAATCCTTTATCAAAAGCGGGCACTTGGGAATCAATCGCGAGCGAGGCCCATGGTAGCGGAGTAAAGCGAATGTTGTTGAAAAGATTCGAATAGGGAGTGCGATCATAAGGATTCTCGAAATTGACGTCGCAATAGGTGTCGAGTTCGAACCAGGTAATGTTGCTGTCGTCGCGCCGAGTCTCCAGCCGGTTGCGGACCCCGAGGCGCCAGATCGTCCAGCGATCAATCGAATCGATGGTGGTGAACTCCGGAAAATCGATTGGATGTAATTTCGTGGTTGGTTCGACGCGATCGAATTGTAAAATCGCCGCCGGATTAACGCCAGGATCTGAAACCCATGAAAAATTGGTGAATGGTTGGATGACGTGTCGCAAACCGTCGAGCCCAAGTGCGCTGTTCTGGGCCTCCTCCCACGCACGCGAGATCTTAAAGGATGCTTCTACCCCGGCATTGAAAACAGTTCGTGTTGTATCGCCTGCGAGCTGAAGAGGTTCGGCCAGGGTCGGATCCGGCAAAAGAAAAGCAGGAATAAGAGGATTAGTGCTCGGCACAAACAAGGTTTTGCCAAGATCTCGCGTTTCGTTGTAGTAGGTTGCGCGAAAGCCGGCGCGCGGGACGATGCTGAGCCAGCCAAAATAAGTGTTTGGGTAAAGGAATTGGTGAAAGGTATCGATCCGCCAACTTTCGTAGTCTTCGAAGCCCGAGCCGCTTGCGAAATTGCGATGAAGGTCCGCAATCCCGGTTTCGCCCTGGTAAAAGATTGGGCTTCCGAAGATGGGAGTACGAGCGACGTCAAGCACTACTTCGGGCAGGCGCTCGGTTTGCTGAAAGAAGCCGTTAGCTTGAAAGCGTGCGATCGCGGTCAAGGTGTAGATGGGATCGACTTTAGTTACCGCCACGACGTTGTCTGGCACGGGATTGATGCGGAATTCAGACTGGTAGAAATCCTGCATGACGTAAGCATCGCTTAGCTTCGTGATGTCAACGATGCCATAGATGTCGCTCGTGAAATTCGTCCGGTCTTCCACGGTTACACGGTAACGGGCACTTCCAATGGCTCCGCGCGGCACCGAAGTCTGATTCAACTCCGGGTTTTGATCGTCGATGAAATAGGTCTTGAGCCGAAGATAACTGCTATCGTCTTTGCCGTAATTCATCTCGGACTCGAAGCCGATGGCTACTCCACGCCGTACCCGATAATCCAGCCGGACGGTCCCCTTGATTTTGTCGGTAATCGGGAATGTTACCGCGCTCAGCAACGACGGTCCCCAGGAGCTGAGATAAGCGGGTGAGATGCTGAAGCTAAAGGCGTCGTTTAATGATTGATAAAGATATGGCCACCAAAAAACAGGAACTTTCCCAACATAAAAAGTCACATTCTGGAAAACGACGCGATCGTTTTCGTAAATTCGAACCTTGTGAGCGTGAAAATGAAAATCTGGATTGCTCGAATCGTCAGTCGTGAAATCCCCGTTCTCGACGATCGAGTGTCCGTCGGAGAAATTCACAAGTTTCTCGGCGTTCACGAAATAGGGCTCCGAGGAAGTCTGAAGAGTGTCAGCGTGAATCTCCTTGGTATCCAGATTGTAGGTTCCGTGTTCGGCGAGATAGAGCTTGTCTTCGCGATAAATTCGGACATGACCTTCAGCTGAAACCTCATGTCGCTGCGAGTCATAGCGCGCCGAGTCAGCGTAAATGTCGGCATCGCCGCAATGAATCGCGACATTATCTCGCGCGATGGCGACACCGTTCTCGTAGCGGGTCTCGCCGGTAGAAGTGATCTCGATCGGTTGGTTTTTTGGCGTCTCGATATCAATGGCGGTGCCGCTACGAGCAGCCACAAAAAGAACAAAAAAAAGGATTGCTGCCCGCGTTCGCATGGCGCGCCCGAAGGTATCGCAGAGCGAAAGTGTTGCAAAGGCGAAAAGGTCCGAGCCGGACTGGCGTTTAAGTGCTCCCCGGAAAAGCAGGGCAATCACGTCTGCGCAGAGTCAGCCCGCCAGTCTGTTGGTTGAGACCGCAAGCGAGTACCAATGCGTGCGAATTGACAGGTGGCTTCGATGACCCTGGCAGCGTTCCAGCTTCCAACGCTTTTGCCGCCGTGATGAGTTGCCAGAAGACGGAAGCACCCACACTTTCACCGAGTGCGATTTTTGGCGAATAAACCGGCATATCGTCGCCTAATGCCGCGCGTTCCGCTCGATCGATAAATGTGCCGTTCCCACTGCCAACGCAGAATCCGATTTCGTTCTTGAGACGCGAGACCACGCTACCTAGTCGCTCCGAAGCTTCCGAACGGCGAAAGAAATTTGCGCCGGGAGCAATCTGGTCGATCTCCATCTCACCTTCAGACCGCTTCAACAAGACCGCGCCCGCGCCTTCGCTCATGATCATGCCGCGCGGCGTTTCCGGTTTCTTTGGGTCCCGCAGGAACCGCCATTGCCGATAAGCTTCACAGACGAGCGGATCGATTTCCTCGGCGGCAACGACAAGGCAGGCGTCGACATCCCCCGATGCCAGCAGGTCTTCCGCCAGCTTGAGTGCAAGAATGCCGACGGCGCCGTCCCCGACAACGGTATAAGAAGCACCGCTGATTTCCAGGATCGCAGCAAGATGACTGGCGGGCGCGTTGAAGACTGTTTCAGGAAACAGCAGCGGACTGGCGGATTGTGCCCCCGACTTCACGATCTCTGCATAAAAGCGCCGCGTATAAATGACGCCGCCGTTTGAAATGGCGAAGACAAGCGCAATGCGATCGAGAGATGGCGGCGTCTTCGCTGTGGCCAGCGCCGCTAGTCCAGCAGCGGCAGCGAACCGCGAGATCGCGCTCGCCCGGCGCAATCGTGCATGCGGCGGGAGATGTGCCGTTGCGGTGGGTGGAACGCGACGGACAAGATAGCGCGCACCGTTTTGTTCGTTCTCCAGAATTTCGATCGCCGCGGCTTCGCCTGCGACTAATCGTTGCCAAACATCATTCACGTTGCTGCCGAGCGGGGTGACCCAACTCATGCCGGCGATGCTCAGACTCATCGCGCGAATCTGCGAAGAACAATTGTCGCGTTGGTTCCACCGAACCCGAATGAATTCGAAATTGTGCAATCAAATTGCGCGTCGCGCGCTTCGTTCGCCACAATGTTCAGAGATAACTCGGCTTCCCGGAAATTGATATTGGGCGGCAAAAATTGATCTTGCAACGCAAGCAGACTGACGACGGCTTCGATCGCTCCCGCCGCGCCGAGCGAATGACCCATCATACTTTTTGTTGAGCTTACCGGTACATCGCCGAACAATTCCGCGATCGCTTTTCCCTCAGCTGTGTCGTTGAGGACGGTGGCGGTGCCGTGTGCATTAATGTAACCGACTTGGTTTGGCTCGAGCTGGGCCTGTGCCAGCGCTTGTTCCATGGCGCGGCGTGGACCACTGCCGTCGGGATTTGGCTGCGTCAGATGATGATTGTCGGTGGAAATTCCGTAGCCGATTATCTCTCCAAGAATCTCCGCGCAATGGCTGCGCGCAGACTCGAATTCTTCCAACGCGAGCAGGGCCGCGCCTTCACCCAGCACCATGCCGGAGCGATTGGAATCGAAGGGTCGGCATTTTTCCGGCGTCGCCGCTTGCAACGAATCGAAGCCAACAAACACGAGCTCGGAAAGCGCGTCATAACCGCCAGCCAGAATGCGGTGGCAACGCCCGGTGCGAATGGCGTTAAAGGCATGGCCAATTGCGTTTGTGCCAGAGGCGCAAGCATTCGCGATCACCTGAGCTGGAGCGTTGATGCCAAATTTTTCCATGGCATCAACGATCTGTTTTTGCGGCGGATAGTTTGCGATCAAAGCTGCCGAACGAGCACCGCCGTTCCCCAGGCTGCGGTAAAAATTCTCTCCGAAACTCATGCCCCCGCTGGTGGTACCGACAATCGCGATTTCAGGCTCGAACTTCCGAGAGCGCTCCAGAAGTTCGGCTAATGCGGTCATGACCATGTAGGAAGCGCGATGTAAACGGCGGCTCTGCCGGCTGCGATTTGCCTGGTCCAACAATCGTCCGTCATCAATCTGGGCGGCAGTCTTGCATCGTGTTTTCTCCACGGAAAAAGCGGTCACCGGTGTGACACAATCCCGTGCCTGCCGAAGCGACTGAAGCGTCTCGGTTAATCCAAAGCCGAGAGGGCTAACGACGCCGGCAGCAACGATGGCAACGCGCCGCGAAGTCTTACCTTCGGATTTCATTATGGTATTTAGAGCGGCAAAACCTTTCTCTTTATTGTTGCGTTTCGGCGGAAATGCTCCTACTAAGGCGGCAAAGAAAACAGCGCTCGGGCAGTTGGTGAATTGTCAGTTGAGTTTATTCAGTGGCAGTTTGAAATCCGATAACCGGGAACAGTGACCTGGCCGCGTTTTCGAGAATAAACTCAAATGGGTACCAAGTTATACGTTGGGAATCTTTCGTTCAACACGACGGAAACCGACCTTCAGGATCTCTTCGCACAGGCTGGTGCTGTGCAGGATGTCATGCTTATGCAGGATAAATTCACAGGCAAGTCTCGTGGCTTCGCTTTTGTGACTATGGCGACGGAACAGGAAGCGCAAAATGCCATTACCCAATTTAATGGCAAAACCGTGGAAGGTCGCGCTCTGACCGTGAACGAAGCGCGTCCACGCGAAGCTCGCCCTCAAGGCGGAGGCGGAGGCGGCGGTGGCGGTTATGGCGGCCGCGGTGGAGGCGGCGGCTATGGTCGCGGCGGTGGGGGTGGCGGCGGTTATGGCCGCGGCGATCGCGGATCTCGCTAACATAAACAGTATTTTTTTAACAGGCGCCCGCTCTCATAGATCGGGCGCTTTTTGTTAATTCCTTTTCGTGAAGAGGCTGTAATGTGTCGATATGCGATCTTAGTTTAAACATCAACCCAGGAGAACTTATGGCGGAGGAGTCCACTGAAAATTTAACATCGAGCGAACAACCACAATCGAACGAGAACATTACCATCCCGCCGATTTCTAAACCCGCCGCCGGTGCGGCCGCTGGTGCGGTGCTTGGCAGCGTTGGCGGTCCCGTCGGTGCGGTCGTCGGTGGCGTGATCGGCGCAATTGCCGGCAAAGCCGCTGCGACCGGTGAACCCATTGGCGCTACCGCGAAAAAAGCGATCGGTTTGCGCGGTGGGCGCCGTTCGCGTTCGAAACCGAAACCAAAACGCCCTCCCAGTCCGCCCAAGAAAGCATCCGCATCTCGGAAACGGAAAAAGCCTTCGCGACGTCTGTCGGTGAAGAGGCGCGGAAAGACCAAAGGCGGCAAATCGAGCAGCGCGCGTCGGGCCCGGTCGGCCAAATCGCGTCGCGGTGGCAAGGCTAGGGTCCGTCGCACATCGGCGCGAAAAGCAAAGCCGAGTGCGAAATCGCGAGCGCGCTCTGGGCGCCGTCGCGCTACGAAAAAGCGGCGCTAGACGGCCAGCCGGCGGAGCCGATCCTCGTAGTCTTAGCGGGGGCATCTATTTTGCGCTAACCGCGCTTTGCCATTGAAAGCCTGGTCATACTTGGCATCAGGCTCGAAAAGCAAGAATTGTAGGGCGGCCATATTGGCTGCCAAACGAAAACAACGGCCGCGGAAATCGCCGCCCTACAATCCCTCGCTCCTGATCTTGTCGTGGACGATAGCGGAAGATCGGAAATGGGCAGGGCTGGATTCGAACCAGCGAAGGCGTAAAGCCAGCAGATTTACAGTCTGCCCCGTTTGGCCACTCCGGAACCTACCCGTTTGCGAGCGTTGATATAGGCTCGCGCCGGATGCGCTGCAAGTGCGGGCAGCATTGCCGTACATTCCGTCATCCCGCGCGAAGTCGAGGGATCCCCTCGAAACCTTAAAGCTTACGCAACGGGATCCCTCGACTTCGCTCGGATGACGCAGACGCATCGTTAGCCATAAAATTCCGCAATTTTGTCGACCACAAATCGCTGCGCTTCGTGACTCAGCTCTGGATAAATCGGCAAAGCCAGGGTTTCGGCGGCCGCGCGTTCCGCTTCCGGAAAGTCGCCTGCTTTGTGTTCCAAATAAAAAAAGCATTCCTGCAAATGGAGTGGGACCGGATAGTAAATCTCACTTCCAATTTCGTTTCTGGCGAGATGCGCTTTCAATTCGTCCCGCCCCTGCGCCCGAATGATGAACTGATGATAAATGTGATGATTGCCGGCGCGTTCCCGATAGGGCTCGGCCGGAAGAATGACGGAATCAGTTAAATTGCGCCGGGAAAATTCCTCGCGATAAAAATTAGCGGCCGCGCGACGAGCGGCTGACCAACCGGCCAGGTGTGGCAATTTCACCTGCAAAATCGCCGCCTGCAGTTCGTCGAGGCGAAAATTCCCGCCGATGAATTGATGATAATAACGCCGTTCCATGCCGTGTTGGCGGCAGGTTCGTAAGCGCGTTGCCAGATTTTCCGCCATACAAACGATGGCGCCGGCGTCACCGGCGGCCCCAAGATTTTTCGAAGGATAGAAACTGAAACAACCGACATCACCGATAGCGCCGGCTGATGCTACCCCACCGCTTCGAGGGTATCCGGCGCCGATCGCCTGGGCTGCATCTTCAATCACCAGCAATTCATATTCGCGCGCGACCTCCATGATCGCGTCCATTTCGCAGCACAATCCGAAAAGATGCACTGGAATGATCAAGCGAACGGCTTGCCGGTCCCGCGTCATCAGAACGCCGTTCACCTGGCGACAATTCTTTTCGATGAAGGATCGAATTGCTTCAGGTGAAATATTAAAAGTTTCTGGCTCGATATCGACGAAGAGCGGTGTCGCACCGACCCGTGCAATGCAGGCAGCAGTCGCGAAAAACGAATACGGCGTCGTAATCACCGCGTCGCCCGGCCCAATTTCCAATGCCATCAAGACCGCGAGCAACGCGTCCGTTCCGGAGGAAACGCCGATAGCGAATTTTGCGCCGATGTAATCGCAAAGTGCGCGTTCGAACTGCTCCACTTTCGGCCCGAGGATGAAACGCTGGCTCTCTAACACTTGACCGATTTGCTGCCGAATCGGCGTGGCAAGGGCGCGATATTGTTCGCTTAGGTCGAGCAGTGGCACCCGCATCGCGAGCAGAATCGCAGCTTCGCCTCCCGGTTCAACTGCGAAGGCTTGCCGCGATTACGGCGTCGTTGACCAGGCCCCATCACTGCCTTAAGATCGCCCGATGTCTCTCATTCGCGGGCTGTTCTGGCTCGTCCTATTCATCTTCTTCACCTTCTCTTTTGTCGTGCTGTTTGAGTACGGCACGCATGATTTCACCAACGGCTTCAAACAAGAGGCCGAGCGGGTGAAGAACTTCTGCGTGGAAATGGTGAGTAAGCCGAAAGCTTCGCCCTCACCGGGCGCGAAGAAAAAATAGCGACGACCGATATCTACTTTACGAACTCGATCAAGATTTCACGATCGATATAACCGCGTTCGCGCGCTTCGCCAAGAAACCGGCGGATGGCCTCGCGTCCAACCTTGCCATAGTCGCGTGTGAACTCGTTTACATACATTCCGATAAATTTTGATGCCAGGTCGCTCCCCATGTCGCGCGCATACGGCATCGAGTGTTGCACCGCTTCGGCACGATGGTTCAGGCCGAATTCGATGCTCTCTCGCAAAATTGCGGCCAGATCGCTCTGAATCTCGCGCGGAATATCCTTCCGCAGAACATTTCCACCCAGCGGCAATGGGAGGCCGGTGTGTCTTTTCCACCATTCGCCCAGATCAATTATTTTTGAAAAACCGGAGTGCGCATATGTGAGTTGCCCTTCATGAATGATTAAACCAGCCTCTGCCCGACCGTTCCGGACCGCCTCGAAGATTTCGTCAAACGGCACGACGATGTAGTTGAATTCGCCGAGATAAAGTTGCAGGGCCAGGAACGCACTCGTCATTGTGCCCGGCACCGCGATTACTCGGCCGCGCAGGCTTTCGCGAAAATCTTCATTCGGCGTTCGCCGTTTGGTGTTGGGTGTTCGGCGTTTCTCAATGAGTAAGGGGCCGTAGCCGTCGCCCATGCTCGCGCCGCATGGCAGCAACAAATATTTGCCCGCGACGTAGGCGCAGGCATGAATCGAGACCGCAGAGATATCCAGCTCCCCGCGCATTGCCCGTTCGTTCAAAGTCTGAATGTCCTCGAGCCGATGTTCGAAACGATAACCACGCAAATCGATTTTGTTCGCCGCCATCGCGTAAAACATGAAAGCATCATCCGGATCGGGTGAATGCCCGAGGGTGAAGGTCTCGGTTAACGTCGCTGCCATGGACGATGCTATGCGGGCCGCAGATTGTCGCAACGAGCTGTTTGCGTTGCGGAGTCGTTTCCGATAATCTCTGTCCGATGGCAAAAATGGCGCTCGGCAAAGGTCTCAGCGCACTCATCGCCGCGCAGCCGGCGCCGGCTCCAGGGATTGCGGCAGTCGATGATTCGGAAAAAATTCAGCGAGTCAGTCTCTACAGCATCACCCCGAGCCCGTTGCAGCCGCGTAAGGATTTCGGCGCGGATGCGCTCTCGGAGTTGGTCGAATCGATCCGCCAACATGGAATCATCCAACCACTGATCGTACGGCCGATCGATGGACGCCATGAATTGATCGCCGGGGAACGGCGCTGGCGGGCGGCCCAGGAAGTGGGGTTGGATGAAGTACCCGTGATTATTCGAAGCGCGAGCGATCGCGATGTGCTCGAACTTTCGCTCATCGAAAATTTACAACGCGCCGATCTGAATCCGATCGAAGAAGCGCAGGGCTACGCTCGTTTGGCAGGTGAATTTGGGATGCGGCAGGAAGAAATCGCGCACAAGGTTGGCCGGAGCCGCGCGGCCGTGGCGAACGCGATGCGGTTGCTCGATTTGCACGAGCAAGTGCAAACGTGGCTGACCCAAGATTTGATCTCGGTCGGACATGCCAAAGTATTGCTCGCGCTGAAATCGCCAGAAGAACAGTTGGCCGTCGCGGAAACGGTCTTAAGACGCAGTGCGACAGTGCGCGCGACCGAACGGCTGGTGGCGCGCCAGCTCGGTAATGCGAAACCGCGCCGTCGTCGCCCATCATTGGTATCGGTGAGTGCGAGTACGGTTGAACATTTGCAATCGCGCTTGCAGGAGCACATCGGGACACGCGTGGTTTTGCATCACGGCGAGAAACAAGGGCGAATCGAAATTGAATATTACGGCGCTGACGACTTGCAGCGCATCATGCAGGTGATCGGACTTCCGCCAGAAAATTGAGCCGGCGGCATGCGCTGTAGCCTCTCGCGTGTGCTGTTTCTCGCCACGCTGGCAATCCTATCAGTCCAGAGTTGCAGTTCTCGAACCGGGCCGCTTTGGGAAAGTTTTTCCGGCGAGAAAGCGTTTGCCCACGTTCAACAGCTGGTCGATCTCGGCCCGCGACCCGCTGGCTCTGAAGCGTTGGAAAAATCGCGCCTTTATATCATCGACCAGTTGCAGTCCGCTGGTTGGACCGTAACACGCTCTGAATTTTCTGATCAAACTCCGCGCGGAAAAATGACATTTGTAAATTTGATTGCGCGTTTTGGGACTAACGAGAAAAAGGAGTCAGGACAATTCCTTCTTTGCTCTCACTACGATACCAAGACGTTCGAAACGATTCGCTTTGTGGGCGCAAACGACGGCGGATCGAGCACCGGGCTCCTCATCGAAATGGCCCGTGTCCTGGCGATGAGGCCGGCTCTTGCCGCCAAGGTCGAGCTCTTGTTTTTCGATGGCGAAGAGGCATTCGAAAACTTTACCGCAACCGATGGTCTCTACGGCAGCCGGCATTTTGCGGCAGAGCTACGCGATTCGGGAAAAGCGAAATCTGTTCGCGGCGGAATCCTCTTCGATATGATCGGCGACAAATCACTCGACATAACGCTGCCGCCCGATTCGCCGGCTGACCTGGCTCGCAACATTTTTGCCGCCGCCGATGCGCTTGGTCAACGTGCTTATTTCACCTATCTCGGTGGTGGGATAACCGACGATCATACTCCACTTAACCAGATCGGGATTCCGGTGATCGATCTGATCGATTTCGATTTTCCACCGTGGCACACTGCCGACGATACGTTGGACAAAATCAGCGCGGAAAGTCTGCAAATTGTCGGACGCGTCGCGCTTTACGATTTGGTTCAATTTGAACTGAAATGAAAAAGGTGATCCAAATCCTGCCCGCGCTATTCGCAATTGCCGTGGGCGCGGTGACCGGCGGCTGGCTAGTTAGGTTGCCTGTAGTGCATCAAGTGGCAGGCCGGATTTTTCAACGCGGCAAATTGATTGCGCTGGTGCGGCAAAGAGGAGTCTTCGAGGCGGATCTTCGAGCACGTCACCAAGAGAAACAATTTCGCGCCGGAAGAATCGGCGAAGATTTCGACGAAGCTGAGAGAGTCGCGCTACGCGATGAATTGATTGCAAGCGAAGCATTGCCAACGAATGCCGTTGCAACCAACGATTCCGAGCAGATCTTGATCGCTTTGCGGCATCAGTTTGGGGATGATCGTCAGTTTCGCGCAGCACTGGACCGCAGCGGGCTTTCGCAACGAACTCTCAGGCGAGCATTAGCCGAAGCAATCTGCGGCGAACAATGGATTGAGAATCAAATTGCTTCCCAAGTTGCCGTCTCGAATGCGGAAGAGCAGAAATATTTCGAGCAACACCCAGCCGAATTCATGCAACCAACGCGATTTCGCGCGCGACACATTTTCCTGGCCGCGCCCGCGGGTTCAGCTCCCGAGCTGATGCAGGCGAAGCAACAGGCCATCCTGGATATCGCCGTACGTTTGGGCCGGGGCGAGGATTTTGGCGAACTCGCTGCCGCAGTTTCCGAAGATGAAGCGAGCAAAACACGCGGAGGCGATCTCGGTTTTTTCGCTGCTAACCGTATGCCAGCAGAATTTTTCGAGGCCTCAGAACAACTGTCGCCCAACGCCCCTCCACGCTTCCTGCAATCGCATTTGGGCTTTCACGCGCTCCAAGTGACTGATCTGCATCCCGCACGGCCGCTGACGCTTGCGGAAGCCCTGTCTGAAATTACCGCGCTGATTGTGGCAGAAAAGCGGCGCAGTGCCATTGCCACCCTTGAGTCCGAACTGGCGCAGCGCGCCCGTTTTATGGTGGAATGAATGGAATTGCACGGTCGTAGGTTTAATCGGAGCTTCGAGAGGGAACGGACATGACGCGGACTATTCGAAAGAGCGTTGGTATTATTGGCCTCGGCATTATTGGCCGTCGCATCGCCGATCATTTGCGCCATCAGGGGCTGTCGGTCTTCGTTTGGAACCGGACTCCGCGACCGGTGCCCAACTTTGTCGGTTCGCCGGCGGAGCTGGCGCAGACCTGTAATTATCTCCAGATCTTCGTCTCCGACGACGATGCGCTGATGCGAATGATCCAAACTATTTCGATGTCGCTGACGCCGCATCATATCGTGATTGCGCATCCCACGGTCTCGCCCGACACCATGCGCGAAGCGGCCGCCTTGGTGGAACGGCGCGGCGCCCGTTTAGTGGAAGCTCCATTTACCGGCAGCAAACTGGGCGCCGAAAAAGGACAGCTCGTCTATTACGTTAGTGGTGATGAAGCGGCTGTTAATGAAGTCCGGCCACTACTGCAGGCGAGCAGCAAAGCGATCATAGACATCGGCGCAATCGGCGACGCCAGCATCATAAAAATCGCAACCAACATGGTGACAGCGGCCAGCGTGCAAGGCGCCGCCGAAGCGATGGCGATTGTGCATTACTCGGGTATTCCTCTGGAAAAATTTGTCAATGCACTTAAGCAAAATGCCAGCAATTCGGCCACGCTCGATTTGAAAGTGCCGCAGATTATCTCGGCGGATTTCGAACCGCATTTTTCGGTCAAGCACATGCTCAAAGATATGCAGATCGCAAATCGGATGGGCCGCCACTTCGACCTTGATCTGACTGTAGCTGGTGCCACGCGTGATCGTTTACTCGATGAAGCGCGCCAGGGCCGCGGCGACGATGATTATTCCTCAATCGCCCGGCGTTTTCTGCCATTTGTGCAAAGGCCCGAGATGGCGGAGCGACAGCCCGATTTGTTCTCGCCGCGCCCGGTTACAGTGCCGCACGAATCTCCCGAGTTCGTCGAGGAGCAGTTGGCAAAATTGGAAGCGACGCAGATTGGACAACCGCCTGAGCAAATTGCACCAGAGGAAGAAGTGGCCGCGGAAGAACGGGAGACACCAGTCAATATCGAGACGATGCGTCAAACGGAGCCGCCGCCACCGGACGAAACGACTCCATCCCCGACTCCTTCGAACGGTGATTCCGAACCAGAGGAGGCGAAGCGCGGATTCTTCAGTCGCTTGCTGCGTCGGACCGATTATTGATCGGTCAAATGTCTCCTGCGTTCTTCGACCTTTCCGCCCGCGCGAAGTTGCGCGTGACCGGTGCCGATCGCATTCGTTTTCTGAACGGACAGACCACCAACGACGTTCGCAAAGCCGGCGCGGAGTCGACCCAGGAGTCATGCGTACTCAACGCCAAGGGTCATCTCGATGCGCACGTCTTCCTCTTTGCGACACCTAACGACATTTGGATCGATGCCGATCAGGAATTGCGTGAATTACTGCAGACTCGGCTCGAGCGATACTTGATCGCTGATGATGTCACGATTGTGGATGTGACAAATCAATTTGCGCTTCTCCACGTGTTGGCGGACTCAGAGCCGAAAATATCAGGCGCAAAATTCTGCTTTCGCTCGCGGCGACTGGGAATCGATGGCTGGGACCTTTGGGTTGAAGGGACTGGGGCGGAAGCAATGAAGAGCGGGCTGGCTGGCATTTATCGAGCGATGGATGAAAGCGAGTGGGAAGTTTTGCGGATCGAGAATGGAATGCCGCGCTGGGGCCGCGAGCTCACCCCCGAGATTATTCCGCCGGAAGCGAATCTCGCCCCCCGTGCGATTGATTATGAAAAGGGCTGCTACATCGGGCAGGAAGTGATCTCGCGAATGAAAATGAGCGGGCAAACTCGGCAGCGCCTGTGCGGGCTGAGTTCGGAAAAGGTGCTACTTCCGGGCATGGAGTTGCGCGAGGGAACAAGAATAGTTGGCCGCCTAACAAGCGCGGTTTTTTCAAAGCGGATGAATGCGCATATCGCACTCGCAATGATTAAACGCGGTTATACCGAGCCCGGCAGGTCGTTAGTCACGTTGGCGGACGGCGCGGAAACAGGCGTTAAAGTTGTCAGTCTACCTTTTCAATCCCCGGTCATCCCGAGCGATCCCGTAGCGTAAGCTTTAAGGTCTCCCTCGACGTTCGCTCGGGATGACGAATTTGTTGCCCGGCGGGTTGCGCAAAATTCAAGAACGTTTGACCGGACCCAAGCGTTCCCGCTAGTTTAACTGACTGGCGCCTCTCTGGCGAGGGCGGAGCAATGGCCAAGGTCACCGTTCATCACGTCTACAAGATTTATCCCGGAGAAAAGGGGAGCAGGGTAACTGCAGTCGAGGATGTGAATCTCGAAATTGCCGATCGCGAGTTCGTCGTGCTGGTCGGCCCATCCGGTTGCGGCAAATCGACTATTCTCCGCATGATCGCAGGCCTGGAAGAAATTTCGCGCGGCGATATCTACATCGGTGAGCGGCGGGTCAATGACGTCGCGCCGAAGGACCGCGATATCGCGATGGTATTCCAGAATTACGCGCTCTATCCGCACATGAGCGTCTTCGACAACATGGCCTTTGGCTTGAAGTTGCGGAAGTATAACAAGACTGAAATCAAGAAGCGGGTGAGTGATGCCGCGAGCATCCTTGGAATTGAAGGACTGCTCGATCGCAAGCCGAGAGCGCTCTCCGGCGGACAGCGACAACGCGTAGCGGTGGGACGCGCCATCGTGCGACAGCCGCAAGTTTTTTTGTTCGATGAGCCGTTATCGAATCTGGATGCGAAAATGCGGGTTCAAATGCGTACCGAAATCACCAAACTGCATCAGCGTTTGCAGGCAACGATGATCTACGTCACCCACGATCAGATCGAAGCGATGACCATGGGCGACCGGATCGTGGTGATGAACAACAGCAAGGTCCAACAGATCGATACGCCGCTGAAACTTTACAATGAGCCGGATAATCTTTTCGTCGCCGGTTTTCTTGGCAGCCCGCCGATGAATTTCATCAATGGCGAATTAAAACAGGAACGCGACGCTATCATGTTCAAGGAAATGCAGGGTGGAACAATCCAAGTACGATTCGCCAATCGACCCCAGGCGCGTGAGTTTCTCGGCAAACCGATGCTGCTCGGGATTCGGCCGGAAGACATCGAAGTGGCTCAGTTTTCGAAAATGGGGAATACGACAGCGGGTTTTCGAGCGATCGTGGACATCGTCGAACCGATGGGAGCGGAGACGAATTTGTACTTGCAGACCGGCGCGCACACTGTTGTTTGCCGGAGCCAGCGCGCGCTCGACCATCGCGAGACCGGTCATCGCTTACAGTTCGAGCTCGATGCGAGTAAAGCGCATTTGTTCGATCCTTCGACTACAAGTCGTGTCGCATAAGTGGTTTGCAGTGACCCGTTTTTACGCGAATTTAGTTGCATTAACGGACTCTTTATCATTAAAGTAATGACCGCCCAACGGCCATGAATCAAAGACTGCTGGCAGAAATCGGCCGGACGCAACGGCTCGAAATTGTTAATGCGCTCAAACGCAGCCGCGGGTTATCGGTCAACGAATTGGTCGATCGCATGCGGATGAGTTACATGGGTATCAAACAGCATTGCCTGACCCTGCAACGCGACGGTTATCTCGATACCTGGCGCCGTCCGCAAAAAATGGGACGCCCGGAAATGGTTTATCGGTTGACCCGGCGGGCGCATGATCTTTTTCAGGCGGACAGTAATCGTTTCACCTTGGAGTTGCTTGATTCGGTCCAGGGGATTTACGGGCCGAACGCACCGGAAAAATTGCTCTACAATTTGTTTGAAAGGAAATGCGCTAGCCTGAAAGAAAAGGTCAAAGGCGCGACGGTGGCGGAGCGGGCTAAATCGCTGGCGAAAATTCGGGATACAGAAGGTTACATGTCGGAATTCGTGACGGACGATGGCGGCCCGCAGATTCTGGAATGCCACACGCCGCTCCAGAATGTGCTCGACAAATATCCGATTATTGGCCGACTCGAGCAGGAAATGTTCGAGCAGCTTCTCGGTACGCGAGTGCGGCGGCAGGAAACGCGCAATTCCGGACTCTACGAGTGCGCGTTTTACTTTGACGCGTAAGGCGGCCATTTTGGCCGCCAGTGAAAGGAAACGGCGGCGAAGATCGCCGCCCTGCAAGAGGGCGCAGCCGCCGACTTGCCTTTCGCTGAAATTCGTTTGATTGAACGCCCATGCTTCGGGCATTTCCGAGCGCGGTCATTGAAAATCTCCAGCCCCTGATCGATGGCGGTCGCTATCCGATAAAACGAGTGACCGGTGAAGATCTGGTGGTGCAAGCCGATATTTTCAAGGAGGGGCACGACGTTGTCGCGGCGGCGCTGAAATGGCGAATGTTGGGCGAGACCCGCTGGCGCGAGACGCCGATGAAATTAATCGATAACGATCGGTGGCGTGGCGCCTGCACTCTTTACGAAAATGCGATTTACGAATATACCGTGGAAGCCTGGATTGACGCTTTTATCGGCTGGCAGCACGAATTTTCGACCAAATTCAAAGCTGGCGTCACTCCCTTGCGCAGTGAAGCGCTCGAAGGCGCGGCATTGATCGAGGAAGCAGCGGGGCGCGCGCACGATCCGCACGACGCAAAACGCCTCTGCGAAATCGCGGAGGCAGTGCGAACAAAGATGCCAGCGGAGGTCGACCAGCTGGTGCATTCTGGCGAGCTCGAGGTTTTAATGGCGACTTATCCGGAGCGCGCGGGCGCCACGCAGTGGGCCCCGCCGCCGCGCGTGGTGGTTGACCGTCTGGAAGCGCGGACGGCGGCTTGGTACGAATTCTTTCCGCGTTCCGCGGAGGGCAGTGGCGAGCGCGGTTCCAAGCTGCGCGAATGTTTGCCCCGGATCGATTATGTCAAAGCCATGGGATTTAACGTAATTTATTTCCCGCCGATCCATCCCATCGGCACCACCAACCGCAAAGGACGAAACAATTCTGTTATATCTCAACCTGATGATCCTGGCGTGCCTTATGCCATCGGAAATCGTCATCTCGATTTGCCGAACGGTGGCGGGCACAAGGACATTGATCCCGCCCTCGGAACGCTGGAGGATTTTGCCTGGTTGGAAGAGGAAGTTCGGAAACGCGGGCTGGAAATTGCCCTCGATTTCGCGATCAACTGCTCCCCTGACCACCCTTACGTGGCGGAACATCCGGAATGGTTTTATGCGCGCCCGGACGGCACGATCAAGTTCGCCGAAAATCCGCCGAAGAAATATGAAGACATTTATCCGCTGAATTTTCGCTGCGACAACTGGCCGGAGCTGTGGACGGAAATGAAGAGTATCATTTTGTTCTGGGTCGAGCGCGGCGTTCGCATTTTTCGGGTGGACAATCCGCACACCAAGCCGGTGCCGTTCTGGGAGTATTTGATTTCAGGAGTACGTGACGAGTTTCCGGACACGATTTTTTTGTCGGAAGCGTTTACTCGACCAAAGATGATGAAGGTGCTGGCCAAGGCCGGCTTTAACCAGAGCTATACCTATTTCACCTGGCGCAATTCGAAACAGGAACTGATCGATTACTTCTCCGAACTTACCCAGACGGAGATGCGCGAGTATTTCCGGGGCAATCTTTGGCCGAACACGCCTGATATCTTGCCGCCGATTTTGCAAAATGGCGGTCGCCCTGCTTTCATGATTCGGGCGGTGCTAGCTGCCACTTTGTCGAGCGTCTACGGGATTTACAGTGGGTTCGAGCTCTGCGAAAACGCCGCTTTACCGGGACGCGAAGAATATCTCGATTCGGAGAAGTATCAGTTTAAGGAGCGCGACTGGGACGCGCCTGATAATATCAAAGAGTTTATCGCGCGCTTGAACACGATCCGAGGCCAGAATCGGGCGCTGCAATTCTACGATAATCTGCGTTTCTACAACGCAGACAATGGGGCGATTCTGTTTTATGGCAAAACGACACCGGCACGAGAGAACATCGTTTTAGTGGTGGTAAATCTTGATCCTTATCGCCGGCAAAACTCAATGATCGATGTGCCAATCGAATTATTCGGTCACAACGAAGGCGAGCCGTACCAAGTGCACGATTTGCTCGATGATTCCCATTATACCTGGTACGGACGGCGCAATTACGTCGAGCTCGATCCAGTAATTCGTCCTGCCCATATCTTCCGCCTGCGGCGTTTTAACGGAGCTTTGGTTGCGCGGTAGCGCCCGTCGTTTATCGTAGCGGCAGTCTGGGCATGAAAAAATTGTTGTGGCTGTTTCTCGCGCCGGCCAGCGCCTCGTCACTTTTTGCACAAACTCCCGCGCCAGTCGCGACCGCGACCCCGCCGCTCGCGCCCGAGCTGCCGCGGACAACCACCACCATGTTACACGCGATCTCACAGGCCGGGCCGGTAATGGTGGTGCTCCTGATCCTGTCGATCATTTCGGTTATGCTGGTCATCGTTTATTTCCTGAGCATTCGACGCGGCGCGGTTGTCTCGCATGGATTTATGGCCACCGCCGATGCGCTACTGCGGAAACGCGACTATCTCGGCCTGCTCGCTGTTTCCAATCGCCACGGCGAAGCCATCGCCCGCGTGGTCCAACAAGTTCTTGATTTCACCACAAAAAATCCGAACGCCGATTTCGAGCAAATCCGTGAAATTGCGCAGACAGAAGGGACTCGGGTCGCTTCCAATTTGAATAACCGCGTAACTTATCTCGCCGATATCGGAATGATTGCGCCGCTCCTTGGTCTGCTTGGGACTGTGATCGGAATTATTCGCTCCTTTGGTGCCCTCGGTTCGGATGTTGGCAGTCAGCGGTACATGCAGCTTTCGCATGGCATCAGTGAAGCGCTTTTTAATACCGCGGCCGGGTTGGCCATTGGTATTCCGGCAATGATTTTTTACGCCTTCTTTCGCGGGCGCTCGCAACGTTTGATTTCGGAATTGGAATCGGCGGTTACCCACATCCTCGCCCTTCTCTCCTTGCAATTTGCTCGACGGTCCGAGCGCACCCCGGCGCTGCTCGAATCGGAGTTTTAATTGCTCTCGGTCCAATGAATTTGCGTAGCCGTGCCCCGCTGCAGCATCCGGGGATCCAGCTCGCTCCATTGGTCGATGTCTTAATGCTGCTGCTGATTTTCTTTTTGCTGACCTGGAGCGCCGCGCGCAACGAAAACGAACTCGATGTTAAAGTCCCGAAAGCGACTGCCGCAAAGGAGAAACTGGCGCCCCCGGGCGATGTGGTCGTGAATGTGAAGACCGATGGAAGCGTGATCGTCAATCGGCGGCCGATGACGGGCTCGGAGTTGGGCGACCTGTTGCAGAATCTGGTGAAATTGTATCCGGAACAGGCAGTGGTGATTCGCGGTGACGAAGGCGGCGCTTATAAGAACGTGGTCAACGTCTTGAACATTTGCAGCGAAGCTGGAATTACCAACGTCGCATTCGCGACCGCAAAATGAAATCATCCCGGCGCAATGCCGGTTTGGTTTTGGCAGGACTGCTGTGGGTGAGCGACGTTACGCTGGCGCAGGAAGTTCGTCGCGCTCAGCCTTTTATCGAACCACCGGTGCCGCGCGCTCTGCCGATCGACGAAGCCACCCAGTCGCCAGAAGAAAAACCATCGACGCCGGAACAACCGAATGACAAACGGCAGCTCGAGTACGCCAACGCACTCTTCGCCCGCAAGATGTACGACCTGGCAATCCCTGAATACGAACGGTATTTGAGTGATTACGGGAGCGGCTCCGGCCGGGCCAATGCCTATTTTGGACTAGGCGAAAGCTATCGCTTACTCGGGAAGAATGGTTCCGCTCGGACCAACTTCCAAAAGCTGCTCGACGACTTCGGGGACAGCGAATTCGCCGGTCCAGCAGCGTACGCCCTCGCCGTCCTTGCTTTCTCGCAAAAGGATTTCACCACCGCACAACCGCTCTTTCACAAAGCAGCCGCAAAATCGAAGGACGCATCGGTTGCGTTATCGGCCAAATATTTCGAAGCGCGCTGCCTGGAAAGTAGCAAACGAGCGGATGACGCTCTCATGCTTTACCTCGAGGTGGCTGAGGCGAAAAGTCAATATCGCGAAGATGCGCGCACGACCGCCGGCGCGATGTTACTCGCACGTGGCCGCCGGACCGATGCCCTCAAGCAATATGAAGCGCTCGCGAACGAGGCAGAAAAGCCAGCAGCGAAAGCCGAAGCAGCCGTTCGCGCGGGTCTGATTGCGCTCGATCTTGCCGTCGCCGATCGTGCCAAGATCGACAGCGCAATGGCGGAGAAAGCGCGTGTTCTCCTGCAAAAAGGACGCGCCACCTCCGATTCCGGAAAATGGAAAGGGGTTGCGCAAGCCGGCCTGCTTCGTCTCGAGTATCAAACCGGACAATTCGGCCTGGTCATTTCCGATTACAAAAAATCGGCCGAACAGTTACCAGAAGAAGCGAAACCGGAAGCGATGCTTCTTGTCGGGAACGCGCAACGACAACTTGGCCACACTCAGGAAGCTGAAGGAATTTATCGCGAGATCATCGAAAAATATACCAACCGGGAAGAAGCGAAGGACGCGCGCTATCAACGTCTGATCAATATTTACAACTCGGACCCAAATGCGGTCATCGCGGAAGTCGATGAATTTCTCAAAACCAATCCTACGAGCGAGCGGGCCGACCAGGCGAAATTGTTAAAAGCAGAAGCGCTCTACAAGCAACAGAAGTTCGGGGAGGCGGCGGCATTTTACGACGAGCTGCGCGCATCGCAATTAGCGCCGAAGCTGCGGGCGGAAGCAGCTTACAAACAAGGCTGGTGCGCCGTGCAAATGAAGGATGGGGCACGTGCGATCGAAGCATTTAGCTACTTCATCAAGACATTTCCGGATAGTCCGCAGACTCCGATCGCACTGACTCAGCGGGCACTCGCCTACCAGCAAAGTAATAACATGGATGCGGCCATCGCCGATCTGAACTTTCTCATCTCGAATTATCCGGCGGCCAAGGAACGCGAGGCGGCCATTCAGCAAAAGGCGTTGCTGCTGGGCGAGCTCAATCGCGAGCCGGAAATGGCGCAAACCTTCCAGCAACTACTCAAGGAATATCCAAAAAGTAGCGCCGTCGCTCAGGCCAACTATTACATCGGCAAGGCCGCGTTTGACGGCAAAGAATATAAACGTGCCCTCACTTCCCTCGATACCGCGCGACGATTAAATCGGGAGCAATACTATAACCCGGCTACTCTTCGAATCATTTTAGCTCACTACTATTTGCGCGATCGTAAGACCGCCACGAGCGAGGTTGATGCGTTTCTCGCCTCCACTGGCAACGTCAACATTCCTCCTGAAGTGCTGGAATGGCTCGGCATCGAGTATTATAACGATAAGAATTATTTGTTGGCGGAAAAGTATTTTGGTGTTCTTGGGCGCATAGAAAATCCGGTAGGGGTCAAGCCGGATTTCTGGTTTTACCTCGGCGATGTTGCCAGCAAGCTGAAGCATTACGACGAAGCGGAAAACGCTTACTCGCGTTATTTGCAAAACTCGACCGACGCAGCCGGGAAGGCGAAAGCGTTGCTCGCGCTCGGCACCACCAAAATTGCCGCGCATAAACCGGACGATGCCGAGAAAATTGCGGCTGAGATCATGACCTTGCAGCCGGAAGGTAAGGTCAATGCCGAAGCGCGCTTGTTAGCGGGTGATGTTCAGTTCGAGCGCCAGCGCTTTGAAGACGCGGGCAAAGCTTACGCCGGTGTCGCCTTGCTCTACGACGACCCTGCCATCACGCCACGCGCGCTGAATAAGGCGGCGGATGCCTATCGTCGTGCCGGCAAAACGGAAGAAGCAGATCGTGTCGCCAAACAGTTGCGCGACCGCTATCCCAATTACGCCGGCGGCTGATTGCCGTAGCGACAGCCGTACAGGTCCTCTTGCACTTGCACTTTAACTTTCACTTACACAGCTGCTAAAGCATAGTTTCCATGGCCAGCGTCTCGATTGGAAGCGGCGCGAGAAATTTCTTTGCTTCTTTAATCTCGAGCACTGGCTCGGCGCGATAGGCGGCGAGAAAACTTGCGTCTGGGTTTTCCGCAACGCCGGCCTGCGCAATCACATCGCAACAGGCAAGTGATTCGATTGCCTGCCGCAGTTTTTGACGAAGACGGCAGTCTGGAGACAGCCGTTTCTTGATGATGGTGAGACGAGTCGGTCGCATAAATTGGACGGTGCAGACGCCGGGAGCGGTCGCTTCCACGAAGGGCGAAAGCATGAAGGCGTGATGCAGCAAAATGTCACTGAGTTGTTGCTCGCAGTCGCGCGCACGCGCTTTGATGACCAAGTGAAGGCAGCGGGCCAGGGCCTGGCTCGGGGTCATCCCGGTACGAACCCCTTCATTTTCCGCCGCTTCATTTAATTGCAGGATCGCCGCCTTTGTAGCGGTGGCATCGAGGACAGCCAGCGGTTGCTCGCGTAATTTCGGCTGATGACGTGCGATCGCTTGCAGATAGAAATTCGGCAGCAAAATGGTGGCGAACATTTTATCCCAACGCTGAGGCGATTGTTTTTGCCCGCCGGACTTTGAAATGCAATTGCGCGCTCGGATTCTCCCGGGATAAATCGGGAAGCGTCCATTGGTTCTCCAGCACGATTTTAGTCCGCGCGCTCGCCACCATGTTGTGGCGGCTCATTACCACAAGCGCGGTCGGCGCTGGTTCGACTAATCGTTGCAAGCGATACCAGTTCGTCGCTGGAATGCGGCGCAATTCTTCCGCTGGATTCAAAACGAGATCGAGGATGACGAGTGGGAAATTTCCGTCGCGCAAAAGAAAATCGGCCGCCTTGATCGCTTCGGATGCCTTCTCGCAACGGACCCAAAGCAAATGTTGCAGGGTGCCGGCGCCGACAGATTGGACATCGAAGGAATCGCGACCGTCGATGAGGGCGAGAAAAAAGCGATCGCGTTGTGCGATTTGCAGCAAGCTGTGAATGAGCAGGGCCGAGCCGGCGCTCATATTTGCGCTGATGATTTCAGTGATCGCGCCTTTACGGAGACCGCCATTGGTCGCTCGCTCAAGAAGAGGAATGCTGATTTGTCCGCCAGCAAGGGCGGGCGGATGCTGAAAGCGTTCCACCAAAAGATTGCGGAGATCGATAATCTGCCGGCTCGCGGGCATTCCTAAGAATGGCACAAAGCGATAATATGTTCAACTGAACATGATGAGAAGAAACAGTCTGCCCGCCCAGGGGAGTTTCACTCCGCTGCTGCCCGGGTTTTACCGAAGGCAGCGCGTTTGGAAACCCGCTGGGCGCACAGGCCAGAGCCCCCGTGTTCCTGCTGGCAACCTGCGCTTCCCGGACAGCGCCGTTTAGCGTCCTTTGGCGTGTTTAGCAGATGAAACTTGTTTTGTTCCGCTGTTCGGCTGCCGTCGAATCAGCGATATCATTACCCCTTGAATCCGTAAATCATGGGCCGGGCGCTGATCGGGATAGCGCGGGTTTTCCGCTCGCAAATAAGGCCGCCCGTGTTCGATGACAAAACGTTTCAACGTCGTCTCGCCATCGATCAATGCTGCCACAATATCGCCATTTCGCGCTTCCTTGCCATCGTCCAGAATGACGATGTCGCCATCGAGAATGTGGGCATTCACCATCGAATCGCCCCGCACTTTCAGCGCAAAGATTCGCGCATTTTTGGAGGCATTCGCGGAGCGAGCATCAAGGGAAATGTGGCCCAACACCGTTTGCTCGGTCAATGTTGCCATGCCGGCCGGGATCTGTCCGTAAATCGGTATATCGGTGATCTGGACTTTTTGCACAGGGGTGACAAGAGCACGCGCTTTGCGGGCGTGGCGATCCAGAAATCCTTTGCGCGCCAGGGCAGAAATGTATTGCATGACCGAAGTTTGGCTGGCGAAGCCAAAATGATTTTGGATTTCGCGCGTGCTGGGGGTGATGCCTTTTACGCGTTGTTCGCTCTGGATAAAATCAAGCACACTTCGTTGGCGATCGGTCAGCATCTAAAGGAAATGATGCAATGCATTGGGTCCAGCGCAAGTTCAAATGAACATCTATGCCATTGGCGAGACCATTTTTCTGTAGGGCAAGGTTCCCGCTTGCTGCCGCGGCAGGCAGGAATGCCTGCAAGGCGTCCACCATCATCGATGCCGGCTGCAGGTCGATCAGGCGGCGAAGCTTTCGCCGCAGGAGCAATGCGCGACGGCATTCGGGTTGGTAACTTTAAACCCGCCTTTTTGCAGGTCGTCGCTGAAGTCGAGGACCGACCCGCTGACGAACAGCGCGCTCTTGGGATCGACCACGATCCGAACATTGAATGACTGAACCAGGATGTCGCGCGGGGCTGGGCCTTCGACGAGATCCATCTTGTATTGCAGGCCGGAACAGCCGCCGCCGATCACAGCCAGGCGCAAAGCGCCTTGGGGCCGGCCTTGTTTTTCCAGCAGCGAGCTCAAGCGACGAGCGGCCATTTCCGTTACCCTGATCAGCTTCTCGTTGCCGATCTTAATCCCGTTAGCTCGAGGGTGATTGTCGTTCACAGATTACGCGGTGGCAGGCAAAAATGGCTGCCCTACAAAGTCGCTCATCATTGCGGTTGTTGCCAAGTGCTGTTCGGCGATTCGTTGGACATCCGTTAATGTCGCGACGTGCTGAAATTTCTCGCGCAATACTTTCGCTGCCGACAAATTCTTCGAATAAGCCACAAGACGCGCGCGCATGGAACGGATAGCTTGTTCTTCATCGCCCCAGTTTTCGGCGTGACGGCGGCAATGCTCGATGATCACGTCCCATCGCTCCGATAATTCGGGCGGCGGCAACAATTCGCCGGTGGCGAGGTAATGCTTGATCTGCCGAAAAATCCATGGAGCGCTCATCGCGGCGCGACCAATCATGACGCCGGCGATCCCCGTTTTCGTGCGTCGGCGCATAACTTCCTGCGGAGAAAACAGATCCCCATTGCCAATAACGGGAATCGCGACCGTCTGCGCCACTTCGCCAATGACGCGCCAGTCTGCTTCGCCGGAATAACCTTGCGCGCGGGTGCGTCCATGCACTGCGAGGGCGGCGATGCCACATTCCTGCAGAATTTCGGCAACGCGCACGGCATTGATCGAATCCGCGTCCCAACCGATGCGAATCTTCGCCGTGACAGGCAGGGGAGCGACGGCATCAACGACGGCTTTGGCTACGCTAGTAAGAGTCGGACAATCTTTTAACAGGGCGGAGCCGCCGTTTTTTGCGACTACTTTGTTTACCGGACATCCGAAATTCAAGTCGATGAAATCGGGGGCAACCCAATCGACCACCTGTTTCGCTGCCTCCGCCATGTGAGTGGCGTCGGCACCGAATAACTGAACCCCAAGCGGCCGCTCGTACTGGTCGAAGTCGAGGTATTCGCGCGTACGCTCGTTGCGTCGAAAGACGCCTTCGGCAGAAACGAATTCAGTAACGAGAACGTCTGCGCCGTAACCCTTGCAGATTTGGCGAAAAACCTTGTCCGTCACACCTGCCATCGGGGCGAGGTAGAGCGGGAAGGCATTATTGGCGAACCAAAGGAGACCGGCCTTCATCAAAGTATTATCCCACAAAACGGCCCGCAGCGCAGGTGGATGGGAAGCTAAAAATGACGAAGCACGAATGACGAAAGGAAGCCCGAATGTCCGAATGACGAAAAAACACTCGTCGGATTTCTTTGCGTCATTCGGATTTTGTCATTCCTTCGTGCTTCGTCATTCGTCATTCGTCATTTTCGCTGGGGCGCGAGCGCGCAGCAGCGTTGCCACTTCGTCCTGCACGCGTTCGAGCTCGCTCAACCGCAATTGCGGATCGCGCACGATAAAGACGTCGCCATTTTCGCGATGCTCGTAGATAAGCAAACGACTTCCGCTGGCATTTTCGGTGCGCACCTGTTTCAGCACGCGTTTACGCTCGAGCATTACAGCGAGAACGAAACAGGCGTTCGCCGGCGGATCAGGTTCCACGATCAGGCGCCGGAAAAGTTGGTCCGCGTTTTCTTTGGCCAGCGGCTCGGGGGCCGGTGGTGCTGCGGGTTCGAATTTCGTTTTCCAAAATGAAAACGGCTGAATGTTCTCGTTGCGATCGTGCCAGGCTTCTTCGCTCAAGTCTTCACGTCGGAATCCGTCGCCTTCCCGATAAAGCAGAGTGTAGAACACTTCGCCAGGTACAAACGGTCGTTGGGTGGCGTTACAAATCTCCGAACGCTGTTTGATTGGCCAATCGGTCGCCAGGGGATTTATCATTGTGCGAATATACGACGCGGCAGGAGGCCCCGAAAGTCGGAAGGATCGCGATTGGAAGAACGCAATTGCAACAAATAGAGGCCAATCATTCCGAAAACAATTGTGGGCGCCCAGCCGGCAATCCAGGCCGGGATGCGGTCACCTTCGCCGAGGGCGAGAAAAAGGTGAGTGGAAAAATTTAATGCAAAAATCAACAGAATGGCGGTGGCCACGCTGGCAAGGACGCCCCGTCGGGAAAAGCCGACGCCAAGCGGCGCAGCGATGAGCGCGACGACGAGGCAAGTCCAGGGCAGCGCGATTCGATAATGATAATGCGTACGAAAGGGCGCGAGCAAGGTTTGCGGAAAATCGGAATTAAAACTCAAATAATCACGCAACTCCGGCAGACTCATGAATTCAGCGCGCATGTTGGCACTACGCAGTCGGTAGGGCGTTTCGCTCCAATGCCTGACGACCAGACTCGGCTCGATTTGTTCGGAAGTAATATTACCAGCAGCATCGTACTGCACTACTTTCGCCTGCGAGAGCGTCCAGCTATTTTCGCCCGGCTGAAATTCCGCGTGCGCCGCCAGAAAAGCCATCGTGATATGGTCGGAGGAATCCTGTTGCAACACTTCGACATTATCAAAGACGTTGGAATTGGGCCGGAGACGTTGAATAAACCAGGTGCGTGAATCGCGTCGGTTGCGGAAAATTTGCCCTTCGGCGCCGGTCGCACTTTTGTCGGCAAAGAAAAGTTTTCGCGCCATCTCGGCATGCGGCGCCATTGTATAATTCAGCGCGAAACAAACCGCGGTCGTGAGAATAGCGAGGAGAAAAAGCGGCGTGAGCACGCGAATGAGACCAATGCCCGCGGTCAGCATCGAGACGATTTCGTTCGCGCGCGACATCCGCCCGAGAACAAAAAGCAGGGCCAGCAGGAGGGAGACTGGCAGCAGAATCACCAGAATCTGCGGGATTTGGGTGGCGTAATATTCCAGCACTCGGCCAAAACCGACGTGTTGATCCAGAAAGGTTGAAATGCTGTCGCTGATATCGAAGATGAACCAGATCGATATGAACCCGATGATGCAGTAAAGGTAAGCCTGCAGGAAATTTCTGGTGATATATCGATCAAATAAATTCACAACGTCTTTCCGAAGGAGCCGGATTCAGAGTAACCTGTAACTAAGGAATGATTGCATTACGCGACTCCATTGGCTCGGATTTTGTGGAACGAACCGAATCGTTTTTTTCACCGAACGGACTTCTGGCGAAGGCGAAAAATTTCGAGCGACGTCCGCAACAACAGCAAATGGCAGCGGCCGTAGCGCGGGCGCTGGAAGAGGAGCGACATCTGCTGGTGGAAGCCGGCACCGGCGTGGGTAAATCGCTGGCGTATCTGGTTCCCGCGGTCCTGTTTGCGCTCGGGCAAAAGAAAAAGGCAATCATCTCAACACACACGATCAATCTTCAGGAACAACTTCTCTACAAAGACATTCCGATTCTACAAAAAGTTCTGCCCGAGACTTTCGATGCAGCGCTGATCAAAGGCCGACAGAATTATGTCTGCCCGCGCCGGCTTTTGCGTGCGCGCGAGCAGCAAAACGATCTTTTTACCGGGCCGGAGCAGAACGAGCTCGAAGAAATCTCCGCCTGGGCGGTGCGAACACGCGACGGAACGCTGAGCGATTTGTCCTTCGAGCCAAACGCGAAGGTTTGGGCGCAAGTTTGCAGCGAGGCCCATATTTGTACCAAGAAATCGTGCGGGCAAAGCGATCGCTGTTTTTATCAGCGCGCCCGCCGAAAATTTGAGAGCGCGCAGGTCGTGGTCATCAATCACACGCTGCTTTTCATGCTCCTGGGTGGGGTCGAGGAGCAGATGGAACGTGAGAGCGGATTTCTGTTTCCCAACGATTTTTTGATTTTGGACGAAGCGCACACGGTCGAGCAAACCGCTTCCCGCCAGATCGGGACGGTTATTTCGCAATATCTTTTGCGTGCAACGGTGCAGCGTCTCTACAACGCGCGCTCGAAAAAGGGATTGTTTACTGTCACGCGCGATGCAGCCGGTGTTCGATTGGCCGCGGAAATTGTCGAAGAGATCGACAAATTCTTTGAGGCGCTGGGGGCGCGCTGCGATTTCCGCAAAGGGCGCGAATTTCGGGTGCGCCAGCCGGAGCTGGTGCCGGACACGATCACGGGCCGGCTGATCGCATTGCAGGCGCGAGTGGCGGAGGTGGTCAAACGCCAGGATGATGAAATGTTGAAATCCGAGTTGCAGGAACTTGGCCGGCGCATCGCCGAGGCACGTTGCGGGATCGGAGTTTTCCTCGAACAATCCGCGCGGAATCACGTTTATTGGGTTGAGAGGACAGGCAAGGTTGGACAACTCCTGACGCTCAATGCCGCGCCGATCGATATTGCCCCGGCGTTACGGCAAATGCTTTTCCGCGACGAATGCACCTGTGTCATGACAAGTGCGACGCTCGGGGTGGGACGAAAAGACCTGGCCTATTTTCGCAATCGCGTGGGCGCGGAAGAAGCGGAGCCCCTTCAGCTCGGCAGCCCTTTCAATTTCAACCAGCAAATGAAAGTGTTCGTCGTCCGCAAAATGCCTGATCCTCGCGACACGGGTTATGAAGAAGCGCTGGCGCATTGGATTGAACATTTTGTCGGGCAAACCGATGGCCACGCCTTTGTCTTGTTCACGAATTATCGGGCGATGCAGGAGCTGGCGGTGCGGATGGAAAATTTTTGCGCGGAACAGGATTTGAATTTGCTGGTGCAAGGTGGAGGTCTGCCGCGCACGAAATTACTCGAGGAATTCAAAAGCACGCCCCGCAGTGTCCTATTTGGCACCGACAGTTTCTGGGGTGGCGTTGACGTGCCTCCATCGAAGCATGTGGTGGCGATGCTTTCACCGAATACTCGCTGCCGGAAGCAATTTTGAAATTACGTCAAGGCGTTGGCCGCCTCATTCGCACCAAAAGCGATCAAGGCATCATCGTGATTCTCGACAATCGGATTGTGACTAAACCGTATGGCCGGGCTTTCATGGCAGCGCTGCCGAAGTGTCCGGTGGAGATTTTGTGAGCGGTACTTAGAATCTGGTCACCCTGAGCGCAGGGAAGCGGAGTCGAAGGATCCCGATGAAGTTATCTTAAAGATTTCGCGGCGGGATCCTTCGAGTTTCGCTCGGAAGGCTTATTATGTTCGCTTGAACATATCCTGAAAGACCTTAAAGTTGGCGTGTGAGTGCGCCTGCTTTGTCCATTGCGCCGGCGGTCTTGCCGCCGCACACGCCCAAACAAATCGAACGCGCCAAAGAAAGAGAACGCATTCTTTCGATTCTGCATCAGTGGGGAATTCACACCCTTGGGCAACTGGCGGCA
Source organism: Verrucomicrobiota bacterium (assembly GCA_003219125.1). Lineage (GTDB taxonomy): Bacteria > Verrucomicrobiota > Verrucomicrobiia > Chthoniobacterales > UBA10450 > AV69. The sequence goes on from QHPP01000109.1 coordinate 28,906, forward strand.
TTGTCACGCGATGATCTGGCCGCGCGCCTAGGGATGCGCGCGGTTGAAATGTGGGAACGCGCCAATGGCCAGGCCGAGCGAATTTTGAAACTCGTTTCTCCGCCGGAATCGTTCATCGAAAGCTTTGAGTTCGAAAACGAAATTGAAACCGTCGAGCCACTCCTCTTCATTTTGCGCCGATTTTTACAGCAGCTGGCGACGCGATTAAACGCCATCTATCTCGTCGCCAAAGAACTGCGGCTGCGCATCACTTTCGCCGACAAATCGCAGTACGATCGCATCTTCAAAATTCCACAGCCGACCAATAATGAAGACATCCTTTTTCGGATGCTGCACACGCATCTGGAAAACTTTACTTCGAAGCATCCAATCACTGCGATTGAACTGGAAGCGCAGCCATCTCGCTCGGTCCGCCAGCAGTTTGGACTTTTCGAAACCGCATTGCGTGATCCCGTGCAATTGCATGAAACACTGGCGCGCCTGGTCGGATTGCTCGGAGCGGATCGTGTCGGCACGCCGATTTTAGAGGAAACGCATCAACCGGACGCGTTCCGGATGGAACCGTTCGCGTGGGAATTCCGTCCGAGCCGGACTGGCATTTTCGCTCGAGAGGAAAACGGCCCTCACCCTACCGTCTCCCTGAGGGAGAGGGGCACGTGCGACAGCACGGCGGTGAGGGGGTGCATTCCCCTGCGCCGTTTCCGCAAACGAAAAATGGCCACCGTATTACTGGAACACAATCACCCTATTCACGTGCGCACATCAGAGATCGATGGCTCGACGATCGCGGAAGAGGGGCCTTTCCCCCTCTCAGGAAACTGGTGGGACGAACGCGCTTGGGCGCAGGTGGAATGGGATGTGGAAATCGAGAACGGCGTCCTCGCGCGCTGTCATTGCGATCAGGATGGGTGGGCGATCGATGGAATTTATGATTGAGCAACAATTAACGTCATCCTGAGCGAAGCGTAGCGAAGTCG
>QHPP01000018.1 GCA_003219125.1 Verrucomicrobiota bacterium
CTGCGAATCAATCTTAGATGAAGATGCTGTTAGCTGTAGCTCATTCGCACGCCGAATCCGTCCTGCCACTGCGGATTTTTTTCAGTGTTTGCCTCCTCGCTGTTATTCTTTCCGGCGTTTATATTTTTAAAAATCGAAAAAAGTTTTTTTCGCGCGACCCTAATGTCACAGGCGACCACTACGGTGCGCGCAATTTGCGGCTCTGGCAGGTCATCCTGGTCTGAGTTCTGGCGATCGATTTGCTGGTGACAATGCTCTGGCGTCTGTGACGCAAACGCGGCTCCCATCCCGCTCGATTCAGTTCAGGAAATGGCGCGTCGAAAACGAAATGATCACTGGCTCAATACCCAACTGTGGAAACTTTCCATTGGCGAATGGATGGGCCTCATCCTGGCAATCTGCGGAATCGTTTCGTTGCTTTGCATCCTCCTTATTCGGCGACACACGCTCGAATATCAGCTTGAGCACACCTTTGCCGTAAGCGACCCGGAGTTCTTTGGCTCGGCGCTGGCTATGTCCGATCCGGTGCCGATCGAAGGAAATGCCATCGAAGTGCTGCAAAACGGCGACGAATATTTCCCGGCCATGCTCGACGCCATTAGGGGCGCGAAAAAGACCGTCAATTTCGAAGCCTACATCGTTTATTCGGATGAAATCGGCCGCGCCTTTTGCGAAGCATTAGCTGAGCGCGCTCAAGCGGGATTAGAAGTGCGGGTGCTGCTCGGCGGTGTGGGTTCGGGCTGGAGTCTGAATAATTCCGACGTGCGGATGATGAAACACGCCGGTTGCAAGTTCGCCTATTATCATCCAACCCATTCCTGGCGCGTGGACCGGACCAATCGACGCAGTCACCGTCGCGTTTTGGTGGTGGATGGACGAATCGGTTTCACTGGGGGTTGGTCGCGAAATTGCAATCAGCTTTCCAGGAACACTGGGCGAAAACGAGCGGAGAGGAATTGAGCGGCGCAGATCAATTTCCCGGGCTCGCAGCGGCGGGAAATACGAAAGCACAGATCGTGAGCTCGCATTCGTTTTCCATCGCGCCGGTCCCGCTCGTGCAAGCAGTCGCCTTCGCCGCCGCTACCAAAAGAATCTGGATCACCAATGCCTATTGCACTCCGACGCCCGATCAAGTGGACCTGTTAACTAAGGCGGCCAGGCGTGGAGTCGATGTCCGGATTCTCGTTCCCGGACAAAATAACGATCAACCGCTAACCAAATCCGCCGGCCGCGGAGCGTATGGAAAGTTGCTGGAAGGCGGCGTTAAGATTTTTGAATACGAGCCCACCATGATCCACATCAAATCCATTGTGGCTGACACGCAATTCTCGATGATTGGGTCTTCGAATCTCGACGCGCGTTCAGCTGAAATTAACGAAGAACTGGACGTGGTAGTGTACGATCGCGATTTCGGCCGACGAACGGAGGAAACGTTTATCCGCGATCTTAGTCAAAGCCGCGAGTACACCCTTGAGCAATTCCGCCGTCGCTCGCTGTGGGAGCGAGTAGTGGAATGGCTGGCTTACCCTTTCCGCTCGCAATTGTAATTCCGGTAGCAGCTGTCATCCCGAGCGTTAGTCGAGGGATCCCGTGAAGTTACCTTTAAGCTTTCGCATCGGGATCCCTCGACTCCGAAAGCATTCGGGCTCGGGGTGACCGTCGATGGTAGGCTCACTCTTTCAGCTTTCAGCGGCTGCCGGCGTCGGCTAATTTTCGCTGCCGTGAACTTACCTCACGATCTTGTCGCCATGCGCGAAGAATATTTCTCTCACGGTTTGCGCCGCATTGACCTCGATCCCGATCCAATCAGGCAGTTCGGAATTTGGTTTAACGCGGCGGTGGAGGTTGGGATCAGTGAGATGAATGCAATTGCCCTGGCCACAGCCGCGGAAAATGGTCAGCCGACTACGCGCATGGTTTTGCTCAAGAGCTATGATCACGATGGTTTCGTTTTTTACACGAATTACCAGAGTGAAAAGGGCCGGCACCTGGAAAAAAATCCCCGAGCGGGTTTGGTCATTCACTGGAAAGAACTGGAGAGGCAGATCCGGATCGATGGCATCGCCGAAAAAGTTTCGCGCGAAGAATCGGCGCGCTATTTTCATTCGCGTCCGATTGGCAGCCAGCTCGGGGCGTGGGTTTCGCACCAGAGCGAAGTGATCGACGCACGCCGAATATTGGAAGCGCGACTTTCGGAATTGGAAGAGCGCTTTGCCGGCCAGGAAATTCCATGTCCACCGCATTGGGGCGGTTATCGGGTGAAGCCGGAGCGAATCGAATTTTGGCAGGGCCGTCCCAATCGCTTGCACGATCGTTTTCGCTACAGCCGCGAGGGCAAATCGTGGCGAATCGACCGTCTGGCGCCGTAGGGCATCACCCCGCGTCCGTTTAATGGACGCTTCGATGAAATCGCGAGTCCAAGATCCAAATCTCAAGGAAACACCAAACTCCAAAGCTCCAGACAATTTCTGAAGGGTGCGATTCAGGTCTGGAGAGCGCACGCGCCTCGCGTGCCCATTTCGGCGCCTCGCCGAAATACTTTTCTTCGTTCAAGCAAAGAAAATCGTTGGCCAGGCGCCAACGACAGCTTTTATGCGCGACGATCACGATCGCCCAGACGGCTGCTGTTTCGGCTTGTAACCTTCGAGCGCGAGTTGCCAGCCGAGCGCTGAGGACGGCGCCACCATCGCTTCGTGGTTATCGACCGGGGCGATGTTGATGAATCCCGCCGCTTCCATACATATTCGCAACGTCGATTCATCAAAGACCCGATGGTGCAGCATCGTTTCCTTGTTCTGATCGCCGATGTCTTCTTCTTTCACTCCGGTGGTGATTGCGATGATTCCTTCATCGGGTCCTAACTCCAACGCAGGAAAACGTTTTCGTTCCAACCACATCCGATTTGCGCCGCGACAATCCGGCACTGTAATGGTGATGCGACCACCCGGTTTTAGCACCTCAAACCAACGCCCGAAGGTTTTCACGTCGTCGACATGCTCGGCCACGGTGCCCCGGCGTAAATCTCATCCGCGCAATTCGCTTCGAAACTTGGCAGGGGTGGAAATGTCTTCGTAGCATCGGCTCGCACCGCGCGATTGCGATCGATATTCACGTAACCTTCCTGGTAGAAAATCCAGCAGCCGAGGTTAAGTTTCATTTGGCCAAGATAAGGCGCGTAAATTTTCCAGCAATCGGGCTGGCCGCGCGAATTGGCCGCGAAATACGAAATCTTTTTGTATGATTAATCCAACTGGCGACGAATTTAATGAGGAAGTTCCCACTGGCGCATCGGCTGACGTGGGCGCTTTCCAGACAAGCAACCGTGGTCTGACCGGACCCGCGAGCAACGCGTGGGAGCAAACCAAAGAGAAAGCGGGCGCGGCGCGAGAGCGCACCGAGATTTTCGTACGGAGTAATCCCATTCCGATCCTGCTTGGCGCACTCGGCGTTGGCATCGCAATCGGACTGGCGATTCGCTACGCTTCCAGCACGGTCGAAAGGAAGATCGAGCCGGAGGAAAAAATAAGCGACAGTGTATTAGGTTTCCTCTCGCTGCCGTTTCTGTGGCCGATGCTGAAATCGGTTAAAGCCAAGGCGGAAGATTCGGCTGATGCGCTCAAGGAAGGCGTCGATCGTTTGAAGAACGTGAAGGTTTCACGTTATACCAAACCGATCCGCAAACGCTGGAAGGCCTGGACGAAGTAATGGCTAACGCGCGACGGCCCAGTATGCGCGCGGCAAAAAGCAAGAGCGCCGCGGGAAATGAATTTGAGCTTCACCGCCCCCGGGTGATGGCGCGAAAAAATCCGCGCACCCGCGCACTAGGCCAAACGCCAGTGAAAACAGCGAAGGCACTGCGGCAGAAATCGCGCTGATTTTCCTGTCATTCCGAGCGAAGTAGAGGGATCCCGGAGAAGTTATCTTAAAGGTTTCGCACCCGGATCCCTCGACTGACGCTCGGGATGGCTCGTTGACGAGTTGAACCGCACGCCTTTCTTGTGGAAACTGCTCGGCGGATCATGGCGACTATTTCCTCAGCGCGTCCCTCCTGGCAGCGCGGCCCGGTCTTCAAATTTTTCGCGTCGCTCAAGCTGGCGGTCGTTTTGCTCGCGGTCCTGATCGTTGCCGCCATTGCTGGCACGATTTGGGAATCGAGCTTCGATGCGAAAGTCGCACGCGCCTATGTTTACCGCGCGCCCTGGTTTAATCTCTGGCTCGTCTTACTCGGCGCTAATCTCACTGTCTCCGCTCTCTCGCGCTGGCCGTGGCGCAAACATCACGTTGCTTTTCTCGTCACTCATCTCGGCATCATTACGCTACTCACTGGCTCGCTCATCGGTCGCATTTTTGGAATCGAAGGAACGATCACCTTGTTTAAAGGCGATCCCCCAAGCAACCGGCTGCTCATCGATGAACATCAACTGCGGGTTCATGATTCCGATGGGGTGTTAAAAGGTTATCGCGCGGAATTCTTGCATCGCCCGCCAACGCCGAAGCATCCGCGCGATTTGGGAAAGCTGGCCAGCGGTGCGCGGTTAAGCGTGATTGATTATGCCGAGGCAATCGATGCCAAACTGAATCCGCGGCCGTTGGATTCGGGCGGAACACCAGCGCTCCATTTCGCGATCGAAACCGCGATGATGGGGCAACAACTGGAAAGTTGGTTGCTGGCCGATAACGCCCAAAACGGAAATTTCGCGATGGGACTGGCCAACATCGAATTGAAGCACGGCCGGGCACAGGCCCCAACCGCCGGTCATCCCGAGCGGAGCGAAGCGAAGTCGAGGGATCCCGCGGAAGTTACCGGAAAGGTTACGCAACGGGATCCCTCGGTCCGAGCCGGACTGGCGGATTCGCTCGGGATGACTGAGCTCGAGGAATCAATCTTCGTCTTTGCCAAAATGCCGGACCAGATCAGTCACGTTGCCAAGGGTGGCGGCACCGGCGCAAAAATTTCGTTCTCACCGCCGCAAGATGGCGACAAAGGTCAGCTCACCATTTCGCTCGCTGGAAAAACGCAGACGCTCGATGTCACGCAAAATCTAAAAAAGGATGTCGCGATTGTGGGGACGTCATTCACGGTGCGAATTGAAAACTATTGGGCTGATCTCCGGATTCGGGATGGGAAGCCGGTCTCGCTCAGCGATTCGCCGAATAATCCTGCGGTAGCCGTCACCATTCGGGGCCTCGGCGTCCCAATTGTGGCGGCGGCGCCAAATGCGCATGGAAGCGAGCAGGCCGTTTCAACCAATGGCGGGCCTTCAACCATTCCGAACATTGCGCCGGCGATGAATGAAGCAAACGCTGCGGAAAATCATCTCACGCTTTTTGTCGCTGACGACGGCGCGATTTCCTACGAGTTGGATTCACGCAAACTCGGCCATTCCTCAGGCCCGCTGGAATTAAATAAACCGCTCGTCACTGGCTGGGCCGATTGGCAGCTGGTGGTTGATCGCATCCTGCCGTACGCGGAGCAATGGATGGATTTCACACCCGCGAAAAATGATAGCGCAAATCAATTGTCCGACGGCGTCCGCATTCGAGTGGAACAAAATGGCGAAACTTTCGAGCAATGGATTGCGGCGGGTTGGCAAATCACCGTTCCGACGTTGCCAAATCCAATTGGCATTTCCTATGGTTGGCGTTCGATGCCATTGCCGATCGCGCTCGAGTTGCTGGATTTCGAGGTCACGCGCAATGAAGGCAACGATGCGCCCGCCGGATTTAAAAGCACGTTGCGAGTCTCGACCGCCGAAGGTGAAAGCGGCATCGGCCAATGCTCGATGAATCATCCCTTCAGTTTTCCTGGCAATTGGTGGCGAACCTGGAGTGGCCAGACCTTTAAGATGTCGCAGGCATCCTGGAATCCGGAAAACCTCGGGCAAAGCACGATTCAAATTTTGCGCGACCCTGGCTGGCTCTTGAAATGGATCGGTTCGCTCCTGGTCGTGACCGGCGTGTTCCTGTTGTTTTATGTGAAAAAATTTCGCCGGCAGTACGCCACCGCGAAAACCAAACGGATGGTTGCGCCTTCTCCGGCACCGGAAGCGCGTGAAGTTGCGGTCTCTTAGCGGCGCGCGTCCTTCCATCCAAATTTGGCCGCATAAGTTCCCACGCTCGTGGGCCATTTTCCCAACGAGAAAAGTGGCTACGTTTTCGCGCCAAATGAGAAAAATTTACTTCCTTCTCGCGCTCGCTTTTACCGCGTGCGGCGGACATCAGCCGCCAGCTTGGGATGCTGCGGCCGTAAGACCGAAGCATCCGTGGGGTTATTATAGTGGGCAGGTCGAAACGCGTTGGGAAAACGATGGCCGTCACATGACGCTTTTGAGCGAACTGCGTTATATCGATCCCGATGGCGTCGTCTGGATCGCGCCCGCGGGCGCGGTCGTCGATGGCGCCTCTATCCCGCGCGTGCTCTGGTCATTCATGGGCGGGCCCTTCGATGGAAAATATCGCAACGCCTCCGTCCTGCACGATGTCGCTTATGATCAAAAGACGAGGCCGTGGAAAGAATGCGATCGCATGTTTTACAACGCGATGCGTTGCAGCGGAGTGAGCCCGACTGAGGCAAAGACAATGTATTACGCGTTGTATCGCCACGGCAGGCACTGGAAACAGCTGCGCGGTGTTGCCGGCGCGATTGCGTCAGACGAGCAAACTGTCCCCCGTGCGCTACCAGTGAGCGAAGAGGAAATCGAGGAAACCAGAAGCTGGATCGAGAACGCGAATCCATCGCTGTCCCAAATCGAAGCCAGAGCGGCCGCCGCGCCGTCGCAATAGTTGTTTCAATCCGCAATGAAATCGCGTCAAGCCGCCGTCATTTTTATTTTCATCACCGTCGTCCTCGACATGCTCGCGCTTGGCCTGATCGCACCAGTGCTGCCGAAATTAGTGCTGGGTTTTTTGAACAACGACATGAAACGCGCCGCCGATTGGAACGGCATTTTCCTGACAGTTTTCGCGGCGATGCAGTTTTTCTTCTCACCCGTAATCGGGGTTTTGTCTGACCGGATCGGTCGGCGCCCGGTCCTCCTCCTATCGAGCCTTGGGCTCGGTCTCGATTACGTCGTGATGGCGCTCGCACCTACCATTGGCTGGCTCTTTCTCGGCCGCATCATTTCCGGCATTACCGCCTCGAGTATTCCCACCGCCATGGCCTACATCGCCGATGTGACCCCGCGGGAAAAACGCGCTGGAGCTTTCGGATTGATCGGCGCTGCCTTTGGCATCGGGTTCACCCTCGGCCCAGTTGTCGGCGGATTGGTCGGCAACACTAACCCGCGCGTGGCATTTTGGGTCGCCTCCGCTTTTAGCCTGGCGAATTGGCTCTACGGATTTTTCTTCGTTCCGGAATCTTTACCCAAAAATAAACGCAAAGAATTTTCCTGGCGCCGGGCCAATCCGGTCGGCTCCCTCGTTTTGCTGCGGTCCCATCCGGATTTGTGGAAACTGGCGACGATTCAATTTCTCGCCTACGTCTCGCACGAAATTTTCGCGATCTGGGCGCTCTACGCGATGTATCGCTTCGCCTGGGGGCCGCGCAGCATTGGTAATTCACTTTTCGTTGTCGGTGTCTGCACGGCAGTGATTTCCGCCGGTCTGACCGGACGAATCGTCGCCTGGCTCGGCGAGCGTCGAACCCTTTACATCGGCCAGTTTTTCGGCGCGCTCGGAATGATCATCGCGGGACTCGCACGCAATGGCGCGATGTATATGGCGTCAATCCCCGTGATTTCGATGTGGAATATTTCTTTTCCCGCGGCGCAAGGAATCATGACGCATCATGTGAGCGAACAAGAACAAGGAGAATTGCAGGGCGCGATCAGCAGTTTGCGCTCGATCGCTTTCGTCATCGGTCCATTTTTGTTTTCATGGACGTTCGCCTGGTTCATCGACCCAAAACATTCCTTTCACGTCCCTGCTGCGGGATATTATTTGGCAGCCGCACTCCTGTTCACGGCGATGCTGATGGCAACGGGGATCAAACAGCCGGATTTTTCTGCCGCAAAATCCCCGCTTCCAGATCGGGTTCCTGATGTCGCGCCGCCGGAAGGCGTTACTTCCGGAAATGTCGCGCCGCTCTCCGGTGCTTTGGGGCGCGACGACCTTTAACGCGTCAATCTTTCCAAACCGAGCGCAAGTAAATTCTGCAAAGACCAATTGTCGTCGATTTGCACCCAACGTCCGCCGCCTCGCAGTTGCGCGGTGGCATTCAATACCGCCGTGACGTGACCGCTGCGTTTAACCAGAAAGATTTGCGCGTTCGGCTCGAGTTTGTAGCCGGCATATGGAAAATTCAGGTGTAACGCGGCAATCGGGATGCGTGCCTGATGGGGGGTGCATGCAATAAATTCATCTCGGGCCGCGTCGAAACGCAGACACGGGAAAACAAAATCGAATGTCTCGTCGCGACGGGGCTGGCAGTCACCGGCGTAGGGATAATTGCTGAATGTTACCCTTGCGATAATCTCGTTAGTTAAATGATCGCGTTCGATCTGATGAGAAATCGCGTCGCCATAAGCGAACGTGTACGCCTTATTCGCGCTAACGATTTCGACGCTTTGTCCATACGCGATCGGAACTGCTAACGCCAGTAAAGCGAGGAACAATTTCATCCATCTAATTTTCGCACGATTTCATTTTCACCGAAAGCGCAACCGGCGTCGCGTTGATTCGCATTATTACCGTGTTAACTTCGACATCGTGATCACGGCGTTGTCGCGCTGCTTTGTCTCGATCGTTGCTTTGTCGATTTTTGCCGTGACTCTGCCAGCCCGCGCCGAAGTGCCAAAGCCGCCGCGGCATAGGATGAGCTGCTGCGCACATATGGCGGCCGAGCGCGGTCATTGCGGCAGCGAACCAGTCAAGTCGCAAGACCGCGCATGCTGCCCGGCTTGTACTGTTGGCCTTTCATTCTTTTTGGCTTCAACCGCGGCTTTTATTTTTTCACCACAACACGGCGAAAGACTTATCGACGAAATCGCCGCCTCATCATCACGGTCCGACCGTCCTCCGGTTCCACCGCCGCGCGCCTGATTATCTGATTCGCGTCGGCTCGTTCACGCGTGAGCGAGAAGCAATTCAATTCAACAGGAGGGACTCAATGAAGTACCTATTGATGATTATTACCACCCTGGCCATGATTGGAACAGCCACTGCGACCTCGCGGAGTGCTGATTGCTGCGGCGGCGGCAGGTGTTGCTCCGGCGGCCCCTGCTGCGCTAGGTAAGCGCAGGGAAAGTTATCGGAGACCTCCGCCGGAGAAAAACCGGCGGAGGTATTCCGTATCTCCAGCAATGCTCAAATTTTTCTTAACTTTTATTTTAATCGCGTCGATCACGTCCGCGCTCTTGGCGCAGACTGCGAAACCGGAGGCCACGCACTACACCTGCGTCATGCACCCCGAAGTGGTGCAGGACCATCCGGGTAAATGCCCCAAGTGCGGAATGGAATTGGTGCCGGTGAAGAAGCAAAAAAAACATCGAACATCCAACACCGAACATCCAACGTCCAAGTTAGAGACGGTTAACTCACCAAGCCGCGAACCGAAGCATCATCATGAAGGGCAAGGACAAATGATGCATGAAATTAAAATGCAATCGTCGGTGAACCTGACCGATCCGATGACGCGAGAAGGCTCGGGCACAAGTTGGCTGCCCGATTCCTCGCCGATGTACGGACACATGTTCATGCTCGGCCAGGATATGCTCATGCTCCATGGCGCGGCCTTTCCACGTTACACCAATGTCAGCACTCGACGCGGCGACGATCGGATCGACGCGCCGAATTGGCTGATGGGAATGCTCTCGCATCCGCTGGGTGACAATGCGCAACTCGGCGTGCGCTTAATGATGAGTCTCGATCCGCTCACTGAAGGCGGCCGCGGGTATCCGTTGCTTTTTCAATCGGGCGAATCTTGGCACGATCAACCACTGCATGACCGGCAACACCCGCACGATTTGTTCAGCGAATTATCGTTGACCTATTCGCAAAAATTCACGCCCGATCTTTCGGGCTACATCTATTTCGGTTATCCCGGCGAGCCCGCCCTCGGGCCACCCACATTCATGCATCGCATTTCCGCGATGGACGATCCGGATGCGCCGCTTGGCCATCACTGGCAGGATTCGTCTCACGTCACCTTTGGTGTTGCCACCGGCGGATTGGTCTGGCGCACCGTGAAAATCGAGGGCAGCATTTTCACTGGACGTGAGCCGGACGAGGACCGCTACGATTTTGATCGACCGCGATTCGATTCCGCCAGCGGACGCATTTCCTGGAATCCGACACCGGATCTTGCCCTGCAATTTTCGCATGGCTACTTGAAAAGCCCGGAGGGACTCGAGCCAACGGCGAATCGGCACCGCACCACCGCTTCGATCATATATAATAAGGCGCTCGAGGACGACGCGAATTGGGCCACGACCTTCGTCTGGGGACAGAACGACGACACCCGCGAAGGCAAAACGCAATCCTTTCTCCTCGAATCCGATTTTCAGCTCGGGCGCGACACCTTTTATACCCGTCTCGAGCGCGTGGAAAAATCGGGACACGAACTCGTGCTCAATGGCGCCGACCTCGCAAAAATATTTCCGATCTACGCTGCGTCATTCGGCTACGTGCACGATTTTACGCATGGCGATGGCATTGATGTTGGACTCGGCGCACAATTCACCATCGATCATCGGCCGGATGAATTGGATCGGTATTACGGCGACGAGATTGGCTACGGCCTGGAAGTTTTCCTTCGAATTCGCCCGTCGCTTCATCGGCATCACCAGATGGTTGACGCGATGAAATAGGTCGCGGCGGCCAACTTAACCGTCGATCTGTTCGCTCACTGCGCAGCTCGACGGAGCCTCGGCCCTACCAAAGCGTCTTCGCAAAAATCTTCTCGGTAGGGCAACGTTCTGCGGAGCCGCATTCACAACAACGTTTCCTATCACACGGTCGGGACTCGGTTTGGTCATTAGCGCTAAGGTTCTGTGGGATTTGGGGTTTGGACCTTGGGATTTCCTTTCCGGACAGCGCGCGCTGTGCGCGCGACCGAAGCCGCGGCGCTCAACTCCTTGAAATGGCTTGGTCGGGGCGATAAGGAAGCGGCCGATGCCGCCGCCAGCGACGCCATTCGCGGCATGTTCGATCTCATGAACATCTGTGGCGAGGTGGTCATCGGTGAAGGAATCAAAGATAATGCGCCGGGGATTTTTAAAGGCGAACAACTCGGCACCTGGCTGCCGGGTACGCCGCAGTTCGACATCGCGATTGATCCAATCGACGGCACAACCAACATCTCCAAAGGCGCGCCCAATTCGATTAGTTGCATCGCGGCAGCCAGCCCGGAAGAAGGCGTCAAAGTCGCGCTTCGCGATGTGCCGTCATTTTACATGACGAAACTTTCCTATGGACCGCGCGTCATCCAATATATGCAACGCCGGGGTGATAATTTGAAGCTGGAAGCGGCTATTCCCGAAACCCTGGCCATCGTGGCACGAGCCGTGGACAAACGCGTGCAGGACGTGGTCGTCATGATGCTCGACCGTCCGCGCCACAAGGAAATGGTCGATGAAATTCGCGGCGCGGGCGCGTCGCTCCGCATGATCGGTGACGGCGACATCGCCGCAGCCATGGCGCCAGCCATTCCGGATAGCGGTGTTGATCTTTACATGGGGATCGGCGGCTCGCCGGAGGCGGTGCTGGCGGCGGCCGGAATCAAATGTCTCGGCGGCGACATGCAATGCAAAATGTGGCCGCGTGACGAGAAAGAACGCAAAAAATTGGTCGAGGAGGGTTACGAAAAAGAAATCGATCGGATTTATTCCGCGGATGATCTGGCCAACGGAAAAAACATCGTCTTTTGTGCCACCGGCATCAGCGATAGCGCGCTCCTGCGGGGCGTCCGTTCCCAGGGCGCGACCGCCATCAC
>QHPP01000294.1 GCA_003219125.1 Verrucomicrobiota bacterium
TGGCGGGCTCGCTCTCATTCATTTCAATCCCCTGCTCGCCTTGCTGATCTTCCTCGTTGGCATCGCGGCGTTCTTCTACTTTGCGCCAAGGATTTTGCGGTTAATGAAGGCAAAGATCTGGCTGTCGTGGAAGAAATTGAACGGACCGGCCGATCTTAGCATGCCGGTAAAATTGTCGCGGACATTGCCCGCGCGCTTCGGATCTGTTTTTAGCCGGCAAAACGTTTTAGGCGAGACGATCGCATGGGCTACGCCGTGCATCAGCGGACGCGGTCGCCGCATTCCGGCGAATCTTTTCGGCGCGCTCGTCGCCACGAACGAAGAGCCGCGAAAACTTCTCTTCGTAGCGCGAAAAAACGGGCGCCCGTTTGCTCGAACAATCGATCTCGATGACTCGATCGCCGCCCATGAGCCGAGATTTCTTTCCGAGAACCTCGTCATTTTCCCAGCTGCCGGAAAAGGTCCGAAGTATCTATTTATTTTCCCGCGACCGCGCGCGGCAATGGTCGAAGAGATCGTTCATGATCTTCGCGTTCGTGTGAGTTCGCCGATATGGCCGGTCGATCCGCAGCACGCCGAAGCAGCTGAGGGCGCCAGCGAGGAATCACACGTCAAGCGAACGGTATCGAGCTGACGAATGGTCGGGACAGTGCGCTGCGCTGCTCCCAGCCGGGGTGGCGGACGGCGCCGCAGCGTGGCGTTCCTAGCGCCGGAACATCTTTCGTTCGCGGTTACGCCGCGATAGAAAGGTCTCGACTATCGTAACAATGCTCTTAGCCGATCGATATGCTGAGTTGCGCGAGACGACACGCGTCCGTGAGCGTGCCCTCTTCCCGCCGCAACGAACTCCCACCGAGTTAGAGCTGCAAGCGCGCTGGTTCGCAGGAGATTTCGGCAAACATTTTGTCACAACCGCTGCCGACAAGATCGACATCGTCCAATTTGGCACCTGGAATCGCGAGGCCGGACCCGATTTTCGCGACGCCGCGATCCGGGTAAACGGCGGCGAGCCAATCCGCGGCTGCATCGAGCTCGACGTTATTGATCGCAGTTGGGAAACACATGGTCATGCGACTAATCCGGCATTTGAGGAGACCGTGCTGCACGTTTTCGTCGAAAAGAGCGACCGTGAATTTTTCACGCGCACAAGATCGAATCGCAATGTGCCGCAAGTTTGCATCGATCCCACGATTTTGTCAGATGCGTTTAGCGCAAATATTTCGCTCGCGCGACCCGGGCGTTGCCAGTCGCCCCTGAAGGACTTGCCCGAGGAACGTGTGCACAGTGTGCTTGATGCCGCAGCACAATTTCGATTGCAACAAAAAGCCACGCGAATCTCCCGTAAAATCGACGATCACGGTCGTGACGAAGCGCTCTTCCAGGAAGTTGCGGCTGCGCTCGGTTACAAGAAAAATAAACTCCCTTTCACACTGATCGCTCAACGATTGTCGCTGAAGCTGGTGCGCGAAAAAGCCGACGACAGCGAAGCGATGCTTTTTGGCGTGGCCGGTTTTCTCGAAGCACCCGATCTCGGCGTCTTCAAAAGATCGACAAGAGAATATGTGAGAAAATTGTGGGACCGTTGGTGGCCGCATCGCGATGAAGCGCAGCGGCTGATTTTGCCGGCGAAGATTTGGCGTTTGAGTGGCACCCGTCCGCTCAATCATCCCCAACGCCGAGTCGCCGCTTTGTCAATGCTGGCGCGGGAATGGCCTGCATTTCGTCGCGTGTTAGGTAAAAGGAGTAGCTTTGCAGCGAATGATTTCTTCAGCGGGCTCGATCATCCCTTTTGGAAATTTCATTACACGCTGACCGCTAAAGCATCGCCGAAAGCGATGGCGCTGATCGGCAAATCCCGCGTCGCGGACATTTTGGCTAACGTGCTTTTTCCATTCTGGCTCGCGGAAGATGCCGATCTCTGGCCGGAATATGCCAAGCTCCCCGCACAACTGTCGAATCGACGTCTCGAAACGGCAGCCACGCGCCTGTTTGGCGGCGATCCTCGTCGGCGTGCGTTTACAAAAACGGTCGCGCATCAACAAGGCTTGCTCCAGATTTACCAAGACTTTTGCATGCGAGATAATTCCGATTGCGCGCAATGTCCGTTCCCCGAGCAAATGCGGAAGTGGACGTGATCCCGTAGTGCGGGCGTGCCGCCCGCATTAAAGTTGGTTCGCGGCTTACAGAGCCGCCCCTACAGCTCCACGAAACAACTATGCGACCACAGCAAATCCTGATAGTCTTCGCGTCATGCCACGACATTCAGGCGAACGCGCCTTTACCCTCATCGAGCTGCTGGTTGTTATCGCCATCATTATCATTTTGGCTGGTCTTCTCTTCGCCGGACTCCGCGGAGCCCAGGAACAAGCGAGACGGACCCAGGCGAAAAACGATCTTACCCAAATTGTCACTGCGGTAAATGCGTACTACACGGAATACGGGAAGTATCCACTCGTGGCTGCCGACAATACGATCTACGGACCGGCAGGCTCTTTGAATGACGGCCTATTCTATACTTTGCGCGCCGTCGCGACTGGCGCGAACGCGGCCAACGTCGCTAATCCCCGTAAAATAGTCTTTATTTCCCCGCCCGATGTGAAGGATCCTGCGAATCCGCGCTCGGGGATCGGAACCCCTACTGGGACCGGACCAGGTCAATTTTTCGATCCATGGGGCAAACCTTACAACGTCGAGATTGATGGCGGTTACGATAATACCGTCGCCAATCCTTACACGCTGAATGCGGGAGCAACCCCACTCCAAATAGGGGTGATCGCCTGGTCGTTTGGGAGCGATACACAGTCGCAGAGTGTTCCGGGGCCGGCAGCGGATAAAAAGACGGGAACAAACGACGACGACGTGATTTCCTGGCAGTGATTGTTGGGGCTTGCAAGTCGCAAATCGACAATCGAAAATCAGGAATCTCTTCGCGGGTGTAGTTCAATGGTAGAACGGCAGCTTCCCAAGCTGCACACGGGGGTTCGATTCCCCTCACCCGCTATTTTACCTATGAAAATGAGGCTCAAAAAGCCTGCCTGATGTAAAAAGTCAGACTATACGTCAGACATCGTCCGCCCAAGTGACCTTTCTCGCCGTCCATTAACCTCGCCTTAGATTAATGGACACTCGCACGGCTCAAAGAACAGCGGCTGGGGGGGTCCCAGGCGTTCTAATGGCCTCCTGCGGTGCCGTTCCGAAACGATTCCGCTTCCTTAAAATGCCGAATAATTCGGCACAATTCTCGTTAGACCTATGCGGGCCGCTCTGGTCTTCTTGGCGCTGACTTTCGCCGCCACCGCCGGTCACGTTCGAAACGCCGTGCTCATGTCGCGACGATCACGGTAAGGGCCGGTAATTAGCAAAGAATGATGTTCCCCCGAAGATGCGAGGGCGATACAATTCGTCACACCTTCCGATATTTTTAACTGGAAAGGCCCAACTGAGCCTTTGACACATCACTCGGCACGCCTTGACATCGAGAACAAATGGTTCGCGCTTACCGGACTTGTCGTCGTTCTTGCTTTTTCGGCGCCGAAAGGAAGATAATGCAGACGTGAGATGGGCTTGGCCATTCAACGGTCGCGCCAGCAACGACGGGCATAAGGAAGAGAACGGGTCTCTTACTGGCGATGC
>QHPP01000295.1 GCA_003219125.1 Verrucomicrobiota bacterium
CGGGCGTTTCATCACTTTTCCTAACGTGCATACACGGGATCCGGAAAGCGGCGCTCGCAATGTCGGGATGTATCGGATGCAGGTTTTCGATGAACGCACAACTGCAATGCACTGGCAGGTGCACAAAGTCGGTGCGCGTCATGGCAAGGTTTACTATCAACGCGGCGAGCGCATGCCGGTTGCGGTCACGCTCGGGGGCGATCCCGCGCTCACTTTTGCTGCAACCGCGCCGTTACCCGACGGACTCGATGAAATTTTGTTTGCCGGATTTTTGCGCAAGAAATCGGTGGAGCTGGTGAAATGCAAAACCATCGCCGTGGAAGTTCCCGCCGATGCCGATTTCGTGTTGGAAGGTTTTGTCCAACCCGGCGAAATGCGACCGGAGGGGCCGTTCGGCGATCACACCGGTTTCTATACTGCGGTCGAGGATTATCCGGTCTTTCATCTGACCGCGATCACGCATCGGCGTGATGCTATTTACCCGACAACAATCGTCGGCCCGCCGCCAATGGAAGATTTTTACATGGGCGACGCGACGGTGCGGATTTTTCTGCCCGTGTTCAAAATGAATTTTCCCGAAATGGTTGATATGACCCTGCCGCCGGAGGGTGTTTTCCACAATCTAGTTTTCGTTAGCATTCGGAAACAGTATCCCTATCAGGCATTCAAGGTAATGCATGGGTTGTGGGGAATGGGGCAGATGATGTTTTCCAAATATATCGTGGTGGTGGATGAAGATTGCGACGTGCACAACACCAGCGAAGTGCTCTTCCGTTTATGCGCCAACACTGATCCCGAACGTGACAGCACTATCATTCGCAATCCGAGCGATTCGCTCGATCACGCGCCGAGCAAGCAGAACATCGGATCGCATATGGGCATCGATGCCACGCGCAAATTGCCGGGCGAAAATTACCATCGGCTTTGGCCGGAGCTGCTCAAGATGGATGAGCGGGTGCAGACGATCGTGGATTCGTTGCGAAAGAATTGAGAGCGATTTCTGCGACCTGATCTGCCATCTCTGTCGTCCGGCCGATAAGATGACGAGTGGCGACAAGAGCTAATGACGAAGGAATGAGAAAATCCCAATGCCAATTGCGTCCGGCCTTCGCACAAACAGGCGTGAGAGCGTCGCTCCCGGAACTCGTCGCAACGAAAATCGGGCTGACCTCGCGTGAGAGATCAGCCCGAAATTGCAACTGTTAGTAGTAACCGCGGGAGGGACGACGGAACAGTTGCCCCGTATCAATATCTCGGGTCAGCCCGCCCGGCGGCACACCGCTTAGGTCGTAGCGGCGCCCGGTATATGGACTGCGGAAAACTCCGGGAGTGTTGGTGTAGCGCGCCAGCGGCCAGCCCCCTGGTGGCACGGGCCCATAAGCGCGCGCCCGGTCTTCCTGGATGGAATGTCCAATTAACGCTCCTGTAGCAGCACCGGCCGCTGCTCCGATAGCGGCGCCTCGCACATGCCCGGTGGCAGCGCCGCCGATGATGGCACCAGCGGCCGCGCCGTAGCCAGCGCCTGCTCCGGTGGGAGTGTCACAGGAACTGAGAATGAAAGAACTCAGCGCTATGCCTGAAACAACGGCGAACAAATTTCGTTTCATAAGTGATTTTCGTTGACGAATTGAACCCCGGAAGTGACAGGAAGTTTTCGACGGTGATATTCGAAAACTCCGCCGGTTTCCGTCGGCCAATTCAATTCAAATGACGACAGGGCTATGGCCTGACAAAGACCTTATTGACATGCGTGTCGAGAACAAGACCCCCGTGGGGGACGCTCGAGCAGTCAAAGGCCGTCCGGGGCGGATAGGGACTGTTGACAACGCCATCAGCGTTATGGGGATCTCTTTCGCCCATCGGATATTTCCCCTTCGGCGCCGGATACTTTTTGGCGGCTTCTTGCGGAGTGATCGGCGTTGCGACAACGGCCCCACTCGCGCCTTGTTTAGAAACTTGGCTTGAATTAGGTCCCTTCGGGTTTTGCTGCTGATAACTCGTACCTTCCTTCATCTGAGCCACCGCCGTATTGGATAAGATAAACGCAAGGCAACTCACCGCGACGACAGATACAACTGCAATCAATCTCGTTTTCATATTCATAATATTCATATTCATTGATAGGTTTTCGTTAAGAAAGTTAGACGGATACCTGGCGCCGTAAATTCAAAAAACAGTTGAGGAACTGCGCCGTCATTCGCCCCGCCTTCTCCAACTTACTCAGGCGATAAGCTTTTTCGAAAACGCGGAAGTTGTCCAGCTTCATTCGCCGAAGGAGCGCCTGATAAATCGAACGCATGATTTCGGCCGGAAGCATCGAACGGCGATCCTCAGACGGAAGCAGTCTGGAAGCGTCCGTGAAAAACTTTTCAGCTCGCGCCTCCTCAAAATTCATCAATTGAACGAATCGCGAATCGGCAATGCGATTGCGCAAATCCCCTTCATGGTAATGAAATCGCGCCAGATCCTGCGCCGGCAGATAAATGCGATCAGCTTTCAGATCCGCCGCCACATCGCGAATAATGTTAGTCATTTGCAGCGCTAGACCGAGGGCGATGGCGTAGTCGCGGCATTGTGGATTTTTGTAACCAAAAATTTCGATGCTAACCAGGCCAACCGCGCTGGCGACGCGATGGCAATAAACGCGCAGCTCATCCCAGGTCGCATACCGCCGGACATCGACATCCATCTCTACGCCGGTGATGATTTCCTCCAACATCTCCGGCGTAATCGGATAGGTTGAGATCAACTGGCGGATCGGCTTGGCCAGTGCTGGTTCGTTGGCAATTTCGCCGCGCAATGATTGGCGCCACATCGCCAACTCGCGCCGTTTCGTCTCCTGGTCGCGCCGGTCATCGTCCGCGATATCGTCGATGACGCGGCAGAAAGCATAAAAGGTTGTGATGTCGTGCCGACGCGCCCCGCTCATCGCAATAAAAGCAAAGGCGAGATTGGATTTGCTCGCGCGAGTTATCTCCCTGGCGGCATCGCTGGTTTTCATTCCTTCAATAACGAATCCAATTCTCCTGCGCGATTCGCCCGCTTTCGCATTGGCGGAAGAGAACAACCCAGGAAGCGAGAAGCCAGCCGGTAACCAAAGCACGCAAGAAAACGAAAATCGATCTCCAAACGATCATGGCTGCAGTCCGGTCGGCGATGGCGCTGCGCACCATGGCATCGACCACCAGGATCAAG
>QHPP01000302.1 GCA_003219125.1 Verrucomicrobiota bacterium
ATGTTTGGCTGTTCACAAGCGTACTGTCCCAAATCTGGGGCGAGGTTATGCAGAAAATGCGAAATCTTTTACAGAAGGTAACTCCGAAGGTTTTCGCGAGCAGGCAACGCGAACAAAGATTCGGTTCTGCCGGACCTACAAAAGCCTTCGTTCCCTTCGTTTCCTTCTGTTAGGAACAAATCCTTTAAAGCAAGATTTCGCTGCTTTCGTCTTCTTCTGTTCGATTTGCCCCGGGCAAAATCATTCAGGAGATGCCGTTTTTGAGAACCGGCTCGTGGAAATTGCCTCCGAAAGCTTTCGCGAGTTGATCAGCAAACCGATCGGAATCTCCAACAATTTCATATAGCTTAAGAGCTATGCCTTGCTGGACGGTGCAAAATCTCAACCGCTTTTAGCTCCAGCAGCAAACAATCGTCTACGAGGATGTCAAAACGCAGTGGTTCATCGAAGACAAGCCCTTTATATTCCACACGAACGATTTTTTGCGTCGTCGCTGGAATTGAGCGCAGTTCCTACTCACGCAATAGGCATCGCTCGTAGATCGACTCGATCAATCCGGATCCTTTGTGGCGGTGCACTTCAATTGCCGCACCAATGACTCCCCGGCTAAGCTTGTCGGCCTTCCCATAAAGTGGATGCACAGCTAAGATTCTAAATAGAAGATAACTCCGAAGGCTTTCGCGAGCAGGCAAAGAAACAAAGGTTTCTGCCCAAGCTAAGACCGCTTCGTTAACTTCGTTTTCTTCTGTTTAATCTGTTTCTTTCGGCGCGAGCAAGGCGACGATTTTCTCGAAGCGCGGATCGTCTCGGAGCGGATCCCAAAACGGCATCAGCTTGAGATTTCCATAGCCGAGCGTACCTGGGATGCGAGCCGCCGTGGCAAGCTGTTCAAGCGCGAGATCTTTTTCGCCAACCCAGGCCGCGCTGATGGCGTACCATTGAATCATCAGCGGCCCATTGAACGCGTCTTTCTGCACCGGCAGAAGCTCGACCGCGCGGCCACATTCGCTCAGTGCCTCTTGCTTTCGACCCAGGAGAGCATCGATCACTCCCAAGACACACAACGGGGGCGCGTAGTCTGGTTGCGCTTGAACAATTTTCTCCTGTTCTGTCCGCGCTGATTCAAACGCGACACGCGCCTTGATCTCATCCTGCTCAAGGCGTGCAATCCAGCCTTCTACGAACGACCGGCTGAAATGCACTGCGTTATCGTTGAATGGGGTGTTTTCTCCGGCCGCCATCAACGCCGCCTGTGCGGCTGCGGGATCGCGATCAGCCAGCGCGCAACCGACCCAGCTGTCGGCGACCTGATGGATTGCGCGCGGATTGTTTTCCCGCAGTAGGTCGATTACTTGATGCACCGCATGAGTATCGGCTTTCCAAGCGATGTCGAGATCAGCGCGGTATATTCTTATCTGCACATTATTGCGGTCAATCGCCAGCGCGCGATCGAAGGCCACTCTTGCCTCGGGATAACGCCGTAAAAACTCATAGGTCTGCGCGACCTGTTCCAATCTGTAAACATTGCGCGGGTCCAGCTCCATCGCGTGTTCTAGTTCAGGCACGGCTTCTTCGAACTTGCCCCGCCGATTTTTAATCAGACCCGCTAGTTCGAATATGCGACAGTCGTTAGGCAGGCTCTTACGCGCGAATTCCAGCTCAGTTAACGCTTCGTCGTAATCCAGATACCCACTGTAAAGGTTAACCGCCCGTGCAAGGTGCGCTTCACCAGCATTCGGCCGGAGACGCAGCGCTGCATCGATCGCAGTCTCAGCCAGAGCAAGACGGCGAGCGCTGTGGTCGTGGCCCAGAATGTAGAGCAAATCATCAATTCCGCCGAGTTGGCAATAGGCCTCGAAGTAAGAAGGGTCTCGCGCGACCGCTTGGTTCAATAGATCGGCGGCCTCGAGCAAGTCCTCTTTTCCGCTATTGCTGTTAGTAGCCGCCAGGAAAAGATTTTTTGCCCGAGTGTAGAGATCGAAAGCGGCAACGTCGGCCGTGGGCGCACGCTCAATCGCCGATTTTTCGGCCGAAGAGACTTTGGCGTGAAGGTGGTCAGCAACTTTTTGCGCGATTTCTCCCTGGATCGCGAATACGTCATTCAAATCGCGATCGTATTCCTCTGCCCAAACATGCGTGTCGGTGCGGGCGTCGATTAACTGGGTATTTACGTGGATTCTGCCAGCCTGTCTGCGGACGCTTCCCTCGAGCACATGAGAGACGTTGAGTGCGCGACCGATTTGACGCATGTCACGCGGTCCGCGGTACGACATCACGCTGGTGCGACTAATCACCTTAAGGTCGGCAATCTTCGCCAGCTTAGTTAAAATATCGTCCTGGATGCCATCGGCGACGAATGTGTCTTCTTTGTTGTCACTAAGGTTTTCAAATGGCAAGACCGCGATGCCTGTAGTTGGCGGAGAATGAACGAAGTCACTCTTCCAAATCATGACGCTCAATGCCGCGATCAAACCGACGAGGGAAGCTCCGGCGAAGGCAGTACTTGGGTTGCGGTGCAGCCACTTTTTTCCACGGGCGATGAGACCAGTGCGTCGCGCTTGAATCGGCTCGTGTCGTAACCAGCGTTCCAGATCTTGGGCCAGCGCGAGCGCGGAAGAGTAGCGGCGCTGGGGATCTTTCTCCAGGCACTTCAGGCAAATCGTGGAAAGGTCGCGATCTACTTTCGGATTTAACAGCCGCGGTTGCCTCGGATCTGTTTCCAGAAGCAGCCGGACAGTTTCGTAGGCGCTTCGCCCAACAAAAGGAGGAGCACCGGTCAGCAGTTGATACAACACGGCACCGAGACCATAAATATCTGCCGCCGCGGTAAGCTCGGCGTTGTTCCCACATGCCTGTTCTGGGGCCATGTAGCTCGGGGTCCCCAGCATTTCCGTCGTGCGGGTAACGGTACCTTCCGTTTCGACTAATCTGGCCAAACCAAAATCGGTCAGATGCGGTTCGCCCTCTTTATCGAGCAGCACGTTCCCTGGTTTGATGTCCCGGTGCAGAATACCGTTCTCGTGCGCGTAGTGCACCGTGCGCGCCAACTTTGCGATTAGTTCCACCGCCCGGCGAATCGATATTACCTGACGCTTAACTGCTTCATCCAGCTGGCCACCTTCGACCAGATTCATGCTGAAGTAGC
>QHPP01000300.1 GCA_003219125.1 Verrucomicrobiota bacterium
TTCGATGAACCGCACGCGGAAATCGATCGCGAAAACAGACTTCACGTTCTGCATTGCTCGGCCCCGCGCGCCTGGTCTTACGCAATCATCGGCTTGAACGGGCAGCTCCTTTCTCACTCGACCCTGCTCGAAACGAAATCGCGCCCGCATTTCAAACGCACCGCCGACGGCGAGATCGCGGTTATTGGCGGGATGACGGAAGCGACCGCGGCCCAGGCGGCGGCGGCGCGCAGCGTGGTCCCGAAATTATCGACGCGACCGAATGAGAAGCCGCGCGGCAACTAAAGACCCGCTTATAATGAGGGCACGTTTCAAGCGATACGTTCTTTGCTGCCTTGCAATGGCCGCACTCGCCACTACCGCCTCCGCCGAGACCCGCTACACCACCATTGTGATCGATCCTGGCCACGGTGGCTTCGACCGCGGCGGCATCCCCGGCCAGCGGGTGCCGGAAAAAATCATGACGCTGGATGTTTCCTTAAGATTGAAACCGCTTTTGGAAAAGGCCGGCTACAAGGTAGTCATGACGCGAGACACCGACGTGTTTGTTCCACTCGGAACGCGCGTCGCCATTGCCAATTCTAATCCCAACGCCATTTTTGTTTGTATTCACTTCAACTCCGCCACCCGCAGCGGAGCTAACGGAATCGAGACGTACTTCTACAGCACCGAAAGTGCACCGCTCGCTGCCAGCATTCACTCTGCTCTGGTCGGCGGCGCGCCCTCGGAAAATCGCGGAGTCCGGCGCCGCGGTTACTTTGTTCTGCGGAGAACCACTGTTCCGGCCGTGCTGGTCGAATGCGGGTTTCTCACTAACCCGACCGAGGCGCAATACGCCCAAAGCAATACCTACCGGCAGCAACTGGCCCAGGAGATTGCCCGCGGGATTCTTAACCGACCCGCCCTCGCCGCTCGCACCGGCTACACCAATCGATCATCATACGTCGACGTCGGCTTGCAGCCTTTCCTCGACCAGCGTTTCGTGCGCGAATCGGGCACAAAACATCACCGCCGCCACAAAACTTCGACCAAGAAAAAATCCTCCAGCACTGAGAAAAAGAAAGTAAGCTCCGAGGAACAGTGAACTCGCCGGTCTTTACCTCGGCGCAAATGCGCGATGCAGAAAATGCGGCGTTTGCTCGCGGTATCTCCGCCGAGGCCCTCATGGATCAGGCTGGGGCCGGGATTGCACAGGCAGTGCAGCGATTCTTCCCCCGCCCCGGGTACTGCCTCATTTTTTCCGGCAAAGGAAATAACGGCGGCGATGCCCTCGTTGCCGCCGCACGACTGAAACGAGCCGGCTGGCACACCGACGTCCATCTCTCCTTTCCGGAACCGCAATGTAGCGACTTGTTGCGCAAAAAAATCACCGAATTCCGAGATACTCCCCCTGTAGCGGCAGGCGTGTCGGCTGCAAATACCAGCGGAATCCCCGCTGCTACCGTCATTCTCGACGGGCTGCTCGGAGTGGGATCGAAACCGCCGTTGCGCGATCCAATTCTGGCGGCGTGTCGTGAAATCAATCGGCTGCGCCAGGAACAAGGGGCATACGTTTTCGCGGTCGATCAGCCAACCGGTCTCGATGGCGATTCCGGAGGAAACGATCGCGATTGCGTGATCGCTGATTTTACCGTCACGATTGCGGCGACAAAGCGCGGCCTCATTGCAGACAATGCCACTAATTTTGTTGGCCGGCTCGACGTCGTGCCGCTGTCCGATCTATCGCTCGAGACGGCTGATGAAACCGTTGCCTGCACCGCGTCGCTACATGGATTACTGCCGCGCCGCCCATTCGATGCTCACAAAAATCAATTCGGTCGAGTCGGAATTGTTGCGGGCTCGCGCGGTTTCGCGGGTGCAGCTACCATGTGCGCCTGGGGTGCCTTGCGTGGTGGCGCCGGGCTGGTCGAACTCTTCGTCCCCGAAAATATTTATGAGATCGTCACCGCCGCCGCGCCTTACGAATCGATGGTCAAGCCGATGAAATCGTATCGCGATTTGATTGAGGAAAAGATTGATGGTTGGGGAATTGGGCCCGGACTTGGTAAAGACAACGCGACCGAAGTTATCGAATTAATTCAGCGCGCGGAAAATCCGATGGTTGTCGATGCTGACGCGCTCAACGCGTTGTCCTCTAATGTCAGCGTATTGAAAAACTGTTGCGGGCCGCGTTTGCTGACCCCCCATCCCGGGGAAATGAAACGCCTCGCCGGCGATCAAAAAATCTCGCGCGGGGAACTTGCCAGGAAATTTACCGCCGAATTTCCAGTGACGCTTTTATTGAAAGGAAGCCGCACTGTCGTCGCAGAAAGCGGCAAGCGCATCAGTTACAACACCACCGGAAATCCGGGGATGGCCACCGGCGGAATGGGCGATGTTCTCACCGGCGTTTGTGCTGCCTTGCTCGCACAAAACCTATCACCTTTCGACGCTGCCCGCCTCGGGGCATGGACCTGCGGCCGCGCCGCCGAGATTGCAATATTCAACAACGGCGAAAGTCAGGAGTCACTTTTACCGCGCGATGTGCTAACAAATCTTGGACGCGCCTTGGGCGAGTTGCGGTAGCCGTTCGCCCAATATTGTCTGTATGACATTGATTTCCGATCCAACTGACGCGCGCGCTCTGCCGCCAACAGAATCCACCGGGAACAAAATAAAAAAAGCGCTTGGCCCGATCGGCGTGATCGGGGTCGTCATCTTGAAATTCATCGGCAAGATCAAATTCATCCTGCCGATTCTGCTCAAAACCGGCGGCTCGATGGTTCTAATGGTCGGCGTTTACGCCAGCATCTGGGGTTGGAAATGGGCGGTCGGCTTTGTCCTGCTTTTGCTCCTGCACGAGTGCGGACATTTGCTTGTCGCGAAGAAATTCGGCCTGGCCGTGAGCGCGCCAATGTTCATTCCCTTTATGGGCGCGTTCATTGCCCTCAAGGAAGCTCCCCGCAACGCCTGGATGGAAGCGTGCGTCGGAATTGGTGGCCCGATTCTCGGTTCGCTGGCCGCCGCCGCGTGTCACGCGCTCGGTCTTGCCCTTGATTATCCCCTTTTGATCGCGCTCGCCTGGACGGCCTATTTTCTCAATCT
>QHPP01000019.1 GCA_003219125.1 Verrucomicrobiota bacterium
ATTGCAGGTCAGCGGCGGCGGCAGCCCGCTGTTGTGGCAACATTTGTTTTGGTTCCTCGGTCACCCGGAAGTCTATGTCTTGATTTTGCCGGGCATGGGCATCGTGGCCGAAATCATTGCCAATAATTCCCGCAAACCACTCTGGGGTTACAAGTCGCTCGTCTTCGCCGCACTCGTTCTCGGTTTTCTTTCCTTCGTTGTCTGGGCCCATCACATGTGGCTCACCGGCATGGGGTCGGCGGTGAGCGCATTTTTCCAAACCACCACGCTGATCATCTCGATTCCTTCCGTCATCATCCTGAGCGCATTTTTCATCTCGCTCTGGGGCGGCTCGATTCGATTTACCGTGCCGATGCTTTTCGCCACCGCCTTTCTCCCGATGTTCGGCATTGGCGGACTCACCGGAATTCCATTGGCGTTTAATTCCGCCGATCTCTACTTGCACGACACTTACTACGTCATCGCGCATTTCCATTATATCGTCGCGCCGGGCACCATCTTCGCCCTGTTTGCCGGCATCTATTATTGGTTCCCGAAAGCGACTGGCCGAATGATGAACGATTTCTGGGGGAAGGTGCATTTCTGGCCGTCGCTTGTTTGCATGAACGTGATTTTCCTGCCGATGTTCTTGCAGGGAATGCTTGGGATGCATCGGCGTTGGTACGATGGTGGCCAGGGCTGGAACGTTTCCGGCGAACACATCTGGGGATTAACCGGGTTCCAATGGAATACGCCGATCTCGATTGCGGCCTGGGTCATGGGCCTGGCGCAAATTCCGTTCATCATTAATTTTTTCCACAGCATCTGGAAAGGGCGGAAGGTCGAGAACGACAATCCATGGGATGCGACCACCCTGGAATGGACGGCACCGTCACCACCTGGGCACGGCAATTTCATTAAAACGCCAGTGGCTTATCGCGGCCCTTACGAATACAGCCTGCCGCGCCGTGGGAAAGATTACACCATGCAAAACGAGCCGATCGAAGCGAGCGAACTGACCACGGCGCATCCCGCACGCGAACCAGTTCTGCGCGCATAAAGAGATGGAAATTCCCTACACCGTAAGCGCACGCCGCGACACCGGGCTGTGGAACGCCAAGGTTGGGATCTGGTTATTTCTCGCGTCGGAAGTCATGCTCTTCGGCGGTTTATTTTCCGCCTACATTTTTTTGCGACTCGATGCCGGGCCGGGCGATTGGCCGCACGGTTTGCTGAACGTTCCTGTCGGCACCGGGAACACCGCGATCCTGATCGCGTCGTCAGTGACGGTGGTGTTGGCGTGGGCAGCATTGAAGATGCGTGACCTGACCAAGTACAGGATTTACATGGCGATCACCATTCTTTGCGGAGTGGCCTTTTTGGTGGTCAAGCTCGCTTACGAGTGGCCGCAGAAATTCGATCACTTCGGCGCATTCATTAAAGAAGATGCGCTGGGAAAATATGAACAGTATCTGGGGAACAAACATCTGCTCGAGAAAGGCCTGCCGCCACGCAAAGAAATCACCGGTCACCTCCACAATAAAGAAGCTCTAAAAGATCCGAACATTAAGGAGTATGAGATTGCCCTCGATCCGATTAATGCCGATCCCACTAATCCGGCGATGGATCGACCGCATTTTTGGCCGAAGCCGGCCACGGAAAAAATTGCGACGATTGAGAAAGAAGATGTGCAATACGCCAACATGTTTTTGCCGAAGCACAGCGCGTATTTCGCGAGTTATTTTACCATCACCGGCTTGCACGGTGCGCACGTCCTCGGCGGCGTCCTTGTTTTTTGTTATATGATGCTGCCGGCCAGCACCCGCATCTATCGGCACAACCCAGAACATCTGGCCAATCGCGTGGAAGTGGCCGGCCTTTTCTGGCACTTCGTCGATCTGGTTTGGATTTTCGTGTTTCCGCTCTTTTATCTTCTCTAACGATGAATAACCCGCCCGATATTTCACCAGTCGAACACGAGACCGAGGAATACGCGCACGAGGTGCGCCGGCACGTTCGCGGGTATTTGATGGTGGGCGCAACGCTAATCGCGTTCACTATCATTACCGTCGCTCTCTCCTATGTAAATTTCGGCACGCAGAAGGCAAACGTGGCCGTCGCACTCCTCGTCGCCACCTTCAAAGCCGGGCTTGTTGCCGCCATCTTCATGCACTTGTCGGCGGAAAAGCGCCTGATTTATCGCGTTCTCATTTTCACCGGCTTTTTCGTCTTTGGACTTTTCTGGCTCACCTACCTTGCTTGGTACGACCCCGTTCACCGCTAATGTCGATCAAAGGTTTTCACATTGTTTTTATCGTCTTCTCGACCCTGCTCGCGCTGGGGATCGGCTGCTATTGCGTCTGGATCGATTTGACCGTGGGCGAGCCGGTTTATCGGACCGGGGCCATCGCGTCGTTTGTCTCAGCGGTGGTGCTGATCGTTTACGGCGTATTGTTCTATCGGAAAATGAAACGGCTGCGCTTGATTACATGAAAGCGATTTTGTTTTCTGCTGTTTTATGCTGCGCGTCGTTGACGCAGACCTTCGCCTGCTCCACCTGCTTCGGAAATTATGCTGATGTTGGCGGCCCCCCTCCGGCGAATGTGCAACACCTCGCCATCGCCATCTGGGCATTAATGTTCGTTGTCATGTCGGTGCTCGGCGGAATCGGCGCCTTCAGCTTTCATCTCTGGCGTTGCGCTCGTCATCCGCTGGAACCGTACGAGCAATTGATCGAGGAAGATCTGTCGCAATATGAGTAGGCTTGCCCTGATCAACGAATTCTTCGGTATCCCGCCGAACGCCTCCGAACACGGCTATCAGATCGATCATATCATCGAGTTTTGCCATTGGTTCATGGGCGCGCTCTTCGTCGGTTGGTTTGCTTTCTTTATTTACGTTCTCTTTCGTTATCACCGCAGCCGCCATCCCGTGGCCGATCACGAAGGCGTCACCAGCGGCATTTCCACCCATTTGGAATTTGCGGTGGTCTTGATTGAAGCCGTCCTGCTCATCGGCTTCGCTGTGCCCTTATGGGCCAAACGCGTAAACCAATTTCCCGAGACCCGGGATGCCATCCTTGTCCACACCGTCGGGCAGCAATTCAACTGGACGCACCATCTTCCCGGGCCTGACGGCACCTTTGGTCGGCGCGATCTCAACCTCGTGAGCAATTCAAATCCGCTTGGTTTGGATAACAACGATCCGGCGGCCAAGGACGACATCGTTGTCCCAGGTGAATTACACGTTCCGCTTAACCGCTCCGTTATTATTGAATTGTCCTCCAAAGACGTAATTCACAATTTCTGTTTGCCGCACATGCGCATCGCTCAGGACGCGATTCCCGGTTCGATCATTCCGATGTGGTTTAAACCGGTTAAGGCCGGCACCTACGAAGTGATCTGCGGGCAACTTTGCGGTCTCGGACATTATAGTATGAAGGGCAGTGTCGTCGTTGATACGCCGGAGGATTATCAAGCATGGTTGAAAGAGCGCGCTGAGATGGCCGCTCAATCGCAGGCTGCTCCGCCGCCGATGCAGCGTCCGCCCGGCGAGCCGCCGCCGGGACCATCACCTGGAACTGTGCCACCGCCTGGTGCACCCAATCCAGCGAATCAGGCCGCCCCTCCTGCCGGCAACCAGCCTGCGCCTTCGGCGTCAGCAAGCCCGGGGTAGCGCACGCGTCTCGCGTGTTGGTTTTGGCGACTCGCCAAAACAATCTTTTCCGGAGAAGTCCGCGATGACGAGACGTCATCGCCAACACGCGAGACGCGTGCGCTACCCAGAGCAGGAGCGACCCGAAATTTTGTGCACGCCGCATCTACGATTAATCTTCATCCGTTTCAATGAACGTCAGGTCTGAGCCAAAATCGATGTCATGCCTAAACCGCTTCGCCTGGTTCACTGCCTTCGCCACACTTCTTTTGATTTGCAGCGGTGGCATGGTCACGAGCAAAGGCGTCGGCCTCGCCGTCCCGGATTGGCCGACCACTTTCGGCTACAACATGTTTCTCTTTCCCGCCGCGAAATGGATCGGCGGAATTTTCTTTGAGCACACTCACCGTTTGATCGCTTCCACCGTTGGACTTCTTACAATTATCCTTGCAGCCTGGCTTTGGTTGGTAGACCCACGTCGCTGGGTTCGTACGCTCGGCCTCGCCGCGGTTGGTGCCGTCATCCTGCAAGGTGTTCTTGGTGGTTTGCGGGTGACGATGCTGAAAGATGAAATCGGAATCTTTCACGCCTGCCTGGCACAAGCCTTCTTCGGTTTGATTGTCATCATTGCGTTGGTCACTTCGCGATCCTGGCGCGCTCTAGCCTCGGTCGCTGGCCGCGACAAATCATTGCGCGTCATCGCGCTGGTAACGACCGCATTCATTTATCTTCAACTCGCGCTCGGTGCGACCATGCGGCATCAGCATCGCGATCTCGCCATCACTGATTTCCCGACCGCCTATGGCCAATGGATGCCCGATACCAGCGCACCCGCAATCGCAAAAATTAACGCCGCGCGCGACACCGTCGGGATGTCGGACGTCTCCGCCGGGCAAATCTGGTTGCAAATGACGCACCGTTTCGGCGCCGTTCTCGTCGCTATTGACGTGATCTGGTTTTTCGTTTCAGCGCATCGGAACAACATTTCTCCGTTGCGCGGCCTTTCCACCGCCTGGCTCGTCGGTGTTCTGCTACAACTTACCCTCGGGGCCTGGACGATCTGGAGCAATAAAGCTGCTGATATTGCGACCATGCACGTGGCTGTAGGCGCAACCATGCTGGGTCTCGGCGCAGTCATTTGCGCATTTTGCTTTCGTCAAAACGAAACGCCCTCCGCATTTTCTTTATCGGGTCAGAGAAAATCTGATCCGGTCATTGCATGAAAAGCGCGGATTATCAGCAGCCCGCCGCTGAAGCTTCAACGGTGCAAGTCCCGGAGCACGGGCGATTGTCCGACTTCTCGCAGTTGATCAAAACGCGGCTGACATTTTTGGTGCTGATTACCACTGGGGTTGGTTTTTACGTCGGCGCGCACGGTCCGGTCGATCTTGTTCGTTTATTGAACGTCCTGGTGGGCGCAGCCCTGGCCGCTGCCGGCGCGTCCGCGTTAAATCAATGGTGGGAGCGCGATCTCGATGCCTTAATGTCGCGGACGCGGATGCGGCCGGTGCCGGCCGGCAGGATGCGGGCCGGTAGCGCTTTGCTTTTGGGGTGTTTTATGGCGCTCATCGGAATTGTTTATCTCGCCGTAACCACAAATTTTCTCGCGACCATTCTCACCGCTCTCACCGTCGTTATTTACATTTTTGCCTACACTCCGCTGAAACGCGTTACTAACACCAACACTTTGGTCGGCGCGATTCCGGGCGCGCTTCCGCCTTTGATTGGGTGGGCGGCGGCCCGCGACTCACTCAATTTCGGGGCCTGGACTTTATTCGCGATCGTCTTCGTCTGGCAAATCCCGCACTTCTTCGCCATCGCCTGGCTTTGTCGTCACGATTACGAGCGGGCCGGATTTCGCATGCTGTCGAGCGATGATGAAACGGGGGTTCGCAGCGCCAGTCAGGCCGTCCTTTTTTGCATCCTCCTGTTATTGATCGCGGGAACTCCGGCGTTTATCGGGATGACAAATTCGATTTATCTGCTGGCCGAAATAATTCTGGGCGGCCTCTTCACCGCGGCAGCGATGCGTTTTCATCGCGCTGGCGACCCCGCCAATGCGCGACTCCTCTTTTTCTCATCGATAATTTATCTGCCCCTTTTGTTTGCCATATTAATGTTAACTAAATTGTGACAGCCACCGTTGTTTCATCGAATCCCTCGACCCTGCGTAAATCGCGAATCGCGACCCTTGCCCTCATTCTTTTCCCGCTTGTGATTGGGGCCTCGATGTTATGGCTGCGTCAGTTCGAAGCGCAACGATTGGCAAGTCGCCAGATTCAGGGCTATGGCTCGGTCCCGCCATTTCAGTTAGTCAATCAGGATGGGCAACCCTTCGGCAGTTCCAATCTCGCCGGCAAAATCTGGATCGCAGATTTCATTTACTCCACCTGTCCCGGTCCGTGCCCGATGATTAGCAGTCGAATGAGTGAGATGCAAAAACCGCTCGAGAAAACCGACGTGCATTTCGTTTCCTTCACGGTGGACCCTGATAAAGATACGCCTGCCCAGTTGCGCGAGTACGCCAACCATTTACAGGCCCAGCCAGGCCATTGGGATTTTCTTACCGGACCGAAATCCGAAATCTACAAATTGTCCCAGGAAGGATTCAAACTCGCGGCGGTTGATCGCAGCAGTAGCAATCCCGAGCCGCTCCACAGCACGCGCATGATTTTGGTCGATCGGCGCGCGCAGATTCGGGGCTACTATGACGCAACCACCGCCGATGCGATTACGAAGCTACTAGCCGATACAAATCATCTGCTAAAGGAACAGCCGCGCTAACTCAGGCGCGCATCGGTTCCTCATCCGCCACCTGCTGCAAATACTCCCGATACTCGCCTTTGGGTAGTCGATCGATTAATGCGGTCAGCTTCCGGTCGTCGATGAATCCCATCCGTAGCGCAATTTCCTCGAGACACGCGATCTTCATTCCCTGACGATGCTCGATCGTCGCGATGTAATTGCTCGCTTCGAGCAGGCTCGTCGGCGTCCCGGTATCGAGCCAGGCGATGCCACGCCCGAGCTGTTTCACCCGCAGTTCGCCGCGCTTGAGGTATTGCAAATTCAAATCCGTGATTTCGATTTCGCCGCGCTCCGAAGGTTTCAGCGCCCGACAAAACTCCACCACTCGATCGTCGAAAATGTAAAGTCCGGGCACGGCGAACTGGCTCCGCGGATGTTTCGGTTTTTCTTCGAGGCTGATCGCCTTGCCGGCGCTATCGAATTCAACTACTCCATAACGCTGCGGATCGCGCACTTGATAACCGAAAATGCAGGCACCTTGTTTCAGCGCCAGCGCTTCACGGTAGAAATCAAGTTTCCCGTAAAAGATGTTGTCGCCCAGAATCAGCGATGCCCCGGCCTCACCCACAAATTTTGCGCCGATCAAAAACGCTTGCGCGATTCCTTCCGGTTTCGGTTGCTCGGCGTATTCCAGTTCAATTCCAAAGCGCGAGCCGTCACCCAAAAATTCGCGCAGCATCGGCAGATCTTTTGGCGTGGAAATAATCAAGATTTTCCGCAACCCGCCGAGCATGAGCGTCGCGAGCGGATAACAAATCATCGGTTTGTCGTAAACCGGGAGCAGTTGTTTGCAGACAATAGTGGTGAGCGGAAACAAGCGGGTCCCAGCCCCGCCGGCGAGCAAGATCGCTTTTTTTGTCATCGGCTCATTCCTGACAGAATTCGGCGCCCGGTCAAACCGAAGACGCGCGGGAAGTGAATCCAGGAAACACACGCGCCTCGCATGCGCTGGAAGTTAGGCTTCCAGCCTGACTCGGCCGGCAGCCTTCCAGGCTGTCGTATAAGAAGGACAACCTCGGAAGCCTGCCCTCCGAGTCAGCCAGGATGGCTAACCTCCATCGCTACAGCGAAGCAAAACGCGTCAGCAACGGCTCGATTGTTTTCTCGATGGTAAATTTTTGCTCGATCCGCAGACGGCCGGCATGGCCGAAATCGGCGCGCAAATTTTCATCGCGCGCGAGCTGCTCCATTCCATCGCCTAATGCCCGCGCGTCGCGCGGTGGAGCGAGCAAACCAGTTTCCCGATTCGCCACCAGCTCTGGAATTCCAGCGACGGTGGTGGAGACGACCGGTTTTCCAGTCGCCATCGCTTCCGCGATGACTGTCGGAAAAATGTCGCTCGCGCCCCGTTCATCCTGAGCAGAGGCGAGCACAAAAATGTCGCAATCGCGCAACGCGGCCAGGACGTAATTTTGCGATTGCTCGCCGGCAAAATGAATTCGTTCACGCAAATTCTGCCGGGTGACGCGTTGCCCCAGCTCGTCGCCCAAAGCACCCTCACCGATTATTTCACAATTGAAATTTAATCCACGTTTTTGTAACTCCGCGCAGGCATCAATCAGAATATCGAAACCCTTGAAGGCAACGAGTCGTCCAACGCTCAGGAATCGAATTTTGGAGGGACGTGCTTCCGCCTGTTCCGGGATATGCGGAAGCACGTCCCTCCGCGGAAAACGGCTAAGATCGATCCCGTTGTAAACGCGAAAAATCTTTTCGCGTGATTCCGGGCAACGCGCCGCCAGCAGATCGCGGCTGTAATTGGTTTCAGCACCAACAAACTCCGCGCTGGCGCAAAGTTCGCGCAACAATTCGTCATTGCCGAGATCGCTCATGAAATCCTGACCATGCGCAGTCATGCTGAAAGGAATTCCGCTGATTGCTTTCACGAACATGGCGGTATGCGCGGCGCGATTGGCAAAATGGACATGAAAATGGGGCACCTGTTCGCGCTCAAAAAGCTCGACAAAAAAAAGCGCGTTCCGCGCGCGCAAGGCCGCTTTGTATGCAGTCCCATATTTTTTTTCGTGTTGCGCGACCAGCGCCGTTGGCCAGCGTCCTTTGCGTTTCGCTTTTCGCGCCAGCGCATCGAGATCGCGTGACGGTGGTGCGTAACGAATTGGTGCGCGCAGTCTTGTCAGATACTCGTGGCGCAGCGCGGTCTTGGGCGGATAAAGCGAGCCGAGCACAATTTCATGTTCGCGTCGCTCCAGTTCGAGCATTTCCGCGTCGCAAAACGTTTGCGAGAGGACGGGGTAACGCGAGTAGAGATAACCGAGTCGCATTCTGTAGCCGTGGCTCTGCGAGCCGCGCGTCTCACAGAGACGCGGCTACACGGCGAAATCAAGAGAAGCGAACATCCTTACCCGGATCCATCTCAAAATCGAGTACGAGCGAGTCCGATGTGTTCGGTTTAATGATTTCGGCCTCGAATTTTACGAAGATCGAGTCCTCGCGAAAGATCGCGTATTTGTCCATCGATTCGAAATCGAGCGCGATGAAAAAGGGCCAGGGCATGTTCGCATCGATGCGCTTGCCGCATTTGATGCTCAGGACCTCTGGGATTTTGAGCAATTGCATCCGTGCATTCATCATCATCTCTTCCACCCGGGCAGGAGTGATCTCGGCTTTGATTTTATAAAGGACAATGTGATGAACCATGGAAGCTAAAGGTATTAGGCGGTCTGACCGAGACGTGCAAGAGCGAATCGGACGCGATTTTTGGCCGCGAAAAATCGAGGGGGATCGCGAGGGTCAGCGCCCGGCCGCCGTCAACTCTTCCAATCGAGGACGCCTTTTCGCAGCGCGTAAATGTATCCAATCATGAGGATAGACACGAAACTGAGCATGCTCCAGAAAATGACCGGGTGCCCGTGAACCATGTCGCGATAAACCACTGCCCAGGGGTACATGAACACGATCTCGAGATCGAAAAGAATGAAGAGCATGGCGATCAGATAAAACTTTACGCTGAACCGCGGTTGCGCTTCACCGATCGGTACCATCCCGCATTCATAGGGCGAATCTTTGATCCGGCTACGGCGGCCGGCCTTACCCAAAAGCACGCTCACGATCAAGGCCGAGGCGGCGAAACCGACTGCGACAATGATCTGCAACAGGACTGGAAGATAATCTCGCAGCATGCGGCCTTCGCTGCTGGCCAAGAGTTACCTGACCGCCGTTACGGG
>QHPP01000020.1 GCA_003219125.1 Verrucomicrobiota bacterium
CCTTCCGCCGCAGTCCGTGCTCGATCGCACTGCTTTCATCAATTGCGTTCTCTTTCGCGTAGCGCCTTACGTCTTCTGTTATCTTCATGCTGCAGAAGTGCGGGCCGCACATGCTGCAAAAGTGCGCGGTTTTGGCACCTTCGCTGGGAAGGGTTTCGTCGTGGAATTCGCGCGCGGTCTCGGGGTCTAACGAGAGATTGAACTGATCTTCCCAACGAAATTCGAAGCGCGCCTTACTAATAGCATTGTCGCGGTATTGCGCGCCGGGATGGCCCTTCGCTAAATCGGCGGCGTGGGCGGCGATCTTGTAGGCGATGACGCCGTCTTTCACGTCCTTTTTGTTGGGCAAGCCGAGATGTTCTTTCGGGGTGACGTAGCAAAGCATGGCGCATCCGTACCAGCCGATCATGGCCGCGCCGATCGCGCTGGTGATGTGATCGTAGCCAGGCGCGATGTCGGTCGTTAACGGACCGAGAGTGTAGAACGGCGCTTCGTCGCACCAGGATAATTGTTTCTCCATGTTCTCTTTGATCATGTGCATGGGAATATGACCGGGACCTTCGTTCATCACTTGCACATGTTGTTTCCAAGCGCGCTGGGTCAGCTCGCCTTGCGTGTATAACTCGGCAAACTGGGGCTCATCATTTGCGTCAGCAATACTGCCCGGCCTCAGACCGTCGCCGATGGAGAAGCTCGCGTCATAGGCGGCCATGATCTCGCAGATCTCGTCCCAACGGGTGTAGAGAAAACTTTCCTGATGATGTGCCAGGCACCACTTGGCCATAATCGAGCCACCGCGGCTGACAATTCCGGTGGCGCGCCGGGCTGTCATTGGGATGTACCTTAATAGTACCCCTGCATGAACGGTGAAGTAATCCACCCCCTGCTCTGCCTGTTCGATAAGAGTGTCGCGATAGATTTCCCAGCTCAGTTCTTCGGCGCGGCCGCCGACTTTTTCGAGCGCCTGATAAATCGGCACCGTGCCAATAGGCACTGGTGAGTTGCGAATGATCCATTCTCGGGTGGCGTGAATGTTTTTGCCGGTACTTAGATCCATTACGGTGTCAGCGCCCCATTTCGTGGCCCAGCGCATCTTTTCGACTTCTTCCTCGATCGACGACGCGACGGCGCTGTTGCCAATGTTGGCGTTGATCTTCACCAGGAAATTGCGGCCAATGATCATCGGCTCGCTTTCCGGATGATTGATGTTGGCTGGGATGATGGCGCGCCCGCGAGCGATCTCGGCCCGCACGAATTCAGGTGTTATTTGATCCGGGATGTTGGCTCCAAAACTCTCGCCTCGGTGCTGCTGAGTGAGATCGTTGCGGGCGATGTTCGACTTAGCCGCTTCGCGTCCGGCGTTTTCGCGAATCGCAATGAACTCCATCTCGGGCGTGATGATTCCCTGACGCGCATACCATAGCTGTGTGACCGGGTGCGCCTTTGCGCGCAAAGTCGTTAGCTTGGAGCGCGGAGCGCCGAGCTCGGAGTTCCCTGCTCCCTGCTCCCTGCGTCCATTTCGCTTCGCCGAACGCGCAGCATGCGTCTCGGACAGATATCCGTCATCAATCGGCTGGACGATTCGTCCGGCGATTTCTTCGACATCGCCGCGATCGTGAATCCATTTCGCACGCACTAACGGCAAACCCTCTTCGATGTTGCCGGTGAAGGCCGGATCACTCCATGGCCCGCTGGTGTCGTAAACGCGCACCGGCTCGTTTACCTCGATCTCGCCGGACATCGTTTTCGTGGGCGCTAGATCGATCTCGCGAAACGGGACACGAATGTCAGGATGAATCTCGCCGGCGACGTAAATCTTGCGCGAATTCGGAAGTTTCGAATCCGAGCTTGCAGAGTCGAGGCGGGATCCTTCGACTTCGCTCGGAATGACTGGCTTCTCAAGACCATCGATCCCGGTTACATCGGTTTTTGGAGGGATGCTCATTGGGGCAGGGCGCTCATAAAATTGCGGAGCAACGCGCGGAAACCACATTGCTGAAAATCGCCAGTCCGGCTCGGACTCCTCGCTCCCTTCGGCGGCATTACCCGCATCAGGTTCAAGGGGTTCGTCTCTCCGACGTCTCAGCCAGTCGCGGCTCCCCCGCATTATTCATCTCAAAATAAGACCGGCCCGACGCAAGTCAATGCTCGCGAAGAATTGTAGCGGCGTTTGTATCAAACGCCGAATCCTTGAGCGGCGCTCGCCGCGGCGAGCGCCGCTACAACTATGACGCCCTGCTCTCTTTTGTTTCCCTTACTTCGCTGCTGTTTCTTCTTTCACATTGGTGTGAAAAATGGCCTGCCATCCGCCCTTTGCCGTTTTCCAAACTGATCCGGCATTGAAGGTGCCGGAGGCATCTTTCCCATCATACGTGCCTTCCACAACGACCTTGTAGGTGCTCATGATCGCGTCGGCTCCAACAGAAACGATGTTGTAATCGCTGATGGTGAACGATTTCATGTCCCACTTTTTCATATCGTCCAATTCCTTCTGCATATCGGAAATGCCCTCGGCATAAACGCCGCGGAAGTCCGCGTGCACCACTTTCTTGAAGTCGTCGGATTTCTTGTCTTTGAATGCCTGCCACGCGGCTTTTTCTTTTGCCATAATCGCGTCCTTGTCCGGTGCGGCTAGCGAGATAGCGATTGTCGCGAAGAATGCGGCCACGGCATACATCATGTATTTTTTCATAAGTCCTTTCGATTCAGGTTGAATTCGAGGCTAGAGAGACTCATCGACAGCGTCAACACATTCGGACCCAGGCTCCCGCGCACTTATTTAACCAAGGATTGTAGCGGCGTTTGTATCAAACACCGGATCTTCCGAAACGGCGCTCGCCGCGGCGAGCGCTCTATAACCTACGGCTCGACTGGCGCGGCGCCGATCGGGGATGGCGTTGGGGTTTGAAGCGGGTTCGAATTTTCCGACGGTCGCTCCGAATACAACATATCGAGCGACAAGGTTGGCGGAGCTACTGGATTCACTGGCATTTCTTTCTCCGGTGCAGCGCCGCCGGGCTTTTGTCGCCGGTAATCCGCCATAACAAGCGGAGGTTTCTTGTTGTCGGCAAGCGCGCGAAAGTTGTCGATCCCGGTGCAGATAGCATCAGCTAATTTTTGTCGCCACGCAGGGTTGGCAATCAACCGGCTTTCGCCGCGCTCAGTCAAAAAGCCGCCTTCCACCAACACCGCTGGAATTTTCGTCAAGCGCAGGACGGCGAAGCGGGCACGTTTTATTCCGCGATCGAATTCATCAATTTGGCCCAGTAACGAGTGATAAATGCAACTGGAAAGCTCCACGCTAGCGGCGTCGGCTTCGGTGCCGTTTTGAATATTGACCGAGGCAAGAGTCAGACCGTCCTCATAAGTGGAAGGCGCGCCGCGCGGAGTGAGTGAATAAATTTCGAAACCGGTCGCAATTGGATCGCGATCAGTGGCATTGAAGTGCAGGCTAACGAAAATTGAATCGTGAGTGGCATTGGCGATTCGCGCACGTAATTCTAACGGGACAAAGACGTCGCTTTCGCGGGTCATGATCACGCGAAAACCTCTCGCCTGCAGCAACGGCCGAAGCTGCCGTGCCAGATCCAGGGCGTAATCTTTTTCGTAGCCATACCCACTGATCGCGCCCTTATCGAAACCGCCATGACCGGGATCGAGCACGACTGTTTGCACGCGGCCGAGTTTCGGGATCATATTCGGCCGCAACTGCGGCTCGAGCGTTTTGGCGAGATCGATGCGCGAGACGACGATTTTCCCGTCGTGGACGAACACCGGGAAGCTCAACCAATTGCGCACCCCGTTGATCAGCGTTTCCCGGCTGTCGATGTGAAATTGCATTTCGTTCTTGCCGTTGTTGAGCTCCACATTTTTGCCGTTGATGGCCGGGCTGGGGAAGCCATAGAACTGCGCAATATTATCGACACTGAGAAAATCGCGGCCGTTGATTTTGATGACTTGCCATTCGACTCTCGCCGCCACAACCTGACCGCTGGCAAAAAAGCCGGCGCCGATCGCGCACAAGACGAGGAGACGTGAGCACATCACCTGAAAAGCGATGCAGGATGAATGCCATCGCTGGCAGCTGGTCGGCTCATTTGCCCGTGGTATGCGCATTTCTAAGCAATAGTTATGGGAGTGAGCTTCCTGTTCGCTTTCGTCTTCTAATATAATCGCACTTTCGTAGATTTTCGCGCGGCCTTTTGGCGCCGAGAGTTCGACGTTGGAGGTTAGGCTTCCAGCCTGACTCGGTCGACATGCCTCCAGCTTGTCGCCGTTGTGCATTGGCGGGCAGGATGCCCGCCGGCCAAGACAGGCAGAGATGCCTATCTTCCGCCGCAAATGCTAAACTAATTCCAACGCCATCTCAGCAAGAGGGCCTGCAAACATTTTGTTCGGGCGTGGCGTTGGTTGCTTCGAGTTGGACAACACCTGTGTTCTCGCCTTTCGTGCCGAATGCGATACCGAACGTGCTTTTCTCTTTTGGGCCTGCTCGCGGCTGCAACCGCGCTTGCGCAGACTGAGCCGCAAAAATCTCAGCCGCTCGCCACCGCCACCCCACCGCCGAATGTCCAAAACGCCGGGAAAATCCCGGCGGAGAAAAGTCCGCCGCCGCCCACTAGTCCAGTTGCGCAAACGCAGGGAGAAATCACTACCCCAACGCCGGAGGAGAAGAACGCGCCACCTTTCGACACGGCCAACATGGATACCTCGGTGAAGCCTTCGGAGGATTTCTTTATGTATGCCAATGGCGGCTGGATCAAACGCACGCCGATTCCGCCGGAATATTCTCGCTGGGGCAGCTTCAATCAGCTAATCGAAAAGAATAACGACGCGCTTCATGACGTCGCCGAACGCGCGGCTAAAGTAGCGACCGCGACAGATCCGGATGCGAAAAAGGTCGGCGATTATTATGCCAGTGGAATGGACGAAGCGACGGTAGAGGTGGCGCACGCCAAACCGTTAGCTGACGAGGTTAAGCGAATTGATGGCGTAAAGGATCGCAACGATGTGCTGAAGGAAATCGCGCATCTACACACACTTGGAATCACGTCTCTCTTCGGGTTCACTTCCGGCCAGGACGATAAGAACAGCACCATGGTCATCGCGCAGGCCTACCAGGGCGGGTTGGGTATGCCCGACCGGGATTATTACACCAAGACAGACGACGCTTCGAAGAAACTCCGCGACCAATACGTCCAGCATGTTACCAAGATGCTGACATTGCTGGGCGAGGACCCGAAAGCCGCCGGCGAGCACGCAAAAAAGGTTCTCGCGCTCGAAACCAGTCTCGCGCAAGCCTCGCGCACCAAGGTCGAGCTGCGCGACCCGCAAAAGAATTATAACAAGATGCAGACATCGGCCCTGCAGGCCCTTACGCCCGACTTCAAGTGGGATGCTTATTTCAAGGAAAGCAATCTGCCTGATCCCCGTGATCTGAACGTCGGTCAACCGGATTTCTTTAAGAGCGCGAATAAAGTTTTTGCGAGCACACCGGTTGATGTGTGGAAGGAATATTTTCGCTGGCATCTCGTGCATGCGACCGCCGCGGAACTTTCCGCCGATTTCGTAAACGAAAATTTCGACTTCTACGAAACGACTTTGCGCGGAACCAAACAAATCAAGCCGCGCTGGAAACGAGTAGTAGCATCGACGGACAGTTCTATCGGAGAAGCGCTGGGAAAACTTTATGTCGCCGATTATTTCCCGCCCGAATCAAAAGCGCGAATGTTAGATCTTGTTAACAACTTGCGATCGGCCTTGGCCGACCGGATCAAGACGCTGGAGTGGATGGACGATGCGACCAAGGAAGCGGCCTTGAAAAAGCTCGCGGCCTTCACGGTTAAGATCGGTTACCCGGACAAGTGGCGCGATTACTCCGCGTTGCAAATCGACCGCGGGCCATTCGTGCTCAACGCCATCCGAGCGTCGATGTTCGATGTCCATCGCGAATTGAACAAGATCGGCAAACCGGTCGATCGCTCGGAATGGGGCATGACTCCACCAACGGTGAACGCGTATTACAACCCGAAGTTAAATGAGATTGTTTTCCCGGCGGGCATTCTGCAGCCGCCCTTTTTCAATCCCAAAGCGGATGATGCGGTCAACTACGGGGGCATTGGTGCTGTTATCGGTCATGAAATGACGCATGGATTCGACGATCAGGGCCGGCAGTTCGATGAAGTCGGCAACCTGCGTGATTGGTGGACGCCGGAATCGGCGGCCAAATTCAAGGAACGTTCCGGCGCGATCGTGAAACAATATTCCGAGTATGAACCGCTGCCGGGCTTGCACTTGAACGGCGAGCTGACGCAAGGTGAAAACATCGCCGACATCGGCGGGGTCAAGATCGCATATGCGGCCTTACAGAAAGCGCTCGCTGGAAAACCGCAGGAAAAAATCGACGGCTTTAGTCCGGAGCAACGATTTTTCCTGGGGTTTGCCCAAATCTGGCGCTCGGTCCAACGGGACGAAGATCTGAAATTAATGGTGAACACGAACCCGCATTCGCCTGCCCGTTACCGCGTGAATGGTCCGCTATCGGATTTAGTGGAATTTCAGAAAGCGTTCAATTTGCCGGATAATTGTCCGATGGTGCGACCGGCGGACAAGAAGGTTAATATTTGGTGAACGAGCCCGATTGTAGGGCGACCATTCCTGGTCGCCATCTTTCTTAGAACGGCAGGCGACGCGCCTGCCCTACAATCTCGTGCGCGCGGCGGCCATTCACGCGCGCATAAACGAAGTTCGGTTAAACCAACCAGGAGACATTATGGCTAAATGCGATGTTTGCGGGAACGATTACGACAAGTCGTTTCAAATTATCTCGGCCGGAAAGAGGCAGACCTTTGACAGCTTCGAATGCGCGATTCACATGCTGGCGCCGACCTGTCCCCACTGCAATTGCAAGGTAATCGGTCACGGCGTCGAAGCTGGTGACCGGATTTATTGCTGCGTCCATTGCGCCGAAGAATCCGGCGCACATGGACTCAAGGACCGCGGGTAGGTGAGAGGTGATCGGTGATTGGTGATTGAGTGAGGCCATTTCCCACCATTGACTTCTCACTAATCACTTCTCACGCTTCAGGCTTGGCGATCTTGCCTCCCCACGACAAAATTTTCGCTTTCGCCCCCGCCGCCTCGGCTTCCTTGATGTCGCCATTGCGATTGTAGAAAAGCGACAAGCTGGTCCAGCCGATCTGATCGTTAGGCCGCAATTCCGTGGCGCGCTTTCCCGCTTCAATTGCTTCCGGAAATCGGCCGATTTTCATCAGCGTCATTCCGAGCGCGTGCCAGCCATCAAAAAATTCCGGATCGATCTCCACGCACCGTCGATATTTCTGGACCGCACTTTCCAATTCCCCGGTCGCGAGATCACCATTCGCGTCGTCGAAGATTTCGTCGCGCGATTCCATGTCAGATCAGCTCGGGACGGTCGTCTGAACCCCGGCAATCCGCCGGCGCTCCTGTAACCATTCGGAAAACATCATCGCGCGTTTTCCTCGCAAGACGCGCTCGTCGAGCGAGGCCCGATTGGCTGCAGACTGGGATGGATCCGGCGGATCGCGTTTTTCCACTACCGCGACCACCGCACCATCCGAAGTCGGAATCGGGTCTGCTACTTCATTGGCATGTAAATCAGCGATCGCATTTTTGATTATCGGCAAATTTGGTATTGTTTGCAGCGCCGAAGACGCTTTTGGCTCCAGCTCATCCGCCAGAGAAAAGGGTGGCAACTTTTCCAGTTTCAAATTCAACTTTTGCGCGGCCTCGGCGAGTGTGTCGCCTGCTTTTAATGCCTCGCCCAAATCGTGCACGACATTAGCCGCCCGAGTAGTGATTAACTCACGCTCCTTTCTCGCCTTAAGTGCCTCAACAATTTTCGCTTTCGCTTCCTCGAGTGTCAGCGGGCGCGCCGGGGTGATTCCGGCGAGATGCAGAATATAGAACCCGTCCGCCGCCTGGAGCGGCTCACTCGTCGGTTCATCATTGGAAAGTTGGAAGGCGCCCTGAATCAATTGCGAATCCTGTTTTAGTTCCGGATCCGGCGCTGCCTGGGTGAAATCGCCAGTAGTCTTGACCGGCAACTGGAACTTCGCCGCAACCGCGGCAAAATCCGCATTCTTCTCCGCCAGCGCCTGAGCAACGTCATTTGCCTTGTCCGAAAGTTTCTGCAAGGCGTCGATCCGTTCTTTTCCCGTTAGCTTTTTTCCCGCCTCCGATAATGTCATGGCAACGTACTGCACTTTCCGCTTTTCCTCGCTCTTCAGTTGTTCTTTGGCTCCTTCGTAATATTTCGCGATTTCGTCATCAGAAATCTTTACCTCGTTAGCGACTTCGCTGGTCTTGAAACGCACCACACCCACTTCGAATTTGGAGTAGACCTGTTCAAAAGTAGTCCTGCTTTCCGCCTGGGATACGGCCACGCCTGTGCTAACCAGTTCCTTGATGCGATCGAGACGAATCTGATCGCCGGCCAATTCCTCAATCTGCGCCTCGCTGAACCCAAGCGGTCCCAGCGCATTCTGCACGATATCGTTGTACTTCTTTAGATCGAAACTACCAGTGTCGCCACGGAAGGCGCGTATGTTGGTAACGACAGCGGCGATTTCAATAGTAGTTGGCCGGATGCCCAAGGCTTCGGCTTCATGCCGCAGAATCATTAAATCAATAGCGAATTCCTGCCCGGCTTCGCGTTCCGCTTCCGATTGCGTTTTCGCCCGTTGCGGGTGCCACTGACCCAAAAGCTCGGTTAGAAACTCGCTCATTCCCAGATTGCGCGCCAGTTGGAACAACCGTCCCCCGCGCTCAATCTCGATTGTGGAGATATCGCGGCCGTAAAGTTTTCCAGCAGTATTCGACC
This sequence comes from Verrucomicrobiota bacterium, assembly GCA_003219125.1. Taxonomy (GTDB): domain Bacteria; phylum Verrucomicrobiota; class Verrucomicrobiia; order Chthoniobacterales; family UBA10450; genus AV69. Next base: position 8,864 of record QHPP01000020.1, read on the forward strand.
GCAGAGCGCTCGTCCAATCGGTTCGTACGAAATAAAGACAAAACGGCATCGCCAGAATGGCGATGACGATCATGAGCCAGCGTGAATGCTTACGAAGAATCGTGATCATTAATTTTGCGTCGCGGAATGTACCGCAGCTCGCTCGCTCGCCAAACCCTTTTTGATGCGAACCCGGTCATCCCGGGCGCCAGCCGAGGGATCCCGTGGCGAAAGCTTAAAGGTAACGATGCGGGATCCCTCGGTCCGAGCCGGACGGGGGTTACGCTCGGGAGGACGAGCTAACTGATCGCGCTGCTTCCCGAATCAATTCCCATGCATCACGCAGATGCTTTTCCGTGGTGAGAATATTTCCGAGTCCTAAACGAATGACGGTTTGTCCGCGCAATTTTGTTTGATTCAAATACGCGCGACCAGATTGATTGATCGATTCGACAATCCTGGAATTGAACGCGTCGGTCTCAGGTTTTGCGCGAAAACAAACGACGCCCATCGAGACCGGCGCTGATAATTCGAAATCGTCGGATGCAGTTACCCATTCGCCAAACAAACGCGCCAGCCGCAAGTGTTCGCGCATTACGGCGAGAATTCCTTCGCGACCGAATGCGCGCCAGATCATCCAGGCCTTAAGCGCGCGAAATCTTCGGCCGAGCTGGATTCCGTAGTCCATGTAATTCCTCTCCGTCTCCAGGGTATCGCCGCGGAGATATTCCGGCACGAGAGAGAAGACGCGGCGCAAACGTTCGATATCGCGCACATAGAGGACGCTGAAATCGAGCGGCACAAACAGGGTCTTGTGTGGATTGATGATGATCGAATCCGCTTCGCTCCA
>QHPP01000021.1 GCA_003219125.1 Verrucomicrobiota bacterium
TTGGAACAATGTCACGATCTCTTGGATAACAACGTAGCCGGCATTCACTTCTACACACTCAATCGCTCCGACGCCACGCGGATAATTTTTGACAGCCTCGGTATTCCGCGTCGCCGGAACGCACAGGCCCAGACCGTTTAGTCGAGCGATACCGTTTAACAGGCTTACGATCAATACGGCCTCCAATACGGTGGCTCTCTGGAAAATGCCGGCGCAATCGGAATGGAAATCGCGCGCGACATCGTCTCTGCGGTCGGCTCAGAATTTCCCGGCGTTTATTTGATTACGCCATTGCTGATTTCGATTCGACCTGCGAGTTAGCCCGATTTGCGCGCGAGATGTGACGCGCAGATGGTCTGTCGCTCTTGAACAAAACAAACCGCGTTGTTTGGTTTCAATTTTTCGCCGGTCTCGGCGCGATCGCAGTCGTTATTGCGCTGTGGCATTTTTTTCCGGTGCCAGAAATTCTGGCCATGATTCAGCAGCGCGTCATGGGCTGGGGAGTTTGGAGTGCGATTTGCTACCCGATCCTTTACGCCTGCTGTAATATATTGTTGCTGCCGGGCGGAATTCTGAGTATCGGCGGTGGATTTTTTTTTGGCTTATGGTGGGGATTCCTGATTGTGCTGATTGGCAACGTGGCCGGTGCCGCCATTTCATTTTTGATTGGCCGAACCGTCGGGCGGCGCTGGCTGGTACGGCGTCTCGAAAGATCGAAGAGCCTTCACGCGCTCGAACCGGCGGTGGAACGCGAAGGCTGGAAGCTCATTCTTCTCAGCCAATTGCATCCGCTTTTTCCCAGCAGTTTGATGAACTATTTATACGGCCTGACCAAAATTCGCTTTCGCACTTGCATGATTTGGATCGCAATCGGACAGGCGCCCGGGCTTTTTCTCTATGCTTATCTTGGAACGCTGGGGCAGTTGGGCCTGCGCCTAGCTCGCGGACAAACGCATCCGCGAATGTACGAGTATTGGGTTTGGGTCGGCGGGCTGCTTATTTCACTGGCGATTTTGGTGTTGATGGGCCGGATTGCACTGCGTGTTCTCCGAAATGGTAGCACGTAATTACTTTATCTATAAATGGATACGCAATTTGATGATTTAATTCAAAGCGCCTTGAACGGGCGTCTGCAAGCCTACGCGCCATATTCCAAATTTGCCGTCGGAGCCGCCGTTCAATGTAAATCAGGCGCCGTTTTCGCCGGCAGCAACATCGAAAATATCTCTTACGGGCTGACGATTTGCGCTGAGCGAATCGCAACCGGTAGCGCAATCGCGGCGGGAGAACGGGAGTTCCTCGCGATCGCTTTGGTCGCAGACACGATTGAACCGATTGTGCCTTGTGGCGCATGCCGGCAATTCCTGGCTGAATTTTCCCCGGATTTGATTATCGTTAGCGCAACGGTAGCGGGCGAGCGCAAAATCGAGAAGCTTTCTCATCTTCTCCCAGAGCCGACGCGTGGAATTCTAAAAAATGTTCACATTCCCTGATCGGATCGACGTCCTGATCGTCGGCAGCGGTCATGCTGGGATCGAGGCCGCGTTGGCAGCCGCACGGCTTGGCTGTCGCACCCTGATGCTAACGCAAAATCTCGACACGATTGGACAGATGTCATGCAATCCGGCGATCGGCGGCTCGGCCAAGAGCCATATTGTTAAAGAGATCGATGCGCTGGGCGGCGCGATGGCAATTAATGGGGACGCGACTGGAATTCAATTTCGTGTGCTCAATCGGAGTAAAGGCGAAGCGGTTTGGGCTACGCGGGTCCAGTGTGACAAGAAGGCCTATCAATTTCGGCTAAAGGCTACCCTCGAAAAGACGCCGAATCTTCGATTATTGCAGGGGACGGCAGCCACGCTTGCCGTTGCTGACGGGAGAGTCCTCGGCGTGACGACAGATTTAGGAATGGAGCTCCGGGCAAAATCGGTCGTGATCACTGCGGGCACATTTCTGCGGGGGTTGTTGCATGTAGGCGAACAATCCAAACCGGGTGGCCGGATGGCCGACAATGCCTCGAGCCTGAGCGACAGCATTCGGGTTCTTGGGTTCGAAACAGGGCGTTTTAAAACTGGGACGCCCTGTCGGTTAAATGGGAATTCGATCGATTTTGGTTCGCTCGAGACGCAAGAAGGCGACGAGCCGCCACCGCGGCTTTCTTTTCTCGAGAGGGTAACGGGCCAAAAGGGCGAATCCTTCACCCTTAACTTCGACGAGTCGGGCTTGTTCCACGTGGAACAACTCCCCTGCTGGTTAACCCATACGACATCGCAAACTCACAAAATAATTAACACAAACCTCCACAGATCGCCATTATATCAAAATAGAATTAAGGGCGCAGGGCCGCGCTATTGCCCCTCAATTGAAGATAAAATTGTCCGATTTTCACATAAAGCGTCGCACCCCATTTTCCTCGAGCCCGAAGGCCGCCATTGCAGCGAAATCTATGTCAATGGCATTTCCACCAGTTTGCCTTTCGATGTCCAGCTATCGCTGGTGCGATCCATTCCTGGCCTCGAGCGCGCCGAGATCATCCGACCCGGTTATGCCGTCGAATACGACTATTTCCCGCCGACGCAACTTCACCCGACGCTGGAGACCAAGCTCGTAGAAAACTTGTATTTCGCTGGTCAGATTAACGGCACTTCCGGTTACGAAGAAGCTGCCGGACAAGGCTTAATTGCAGGAATTAACGCCGCATTAAAAGCGCAAAATCGCGACGCCTTCACGATTCCAAAAGAAATCAGTTACATTGCGGTCCTGATCGAAGATCTGACAACGCGAGGGACAGATGAACCATACCGAATGTTTACCAGTCGCGCGCAAAATCGACTCGCCCTCCGCGAGGACAACGCGGATTTGCGTTTGACCGAGCTGGGCGCGGGGATCGGATTAGTTGGAAAGGATCGAATGGATAGCCTCCGTCGAAAACAGGAGACTATCGCTTCCCTCGAAAGCGCGATTGACGGTCTTCAAGTTAATGGTCGGCCGCTACGTCAAGCTCTGAAAGATCCGCATTTCAACCTGGGTGAACTGCCGCTGCAGGTGCTGGCCATGGCGCCTCACTCAATCTGGCGCCATCTGCTGGTTGAAATGAAATACGCAGGATATCTAGCTCAACAAATGAAGCGCATTACGCACGAGCGGATACGCGCCGATTGCACTATTCCCGCCGGCTTCGACTTCAATGTTGTTCCTGGCCTGCGCAGCGAAAGCCGGCAAAAGTTAGGAAGGTTTCGCCCCACTTCCCTCGGAGCGGCACGGCGCATTCCGGGAATAACCGCAGCTGATTTATCTATCTTGGATATTTGGCTAAATGGTAAACCATTCTGAGTGATCTATTTCACCGCGGGTCTGATTGCTTATCTTCTTGGATCCATCCCATGTGGTTTCATTGCTGGTCGAATCGCCGGTATTGATGTCCGGCAGCACGGGAGCGGTAACATCGGTGCAACGAACACGTTGCGTGTTCTGGGTAAGAAGTATGGTTACGCCGTTTTTGTCGGCGATGTTTTAAAGGGTTTCCTCGCTGTTAGAATTGCGCTTTGGCTCGCCCACTTCGATCCCTCCACCAGTTATCTCATCGGGATCCTTGCCGCTTTGTTCGTCGTGATTGGCCATTCCTTTCCTGTCTGGCTTCGATTTCGCGGTGGAAAAGGTGTGGCCGCGGCCGCTGGCGCCTGCCTTGGTCTATTGCCGGTGGCAACCTTCATTGCTGTTATAGTGTGGATCGCAATCTTTCTCATTTTTCGCTTCGTCTCGTTAGCTTCCATTGTAGCTGCGGTTGCATTGCCCCTCAGCGCCTGGCTTTTGGGAAATGCGGCCGATCCCATCGTTTTAGGATTTAGCGGGTTGATCGCAGGTTTGATAATTTTCAGGCATCGCAGCAACATCATGCGCTTGCTTCAGGGGCGCGAGCCGCGCTTCGATCGAAAATGAAACAAATCGTCATCGTCGGTGCTGGAAGCTGGGGGACGGCGCTGGCGGCGTTGTGGGCAAAGGATGGCCGACCCGTTACGCTCTGGGGCAACAACGCCGAGCGCATCAGCCGGGTGCAGAGTTCGCGAGAGAACAGTGAGTATCTCCCGGGCGTTCAATTGCCGGACAACATTCGCGCCACGCACGAACTCGGTGACTGTGCTGAGGCCGATCTCATAGCGTTCGTTATCCCATCCATCGCCGTGCGCGAAATTGCTACTCGTGTCCGCCATGTCGGAGTCAAAGAAAATGCGGTACTGCTTAGTTGCACAAAAGGAATCGAGCATGGCAGCGGAATGCGAATGAGCGAAATTTGGTCAACGCTTTTTCCTTCAAATCCAGTGGCAGTTTTGTCCGGACCAAATCTGGCGGTGGAGGTGGTTCGTGGCCTGCCGACCGCCACGGTGATTGGCTGTGCTAACGAGAATTATGCAATCGAACTACAGCGTTTTCTGGGAAGCGAACACTTTCGCATTTATACCAGTGACGATGTTGTCAGCATTGAATTGGGTGGCGCGCTCAAAAATGTTTTTGCGATTGCCGCAGGCGTAAGTGACGGCCTTGGCCTGGGCGACAACTCAAAAGCTGCGCTCGTTACCCGAGCAATGGCCGAGTTGTTGCGCCTCGGCACAAAAATGGGTGGAAACGCGCGCACCTTCTACGGACTAAGCGGCGTGGGCGACCTGATCGCGACCTGCTTCAGCAAGCACAGCCGCAATCGGCGGGTGGGCGAGCGGCTGGGCCATGCCGAAACGCTGGCCCGGATCCAAGCCGACATGAAAATGGTGGCGGAAGGGATCCCAACGGCCAAAAGCGCGTTCGAATGCGCGCGTCGGCTCGGCGTTGAAACGCCGATCATCGATCAAATTTATGCCGTGCTTTACCAGGACAAGCCGCTCCTGTTTGCGATGCAGGAATTGCTTGGCCGCGATCCCAAAGCGGAACGCCTTTAGATCGTTTTCCCACGAAAAACGGGAGACGCTCTCCTGCGCGTTCAGGACGAGCGGAAGCTCGTCCCTCCCGGCCCCGCTAACTGCAGCGTAGGTCGCGGAAAACCTGCTCGAGGGCCTCGGGGTAAAGAACGTGTTCTACTTCCTGGATGCGCGCGTGCAGTAGTTCGGGGGTGTCGTCGGTCATCACTGGGACTTTGCGTTGCGCAATGACGTCCCCGTGATCGACCTTCTCATCCACATAATGAACCGTCACGCCCGTCCATTTCTCGTTAGCTGCCAGCGCCTGTTTCCAGGCTTCGAGGCCCGGGAACTTCGGCAGGAGCGATGGGTGAATGTTTACGATTCGGCGCGGGAAAGCGGCCAGCATTTGTTCCTTTAGCACCCGCATGAAACCAGCCAAAACCACCACCTCCACTTCGGCATCTTGCAACATCTTGACCAGTTGCGCTTCGACCTTCGGCTCGAGCCGGGTTCGAAAATGCCCTGACGGCAAGTATGCGTTTGCCACTCCGAACTCGCGGGCGATCTCGAGAATCGGCGCGTCCAGCACGTCCGAAATTACGACGGTCGCCTTCGCATTTAGCTTACCGTCGCGAATGCTTTGCAAGATGGCGCGACAGTTCGACCCTCTACCCGAGCCGAGAATACCGATCTTAATCATCACCCTTTCCCAATTCTCGTTAGCAACTGCGAGGTCGAATAACCTTGCTCGAACGGAATGATCTCAATCTTGGTCCCGAATTTTTCCAAAACTGCGCGTTCTTCGGGGTCAAGCGTATCGGCTGTGTAATCGCCGCCCTTGGCATAGACCGCCGGCTGCGCTGCCCGCAGGAAATTCGTGGCCCGCAATTCGGGAAAAATCGTGACGTAGTCAACCGACTCGAGCGCAGCCAGCACCTCAGCGCGGTCCTGTTCCGGATTGACGGGCCGGCCTTCGCCTTTGAGCTGACGGACGGAACTATCGCCATTCAATCCCACCACCAGCGCATCGCCGAGTTTTCGGGCAGCGGCCAGATAGCGCACATGGCCGACATGCAAGATATCGAAGCAACCATTCGTCGCGACCACTCCCTTGCCCGCGGACCGCAACTGGCCGGATTTTGCCGCCAGTTGCTCGAGACTAAGGATTTTCTTTTTCACGCTTCTCCGACTACGCACTGCAATGCGCCGGGCAGCAACTCGAAAGTTGCCGGTTCGTTCCCGATCAATTCGCCATCGACGTTAAACCACATTCCGGGTCTTGAACTAATCGCGATTTTTTTGGCGCGACGAAAAATGATCGCATCAGAAGACAAGTGTTTACCGACAACAATCTGGGCCGCTAAGATCGCGAGATCGGTTGGTCCGCGCTCCGGAATCAACACGATATCCAGCAACCCGTCGGCTAGTTCGGCTTCCGGCGCGATCGGGATTCCACCAGCCACGTATCGACCATTAGCGACTACTACATTGTAAAGATCAAGCTCGAGAGCTTCGGCGTCATCGAGCGTCACCCGTGTGGCGTAACCACGCAGCTCGGAAAACGCCGCTGCGGCGCTGCGCAAGTAGGCCAGCGGCCCCCACGTCCGCTTCATTTCCGGCGTGAGTTTTTCGTCTACCACGCCGCTGAATCCGCCCGAGGAAACATTCGCGAAATAGCGGACGCTATCACTCGTCACACGCACGAGATCGATTGCGCGGGTTTTACCTGCCGTAATCTGTTCGATCGCGGTGTCGAGATTATTTGGGACTCCGAGAGTCCGCGCAAAGTCGTTGCCGGTCCCGAGCGGCAAGACCCCAAGAACAGCATTGCATCCTCCCTGCGCAATCCCATTCACCACTTCGTTTAAGGTTCCATCGCCGCCCGCTGACACGATTAGCTCGAAGTCCGCAGCCTCACTGGCGAATTTTTCCGCATCACCCGCCTGTTCGCTGATGCAAAAGCGCTCGGGGTTTAACCCCCGCAAGCGTTCTCGGGTCGCGTTAATGTCCTTCACCCCGCCGGCGATTGGATTGAGAATTATGCCGGTTCGCATCGCACTGCGACATTGCGTCGCCTGGCCGAATGAAGCAATGCGCCCGTTTCGGCTTGCCTCCCGAGCGGATCAATGATTGATAAGCGCCCGACATGGCAAAGAATTCCTGGGAGCCCTTGAGTGGCTACAAAATCTCGGAAGGCCCGGTGACCTCGTCATCGTTGCTTCGAGGAGATGTAGAGGAATTGACAGGGTTGCCAGCGCACTACGGCAAGCCGCTGCTGGTCGCAATCGCGCGCGATCCGCGGACGCTTTTTGTCTGCTGGAGTGTGGATTGGCTGGCTGCCTTCGCCAAAGGTTTACCGGCCGATCGCTGTGCCCATGTGCGTATACGCCAAAACGGGAATGAGAAAACCGTAGCGGTCGAACCGATGAGCGGGAGCTGTGCCATCGCAGAGCTCGAGCCGGGCGAGACATATTCAGTCGAGCTTGGCTATTACGCACCGCCGGAGATCTGGAACAGTGTGGTCACCGGCAACGAAGTGCTGATGCCGTTCACTTCGGAATCGGACGAGCGGATTGATGTCGCGACCGTCCCGTTTCATCTCACTTTTCAACGGATGCTGAGCGTTTTTCGCGGGTCGAATGGCGATGCCCTTGCGCAAACGCTCGCGCAATTCCAGGAACGGGCGAACCGGTCAGACCTTTCGCGTGGCGAAACCGAAGTATTGCGTTCGCTCGATCTCTCGCCTGAAGATCTGCAAAAAACCGCTGCCGCTCGCGAATCGTTAGCGAAATCGGAGCGCTTGCTCGAGCGCGGCGAGAAACTCTTCGGCACCGCAAGCCCCAGCGAGGGTTTCGGCGGTAGTAGCTGATAAGTAGCTAACGATATTTTGCGCGGGCGATTGCGGCAGCAAGGCTCCGGTGGCGTTTGAAGCTAGCGGCTAATTTCATTCCTGTTCATAACTCTTAATCCTATTCCTATTCCTTCTCGTTTCCGTAGCGCGGATTAACCCAAACAACAGTGAGACCATCTTTACCAGCGTAGTCTTGCCTTGCTGGGCGTCGTTCCTTTGATGCGGTGCGGGGCAGTTTGTCGAGCAACGGAACTGTCCGGGCAATCAATTGAAGTGACTGTTGGTAAACGTCCAATTTTTCGTAATCGAGAGTCATGTGCGTACGAAGCGAATAGGATTAGGAATAAGATTAGGATTAGGAGCAAAAAGAATCTTTAACTTCCCAAATGCGCTTCGAATCGCCCTCGGGTTCTTTACGTCTCGGCCGCGAGGGACACACGGGCGGCCGGTTCAGCTACTTGCTCAACTTTATCCCCTCGGGCATCTCCGGTGGTGGTGCGTTGATCCGACTGTGGCTCTTGCCGTAACCAAAGTAGAATATAAAGCCAATCAGAAGCCAACCAATTAGCCGCATCCAATTCGTCCAGCCCAAGCCGTAAATCATTGCGCCGCAAACGATGATTCCGAGCGTGCAGACAACGGGCGCCGCCGGCACCCGGAATCCGCGTTCCAGCTCAGGACTGCGGACTCGCATAATCCAGATTCCTGCGCAGACGAGGATGAAAGCAAACAAGGTTCCGATACTCGTCATTTCGCCGGTGACATCGGCTGGTACGAATGCAGCGAGCAGGCCAGTAAACACGAAAAACAACATGTTTGATTTGTAGGGCGTTCGGTACCGCGGATGCACATCGGAAAAAATTTGTGGGACAAGTCCGTCGCGACTCATCGAGAAGAAGACTCGTGATTGGCCTAACAACATCACCAGGATGACGGAGGAAAAGCCAGCCAGAATCGCGACCGTAACCGACTTTGAAAGCCATTCGTAGCCGTGCATGTATTTGCTGATCGCGAACGCGACGGAGGCTTCACGACCGGCACTGCGGAAATCCCCCACCGTCGCAACACCGCTGAGCACATAGGAGAACAGCACATAAAGAATGGTGCAGAAAACGAGCGATCCGAGAATTCCGATCGGCATGTCGCGCTTCGGATTGCGCGCTTCTTGCGCGGCAGTCGATACGGCATCGAAGCCGATGTAAGCGAAGAAGACAACGCCGGCGGCACCGAGAATCCCAAGAATTCCGCCATAAGCGTGGGTGATGCCCTGTGGCGTGAGGTAAGTGGTCGGGGCGGGAATCATCGGGGTGTGGTTTGCCGGATTGATGAACCCCCAACCGATGCCGATGAAGAGCAACACAATGCTTACCTTGAGGACAACAATGAGACCATTGACGAAAGCCGATTCTTTCGTGCCGCGGATAAGCAGGAGCGTGAGGAGAAGGAGAATGAAAACCGCTGGGATGTTCATCATTCCATGAATCCCGGCCGGGTCATGCTCGAAAGGCGAATGCGTCCATTGGTACGGTATCCGCACTCCGAACCAATCGAGCACGCGATTGGCGTACTCGCTCCACGCGATGGAAACTGTGGATGCCGCGACCGCGTATTCGAGGATTAAATCCCAGCCGATAATCCACGCGACGAATTCGCCCATGGTAGCGTAGGAATAAGTATAAGCGCTGCCCGCAACGGGAATCATCGAGGCAAACTCGGCGTAACAAAGACCGGCAAACGCGCATCCGATGCCGGCGACGATAAAGGCAAGCACGACAGATGGACCCGCGCGATCAGCGATGGCCGCAGCGGTGCGCACGAAAAGACCCGCGCCGATGATCCCGCCGATTCCCAGCGCAATTAGGTTAATCGGTCCGAGCGATCGCTTCAGGCTGTGTTCGCCAACCTCCT
>QHPP01000022.1 GCA_003219125.1 Verrucomicrobiota bacterium
TAACATAGACTCTGGAGCGCGCCGCCTGGGTCTGTCGTTGCACTCCACTGAAGTTTAGGAAGGGATCAAAGGCCGTAGCCGGATCCGTATCCAAGAGCGCTTCCCGCAAGCCGGGCGCACTCACAACACCTTCCGAGAGATTTATCGCCTCGTCCCGGGAATAACGGAAACCCAGTTCCCAGTTCCATGTTTTGAAGTAATCACCAAATTCTCCCATCTCGCCTTTAAGGCCGAAGTCAAACAGCATATCGTGCTTGGTGGTGGGAGAAACTCGGTTCCCAAATTCCAAGCCACGATATTTAACTCCGGTCGTCACCGGAATTCCGGCAAAAGGTGTGCCGGTCGGCAAGGTCGTGTCGCCGACTGTAAACGGATTAAATGCGTTGGAGATGGGCACGCTGATGCCAGTTGGACTAAACCCAATTCCTTGCGCAGTGTGAAACGGATCGGGCGTAAAGGGAACGGGCGCCAGGGCCGCGTTAAAGAATGATCGACTGTACTTAAAGTCCGCAAACACGGTCAGGTACTTGTCGCAAAGATCGCGCGTGAACGAACCATAGAAAGATTGACGATCGGCGTTTGGAATCGCCGGCGTCAGAGCCGCGAAATTGTATGCGAAAAAGTCCGAATTGTAGATAGGGCCGTTATGGCCATCGAATGGCCGCGGAATGTAAAACGGACTAGTAAGGGCATTTGGAGCGGAGTGCGGAGTGGGAGAGGCGATGTTTGGAAGCAATATGAAAGTTCCATCACTTGTTACAATTTTACCCGGGCTATTGCTGCTCCGTCCATCACCGCCGCCAAATGGTATTGCTTGCGCATTGCTAGTAAGGTTGCGGTCGCGGCTGAAAATGGCGTCCCGACTGTAGCCATCGGCAACGATAAGGATATCGGTTTTGTCATCTCCCGTGCCTGCAATCAACCACGCCTCTGTTTCGCGCGCGTCATTGGAAGCTCCCAGGTTGGTGTTTCCAATCGTGCCTCCGATCTCGAGGCCACGGAATTTGTGTTTCAAAATGATGTTGAACACACCCGCAATCGCGTCGGCTCCATAAATAGCCGAAGCGCCATCCTTCAGAATTTCGATGCGGTCGATCATCGGGAATGGAATCAGGTTGATGTCCACGCCAACTCCATTTGCATTCGGCGCGACGCGTTTTCCATCCACCAAGACCAAGGTTTCCTTGGGCAGAAGGCCGCGCAGGTTGGGGATGACGCTACCGTCACCGCCATTGGCGATGTTTTGGTTTATCGTTCCGCCCGCCTCAACAGGCAGTTTGTTGAGCAAATCCGTTTGGTTAATGACGCCCAACTTCTGAATGTCTTCCGTGCGGTAGGTGTCCACCGGATTTGGGCCGGTCTCTTCCGACGTCGGAATATTCGAGCCGGTGACGATGACACGCTCGGCCGTAGCTTCACCGGCCGGTGCCGGTGCTCCCGGGGCCGCCGGAGGGTTTTGAGCAAATGTATTTGCTACGAAGAGAAGTGAAAATCCGACGCTTGCGACAGAGGCAAGACGAACGAATTCGATTTTAGTTCTTCGATTTCTTTTAGTTAGTTTCTCCATGGTTTTGGCTAGGTTTAGGGTTAGGCATTATCAACATTTCAAGGGGTGACAAGTTTTTTTTTCACTTTTTTGAAAATTTATTTGAACGGCCCAGGAGGCCCATTTGTCTATGTTTGGTTCAGGTCTTCCTGATTGTTAGCAAGCTTTGGGCCTCTTTCCAAGCGGAAGATGTGATCAGGCTTTTTACGCGTTGAGGGAGTGAAGGGGTCTTGGTTCAAAGCGCGTTTCTGGTTGAAAAACAGATTCATTTGCGTTCATCCAGGAGATCGAGCGTCCGTTGTCCAAGCCGGCGTGCCTTCTCTTTCCCCCCAGACCTGTGCCCGGAGCGCAGAGATCACGGGGGCGGATGAAAACCGAACCCAGTCTGTAGTTTTCCCCATAACCAATCAACGGACCAATCTCTTTTGATCAGTCCGCTATTGCTGGCTACGAGGTTTTCGGCCTTTTTGACCTCGCCAGCCAGGCAATAGACATAAGTGAGAATGAAAAGATCGTTGAGCTCGAGTGCTCCGAGTTTTTTCTCGCTCTCAAGCAGCCGGATCACATCATCAAAATCGCGCCGGGCAAGCGCTCCTGCCACCAGATCCGGCATTATTTCCGCCTGCGGGATTTCTGAGTTCTGCGCGACTGTTTCTGCCAACGAAAGTCGGAATTCGTCGCTGCCCAAAATTTCCAGAACCGGAACGCGCAAGCGGGAATGACGCAGGTAGAGGTGGAGCTCGGCCAAACCGTTGCTCCCAGTCAGGCGAGAAAGATAACGAGTCTCGCGAACGATAAAATAGGACTGAAGCGGTTTATTGAGCGTCGGCGGCCAAATCTTGTTGATAATCGGAGACCCGAGGAAGCGCTGAATCGCGGAGGACGCCCACATGCAGGTTGAGGCAAAGCGGTGGCTGGCGGGCTTATCCCAGGGTGCATCAGACAGGCGCTTGGGATAAAAGTCTGTCAACGGCGCAATCCCTCCCGTGACGCGATCGATCTCTTCTCCGTCCATCAGGAACAAGGCGCCTAATTGCTCGGGAGCCTCCATTCCGATGCGTCTGAGGTCATCTCCCGTACCCGAATCGCTCCACAAACAACGAATTTCCCTTCCTCGACTCTGCGACCCGGGCTCTTGATGCCCATCATGATCCATTCTTCGTCAGCGCTCGCCCAAACCGAAGTGTTTGGGAATGCGTTGCGGAAGGCGCGAAGAATTGCTTTTGCTTCGTTCATCTTGAGCTGCTCAACTGGAAGCCAAAAAGTAGCGATTCCACCCTCCTTCAGCCGGCTGTTTGCTGTTCATTCTGTCGCCCACGCTGGTTTGAACGCGCGCGACGATGAGCGGAAATATGATTCCCGAAATGAGGGCGACCGGGAACATCAGGGCAAAGGAAAGCAGGGCGACCTGCGGCCAGGCCCGGATGTCGAAAACATTTGGACTTGTTTGAGCTATCTCGGCCGGAAAAAATTCGTAGGAGACGAGCGTTAAAATTGCGGCGAAAAGCAGCAGCACAGGTAACAACAGACTCGATCGCGCCAGACGGGAGTGCATCGTTCCAGAGACGACTCCGCCGAGGCCAATCCCGGCGAGGACAACCGCCAGCATTATTGAGAAAGCGGTTGATGACGATCGACATACAGGCGCAAGAATCTGAACCAGACCACTTCCAGACTGAGAGAAGAATTCCGCCGGTAACGAAACTAACGAAAAGTAGCCGCCAGGGTGGTCGATAGGTGATGCTTAAACGCAACGACAGCGGAGGTTTCGCGGCAGGCGGAGCGGCGCCGTCGCGTCTCGCCACGAGCAGGGCTGTGGCTGCGGCAGTGGATGTCGCCGCGCCGGCTGTGAGAGCGGTTCCCAAAAGTCCAAAGGCCTCGACCAGGTAAGCTTCGCCAAGTAGAGCACCAGTGACGGCCCCGAGGATGTTAACACCATAGAGAATGCCAATGGCGCGCCCAAATTCGGCCTCCTGCAAAAAGAGTCCTCCATCAACACCGGCAGAGTTAATCCCATTGCCGTTGCTGGCAGCAACAGCACTAAAAATGAGAGAACAAAACGTAATCCGAAAAGGATCGGTTTGATAATTCCAAAGCGTTTGAAAAAGTGGGCGCAGCCATTCCCCGAGCAGGGGGAGGCCGAAAACGATGGTGCAGCCCAAGAACGCTATTACGAGTTCCAGAAAAGCATATAGCCGTAGCGGCCGCCACCGTTGAACGCGTGATGAGGCAGCGAAGGCGTTGCCGAGCGCCATGCCCGTCATGAAACTGGAAAGAATCAAGGCGGCGGACCAGATCGAGTTGCCAAAAGTCAAACCGCTCAAGCGCAACCAGAGTGTTTCGAAAATCAGAGAACCGATTCCCGAAAGAAAGACCAGGCTAGCCAAAATCGCGATGCGGCTGGCCGAAGACCAATTACTCCGAAGCTGAAGGTGTTTTACAGAGTATCTTTTTAGTAGCCGGTTCTGGATCGAAAAAGAGCCGCTTCGCGCATTCGACCTAGACCACTTTACCGCCGCGATCATTTACCATCGTCGAGAGAAGCTATTCCGGGCTTATTTAACACATTTGGCAAGGAATGATCTGGTCGATCGCGTTGGGCCGAGGTTAGCAGCGCTCGCTTTTGCTTGACCTGAAATCGAATCACTCGGCAGTTAGGTCTGAGGCAATACCATGGGCGCCACCATTATCGAACCGCATCCCGCATTGCTCGGACCGTTCGCAATTCTTCTCCTTTCTATCGCAATCTTCCCCCTGATCCTGCGGCAGCACTGGGAACGGCATTACCAAAAATTTTGTGCGCTCTTGGCCGCGACCACCTCCGGCTATTACGTCTTCGCGCTCCAGGGCCTCGCCCGCGTTCAGCATGCCGCGGGCGAATATGCGAGCTTCATCGTTGTTGTCGGCGCATTCTTTGTTGTTGCCGGCGCCATCCATTTGCACATCCCGCGACCCGCCTCCCCGCTCTCAAATGTCATGTTTCTGTTTAGCGGAAGCATCCTCGCAAATTTTATCGGCACGATTGGCGCATCGATGCTTCTGCTCCGCCCCTTTCTGCATATGAACCGCGGGCGTGGCAGCGGCATGCACGTCGCGTTTTTCATCTTCATCGTCGGCAATCTCGGCGGTGCTCTTCTGCCAGTCGGTCCCCCACTTTTTCTCGGTTACATTAAAGGTGTGCCGTTTCTATGGGCGGCGCTCCATTGCTGGCCACAATGGCTTACCGCGACCGGTGTGCTGCTCGTCATCTTTTTCGTCGCCGACACCATCGTGTGTTCGGGCAGGTGCGTAGCGGAAACGCCTTCCACTCATTTTCATTGCTACGGAAAATGGAATTTCGGCGCACTTCTCGCGCTCCTGCTCGTTCTCGTTTTTGTTCCCAACGGCGTGCGCGAACCGTTGATGATCACCGTCGTGGCGGTTTCATATTTTCTCACTCCGCGACGCGTCTTTGAGGCGAATGAATTCAATTGGCGACCCCTCATCGAAGTCGCCTGGATTTTTCTCGGCATTTTTGGCACCATGATTCCAGTACTCGATTACGTGGAATTCCACGCGACTGATTTCCACCTTGCCAGCGATGCCCGTTTTTACTGGGGCACCGGTCTGCTTTCCGGCGTGCTC
Organism: Verrucomicrobiota bacterium; assembly: GCA_003219125.1. Lineage (GTDB taxonomy): Bacteria > Verrucomicrobiota > Verrucomicrobiia > Chthoniobacterales > UBA10450 > AV69. The sequence goes on from QHPP01000022.1 coordinate 5,171, forward strand.
GATAATGCGCCCACTTATCTGACCTCCCTTGCCGCCGCCCTAAGTATCGATCATCTCGACATCAATCATCTTCCCGATGTCGCACAATTTGCCTTCGGGCATGGAAACCGCCTCGCCGCCATTTCTCTGGGAGCGACCTTATTCGGCGGCCTGACCTACATTGGGAACAGTCCCAATTTGCTGATCCGCGCGATCGCGGAATCGCGCCACGTGCCGGCGCCGGGATTTCTCGCCTATATTATTAAGTACGCTCTTCCTATCCTCGTTCCGGTCCTGGCCCTGGTCGGTCTCATTTTCTTCCGCGGCTGATTATTTGCGCCCGGAAGCGTGTCGCCTGAGTATGACGCTTCAATGTTTACCGGCCTAATCGAGGAAATTGGGAGCGTGCTTTGGATTCGTGCGGCCGATCGCGGAACCCAGTTGCAGCTGTCGGCTCCGCGCATTGCCGGCACTGTCCAAACTGGCGATAGCATTTCCGTAAACGGCTGCTGCCTTACCGTGGCATCCCATCAACGCGAACAAATCACGTTCGATCTTCTGGAGGAAACAGTGACCCGCACCAACCTCAGCGCGCTCAAGCGCGACAGCGCCGTTAATCTCGAGCGCGCTCTCGCCGCCAATGCACGCCTCGGAGGACATTTCGTGCAAGGTCACATCGACTGCACTGCCAGCATCATCGCTTTTGCGGAATCGGATTGTCGCCTTGAGATCGGGTTGCGGGAAGATCGCGCGCTCTACGTGGCAGAAAAGGGATCAATCGCAGTCGACGGGATCAGCTTAACCATTGCAGAAGTGAAGCCGACGAGCTTTGTCACCTGGATCATCCCGCATACTCGTCGTTACACCAACTTGAAAAACGCGCGGTCGGGCGACCTGGTAAATCTCGAGTTCGATATTCTGGCCAAATATGTCGAGCGAATGCTGGCCCCGGCGGCCGGCAGAATGTCACTTCACTCCCAGTCCGCTGAGGAGCGCGGGAATGGTGCGCTGGAGAATCTTTAGGTCGATCAGGTGGGCGAGGTTGAACCAGAACGTGCCGTATAACCTCAGCACACGCCACCTGTCGTGACACCGCCCGTAAAAGCGCGTCGATTGGCTTGCTGCAACTGCGCGTTCAGTTCCTCTTTCCACGCGGGCATCGGAGAATTATAGGTTATGAACGCGCACCGCAGGATCAAAACTTCGGCCTGCGCTCTTGTTGGCGTGATCGCCTCACTCGATGAATTGCATTTTGCGACAAGAATGCGCGCTCCACCGGACTTGTTTGAACTGCGGCTCGATCATCTGCCGAACTTGCGTAAATCGCAACTGTTGAAGCTGCGTCGGCCCCTCATCATCACAGCGCGGCACCCGGCCGAAGGGGGCAAGAAATTGCGGACTGGCCGGCGCAGCCTGCTCCTGAAATTCCTCCCCCAGGCAACCTTCGTCGATATTGAATTGCGTTCATTGCGCGAGTTGCGTGAGGTGTGGGAGGAAGCGCGCCGCTTGCGTGTTGGTCGAATTTGTTCCTTTCACGATTTCACGCGTACGCCCTCACCTGCCGTTCTGCATAAAAAGTTGCTCGGCGCCCGCAAAGCCGGCGCAAACGTTTTCAAGGTTGTCACCCGAGCCGACACCCTTTGCGATTTGCTCACTTTGTTCGAATTCTTGTGGAGCGAGCTTTCGTCGATGCGCCTGTGCGTAATGGCAACGGGGAAATTCGGGCCAATCTCCCGCTTGTTTTTTCGCGACGCCGGTTCGTCTTTTATTTACGCTCCCCTTCGCTATCCGCTTCATCACGGACAACTCACCTTCCGGCAACTCCGCGGCCAACACGATTAAAATCCGGCGGCCGTGCGAATTCGTTGCGGAGGCAAATTTGGCGCGAATTTTGCCTCCTTTGATTCGACTGAATGAAAGAGGTGGCAATTTTACCAGAACAGGCGGCAGTCATGCCGTTGCCGGGCGCGGTCCTTTTTCCGCACGCACTGCTCCCGCTTTACATCTTCGAGCTGCGCTATCGCGAAATGCTTGCGCACGCCCTCGCGCATGAGCGAATGTTTTGTGTCGCGCTCCTCCGGCCCGAGAGCACGCAATGGAAAAGCGAAGACGACTTCTTCGACGTCGGGACGATTGGACTGATCCGCGCCTGCGTCGGTCGCGGTGATGGCACCTCCAATTTGATTTTACAAGGTCTGCAGCGTGTGTGCTTCGCCGATTTTGTGCAATTACATCCGTTTCCAATCGCCGAGCTCGAAACACTCCGGTCCGCTGACGAAACGACAGTCGAAACCGACGCCCTCGGCGCCAAGGTCCTGGAGCTTTACGCTCGCTTTAAGACCCTCGGCCGGCAGTTGCCGACAAAAATCGATCGATACGTTACCGACATGACTGATCTGGCGATGCTGGCCGATCTGATGGCTTCAACTTTCATCGATGATCCGATGCGTCGTCAGCAAGTGCTCGAAGAGCTGGACTTGAATACGCGGCTGCGTCTCGTCATTCAATATCTGCGCGACGAAACTGGCAACGCGGCGGCGTAACTATCTGTCGCGTTTGCGATGCCCAAGATGGCACTGCACCTTTCGAACTCGTGCGCGTAGCCCTTGTCTCGCTCATTCTTTTTCTCTCCGGATGCAGCGCTCTTCTTTTTCAAACTCTTTGGCTCCGGCTGAGCGGATTAGCTTTCGGGAATTCTGTCTGGTCCGCCGCTTTGATTCTGTCCAGCTTCATGGCAGGCCTCGCTCTCGGAAGTGCGATCGCCGCGCGTTTGACCCTCCGCCGCATTCGACCGCTTCGCCTTTACGCTGGATTGGAAACGATCGTTGCCGTCTTTGGCTGCACCCTTGTATTTGCACTTCCCCTGATTGGGCAGAGGCTGCGTCCGATCTTCCAGGCCTTTTGGCATCACCAGGAGCTGTTAACCATCCTGCGCTTTTCAATTTCGTTCCTGGTTCTGCTGCTTCCGACCACGGCGATGGGGTTGACCCTGCCTGTGCTGTTGGAGGATCCAACTCTATACCGGCGGCAATTCGGTGGCGTCATCGCCGCCTGCTACGGTTTTAACACGCTGGGGGCCGTTGCTGGGGCCCTCCTGGGAGAGGGCTACCTGGTCCGAAGATTTGGACTTCCGGGCACGGGATTGACGGCGGCTTGTTTGAGTCTCGCCGCGGCCGGAATTGCGTGGCTCTTCGCCGGAACAATACCTGCCCGCACCGAAGCAACCGGATTTCAATTCTCGTTAGGCAAACAAACGCCGTGGAAGCTACTTCTTGTTAGTCTGGGCGCGGGCACCCTCTTTCTTGGCCTCGAAGTAATCTGGTTCCGCTTTATGCGTTTGTACGTCGCATCTAGCTCGACCGCTTTTTGCACCATGCTTGCCGTCGTTCTGGCCGGAATTGGACTTGGCGGTCTCGCTGCCAGCGCGATCCGAACGGCAACGCCGCGAAAACTCCTTCCGCTTCTCTTGCTCCTGGCCGCAATCGGGACACTTTTATCTTACGTTTTTTTTCCATTGCCGGTTATTCAAGGCGATAGCAAAGCCTTCCACATCGAGTCCTGGCCAGAGATCACGCGACTATCGTCTGCTTTGATGTTTCCGGTGGCATTTCTCTCCGGCATCTTGCTTCCGGTAATGGTGACCTGCGTTCAGAAAGAACTAACGAACCGGATGAATAGCGCTGGTCTCACCATTCTATTTAATACCGTTGGCGCCGCCTTTGGCCCAATACTCGCGGGCTTTGTCTTGCTGCCGTGGCTCGGATTCCAATCGAGCCTGATCTTGTCCGCGGCGGGTTACGCTGCCCTCGCTCTCCTCAGCTGCGAAAAAAAAAGCTGGTCTTTGCGACGGCCAACTGAGGTCGCACTGTCTCTCCTTGGCGTCTTATTTGTTCTCATCCTCGCGATTTTTCCGTATCACCGCGACGAAATGCATTTCGAAAATGCTCGCCGCCCGTTTGAAGCTGATCAGTCGGTCTTGCAAAAGAAAGTCGAAGGTAGCGCTGACACTCTTCAATTGCTGCGTCGCGATCTATTCGGGGAGCCCTACTACTATCGGCTTGTAACAAATGCATATTCGATGTCGGGGACGCATCCCCGCAGCCAGCGCTATATGCGCCTGTTCGCTTACCTCCCGCTGGCGCTTCGTCCGCAAAGCGAGAATGCTCTTCTATTGTGCTACGGCGTCGGCATTACCGCCGATGCCTTCACGCGTGATCCGCGTCTCAAGCATCTCGACGTGGTCGATATTTCGAAGGAAGTTTTCGATCTCGCCGGTTCCTACTCCGGCATCGAATACTCAAACCCGTTGCCCGATCCTCGCGTCACGACGTTTGTCCAGGACGGTCGCTTCTTTCTGCAGGCCGGCCCGGATCGCTACGACATTATCACCGGTGAACCGCCACCCTTGAAGGTAGCCGGTACGGTCAATCTCTACACGCAACAGTTTTTTGAGCTCATGCACGACCGCCTTAAGGATGGCGGCATTGTCACGTTTTGGTTGCCCATCTCCCAGCTGACGATAGACGAAACGAAAGCAATCCTGCGCGCCTTCCACAATGTCTTCGCCAACGCGTCCGTTTGGGCGACGTGCGATTTGGAATGGATCATGATGGGAAGCAACGGCCGGCTACAGCGGCCAGATCAGGAGTTGACTCGATCGTTCTGGAGCGAAGCGAAGATGCGCTCGGACTTGGGCCGGATCGGTATTGAGTCGCCCGAACAAATGTCCGGCTTATTTGTGATGGATAGCGAAGAAATCATTCGGATCACGGAGGGCGTCGAACCGTTGAGCGATTTTTATCCCAAACGTTTGACCGACACGAATCCCGACCTCAAAGCCGCATATCAGTTCGGACGCAATTACTTCGACACCTCCGCCGCACTTCGTCGTTTTCTTTCCTCCCCTTTTATCAAACAAATTTGGCCTGAGGAATGGCGAAAGTCTCTCGATCTTTTTTTTCTCGTTCGAGAAATGCGGTTTATCTCGGAGATGTCGGGGAGTAACTGGTTGGCCGATCTCGATCTTTATTTACGTCACAGCCGGCTGCGCGCGCCGGTTCTGGCTGTTCAGAATAGCGATGAGTTTCGTCTCGCTCTCGCTGAGAAATTCTCTGGGCAGTCGCAATCCGTGCCGGCAGAAGCGTCCCCTGATCTGATAGCGGGAGCGCTGGCCCGGCGTGATTTTCCTGCAGCTATTCAACTGCTCGAGACGGAGAAGGGCCGCGGCTTCTCAAATATTAACGACTTCTTCCTGCTCATCTATCTCTACTGCTTAAATGGAAGCGTCGAAAAAGCGGAATCGCTTGCAGCCGCGCAAGCAAGTTCAATCCAAAAAGATTGGTTTGTTGATTGGCTCTGGGGCGAACTGCAAGCCCAGTTCGGATTTCACCCGCCGGGTTGAATCTGAGTCAGTTCCCCACTCTGGCATATTCCTCCATCAAATATCGATCGGTCATGCCGGCGATGTAATCGCATACCGTTCGATGCAACCCTTCGCTCTCGATCCGCCGCGCCGCCGAATCCCCAAGTCGGCTCGGATCGAGAAGGTAACTTTCGAAAACCTTCCGCAGCATCTCACACGCGCGTTGGTTTACCTCCGCCACTCGCGGGTGGTAGTAAACATTCTGATACAAAAACTTCCGGAGCGCGCGATTGGCCTCCGCCAGATCGTCACCATATCGAATGAGGACAGACTGATTCCGGACATCGTCTCGCGATTGAACTTTCCCCGATATGATTTGCTCCGCGCTGGTCACGATCACGTCCCGCAACTGACGATCAATGACGTCGCGAATGATGAGCTTGTGTAGATCCGGCTCGCGCAGGTCGGGATAACGTGCGCGGACGGAATCGGCCGCCACTTTCCAGACATCGACTGCTTCAAGCTGCGCGAAATTAAGAACGTCGAAGTCAATCGCGTCATCGAGGTCGTGACTATAGTAAGTGATCTCATCGGCCAAATCGGCGATCTGGGCTTCGAGTGAGCTCACTTGCGTTTTGTCCAATCCTTCCCGCACTTCGAGGGTCAGATTCAAGCCGGGAAATTTCGGATACGGGTTCTCGAGCAACTCAACGACGCGCAAACTTTGGCGGTTGTGCTCGAATCCTCCGTGTTCGCGCATACATTCTGCCAGCATCTCTTCGCCGGAATGGCCGAAAGGCGAGTGGCCGAGATCGTGCGCGAGAGCGATGGCCTCAGCCAGGTCCTCATTCAAGCGCAACGCCCGCGCAATCGTGCGACTAATCGAAGCGACTTCAATCGTGTGAGTCAATCGCGTGCGCAAATGATCGCCGGTTCCGTTGAGGAAAACCTGGGTCTTGTATTCCAAACGACGAAAAGCGCGTGAATGAATGATGCGGGCGCGGTCGCGCTGAAATTCGGTGCGATAAGCGTGACGCGGCTCGGGAAATTGCCGGCCCCGCGATTCGCCTGACTTTTGGGCAAAAGGAGCGAGCAGGCGACCTTCGTCTGCTTCCATTTCCTGGCGCGTTTTATATTCGTTCAATCGTGATCCACTTTTTCACGCAAAATTTTCCGGGCGGCACGCTCTCGCGCCCGTAGCATCAGTAAATCAAAAAGGGCCAGAAGAAGTGCGGTCAGGGTCAACCAGGCGCAAGCTAGCCAAAAGAGGAGGAACCATCCCGGATGTTCGCGCGGTGAGAGCAACGGTTGCAGGAAAGTAGTGCCGGAGAAAAGCATAAACATTGCGACCATGAGGGTAATAAACATCACACGCCGCCGTGTCGATTGATCGCGAATCACTCCGCGGGCCGAGTGAAGGGCGAAGGAGACGATTCTTAACCGGGCCGGTTCGTCCGCCATCGAGTTGCATTTTGCCTTTTGCTTCAAAGTGCGCAATCGGTGTTTCAACCTATCGTCGGAAATTTCCATGGCGAAAATCGAGGAACCCAAGGTTACTCCAGAACGTTTGATGCAGTTTGGTTCTGCTTACGCACCGCCGTTGATCATTGGCGCGGCAGTGGCGAACAAGGTTTTCGACACCCTCGCAGGCGGAGCGAAGAACGTTGAAGAAATGAGCCGGCAAACTGGAGCATCGGTTCGAGGTTTGCGCGCGATCATGAACGCGCTCGTCGGCCTCGAATTACTCAAGAAAAGCGGCGATGAATATGCGCTCACGCCGGAGAGCGAAGCCTTTCTTGTCGCCAACAAACCCGGCACTCTCGCCGGATTTTTCAGCATGAATCGGGTGCGGCTGATGCAGCATTGGCTGAAGTTGGATGAAATCGTTCGTACCGGTCGGCCGGCGGAAGCCCGAAATCAGGAGGGGCCCGGGACAGAGTTTTTTAGCGTGCTGGTCGAGAACATCATTCCGATGAGTCACGGCAGCGCGCTGGCGCTGGCCGACCATCTGAAACTCGCCGATGCGACAAACGAAGTGCGCGTTCTCGATCTCGCCTCCGGCTCAGGAATTTGGGGAATTGTCCTGGCGCAAAAATCGACGCGCGTGCAAGTGACCGCGGTCGATTGGGTCGGCATGATTCCAACAACCAAACGCATCACGCAAAAATTTGGTGTAGAGGACCG
>QHPP01000023.1 GCA_003219125.1 Verrucomicrobiota bacterium
GGAAGCGCGCGCATCAAGGATCATCTGAAAAATTTGATACTGAAGATAATAAGGCAGCATCGCTTCCAACACGCGCTCGGCGCTTGGTTCAAAGACATATCCAAGCAAAGGATCACTCGCGGACGCTTCCTCACCCTTTGGAAGCTCACCGTGGTCAATCGGCAGAAGCGTCTGCACCGTCGGCCGTTGATTAATCGTGTTGATAAAATGGGTGTAAACCACGGAAACTTTGTCGACTTCTCGAGCGAGAAATTTTTCTGTCGCGAACTTGGCGATCGGCTTGGTTTCGACAAA
>QHPP01000024.1 GCA_003219125.1 Verrucomicrobiota bacterium
CGCGTTTCGTCCGCGCTAGGAATTGTCGCGCCTTTCGGCCAACCACAATGTAGCCCGTTTTGTTCGCTTCAAATCGTGCCGCTTCGCGCAGCAGGTTCGTATTAAGCGCGCCCGCCAAGCCTTTATCGGTGCTGATAACAATGACCAGCTCCTTTTTTACTTCGCGCACCTGCAGCAGGGGATGAAGTCTGGGATCGGTCCGCTGTTGCAGCGAAACCAGCACCTTGTTCATCAACGCCGCATACGGACGGCCGGCCAGGGCATGCTGCTGCGCTTTGCGCATTTTTGACGCCGCCACCATTTGCATCGCCTTGGTAATTTGCGCGGTGTTGCGAATCGATTTGATCCGGCGCCGGATGTCTTGGGTATTCGCCATAATCTATATGCGCGCGGTTTTGCGAACCCACGGGAGATAACGACGTCCACCGTGTTTCTTTGAGGTCGTAAATTGCAACCTCAAGTTTGTAACTTCCTCAACCGTAAGCTGAAATGCAAAATCGGCGGGAAACCGGCTCCGATTTCTTCGTAACTGTTGATTCAATCGCTTCGTTGAAACTTGATAAATCGCGGCCAGATCGGAATCGAGCATGACCCGCTGGCCATGGACCAACTGAATCGCGGGCTGATCCACCGCCATGATTTTTTTCGAAGGCTTAAGCACGTCGTCTAATCCCTGTTAACCGACAGGTTTGGTTGCGCTGAACTCTTCCAAAGTTGCTTTGAGGTTGGCTTCGAGGTCCGCATCGAGCTGCTTTTTCTGGCGGATTGAGGCCAGGAGCGGTTCTTTGCGCGTTTCGAGAAAGTCCTGCAGTTTGTTTTGGAATTCTTTCACTCGGTCCACCGGCACTGGATCGACGAACCCGTTCTGCATCGCCCACATCACCGCCACCTGTAACTCGACCGGGAGTGGATTATATTGGATCTGTTTAAATAGCTCAACGATACGCTGACCGCGATCGAGCCGTGCCTTTGTTGCCGCATCCAAATCGGAGCCGAACTGCGCGAACGCAGCCAGCTCACGGAACTGCGCCAGATCGAGCTTCACTTTGCCTGCGACCTGCTTGATTGCCTTGATCTGCGCGGCCGAACCGACACGACTGACTGACAAACCGACTGAAATTGCCGGCCGCACTCCCTGGTAAAAGAGATCGGTCTCGAGATAAATCTGACCATCGGTAATCGAGATCACGTTAGTCGGGATATACGCGGATACGTCGCCGGCCTGCGTTTCGATAATCGGGAGCGCGGTCAGCGAACCGCCGCCGTATTCATCGCTGACGCGGGCGCTGCGTTCGAGCAAACGCGAGTGCAAATAGAAAACGTCGCCCGGATATGCTTCGCGCCCGGATGGTCGCTTCAAAACTAACGAGACTTGGCGATAGGCCACCGCGTGTTTCGACAAATCATCATAGATAATGAGCGCATCCATTCCGTTATCCATGAACCACTCGCCCATGGCCGCACCCGCGAACGGGGCAAGATATTGATTGGTCGCGCTGTCGGAGGCCGGCGCGGAAATAATCGTAGTATAGCGCATCGCATCCTCTTTTTCCAAAACAGCCAGGACGCGGGCGACATTGGAATTTTTCTGCCCAATGGCGACGTAAATGCAATAGAGCGGCCGGTAATCTTTGCTCCTGGAATCCTCCCCCGCCTTGTTCAAACGCGCCTGACTGATGATGGTATCGACACAGATCGTGGTTTTTCCGGTGGCGCGATCGCCGATGATTAACTCGCGTTGGCCCCGGCCAATTGGAATCATCGCATCAATTGCCATAATACCCGTCTGCACCGGTTGGCTGACGCTGCGGCGCTTGATTACTCCGGGTGCAATTTTTTCCAGCGGATAAAATGTCTCTGATTTAATTTCCCCCTTGCCATCGAGCGGTTCCCCAAGGGTATTGACGACGCGACCGAGCAGCCCTTTCCCTACGGGAACGGAGAGCAAGCGGCCGGTCGTTTTTGCCTCGTCGCCTTCAGATATCTTGGTGGCGTCGCCAAGCAAAATCGCGCCCACCTCAGTTTCCTCGAGGTTAAGGGCCAGTCCGAAAACGCCACCGGGAAATTCGATCATCTCGTTTAGCATCACGTCGCTTAGTCCTTCGATGCGCGCGACGCCGTCGCCGGTTTCGCGGACAGTACCGATGTTGCTCTTGGTGGTCGAGGTTTTCAGTCCCGCGATTTTTGTTTCGATTTCTTCAAGGATGCTACTCATATCTCGTTAGGTAATTTCAAAGTTGTTGCTGAAGTCTTTCCAGGCGATTGCGCACGCTGCTGTCCCAAACGTCGCTCCCCACGCGAATTCGCATCCCGCCGAGCAACGCTGGGTTAACCACAAACTCGGTGGTTAAATCGGTGCCGTAACGTCTCGCCAGATTAAGGGAAATTTGCGAGGCGATCTGCGGTTCCAGTGCCGTCGTAGTCTCGATTCGGGCATGCCGTTTCTCAGCCTCGAGGCGAAGCAATCGCTTGTAATATTCAAGAATCTTGAGGTAGTTCCGGGACTTTTTCGCCAAAATGGAATCGACCACCGACGCGATCCGCCCGCGATCGAGCTGACCATCGGTGAAACTCGCGCGCAACATTTCGCGTGCGAGTTGTCGGACTTCCTTTTTGACCTGCATGGTGCTTGTTTTTGATCTAGGCGGAGAGGGTGCGTGATGCTTCCTCCTGCAGACGTCGCTGATCATCTGGCGTCAAAACTTTGCCAGTAACCTTCGCCGTTGTCTCCACCACCAATCTGCCCAATTCGCGCTTCAATTGCGTCATCGTGCGCTCGTGCTCAATCGCACTGGCTTCGCGCGCCTTGGCCACGATTTGTTCCGCCGCCGCGATCGCCTCTTGCTGTTTGCGTTCTGCCAGATTAGAGGCGCTGTTACGCGCTTCTTCGATCATCTTCTGCGCTTCCGCATTTGCTTTCGCCAAAATTTCGGCGTGACGTTGCTCAGCTTCGGCAAGCTGTTGCTTGATTTTTTCCGCGTTCAAATGTGCCTGCGCAATTTGTTCCCGGCGCTGTTCCAGCACCGCTAGAATCGGTTTGTAGGCAAAGCGCTTCAGTAAGAACGCGACGATGACGAAGCTGAGCACCTGCGAGAAGAACAACCATGGATTCCATCCAAAGGTGTCGGCCGTCTCCCGCAATGTATCGGTAAAACCCGCCGCGGCGAAAAATGTCGGATTCATAAATTATGATTTCAGCACGGCAAACTTCGCCGCACCAAAATTTCACTGAGCGTGAGCAAGATAGAGAGCGTAAAAAACAATGGCCTCGGTGAAAGCAATGGCCAGGATTGCCTGCACCAAAATTGGTGTCGCCGCGCCCGGATTGCGCCCCACTGCCGTCGCCGCGCCCAAGCCGGTCAGGCCTACGCCGATGCCGCAGCCCAAGGCCGCAAGACCGACGTGAATGTTTCCAATGTTTCCGCTCAATTCTGCCAGTAGTGGTAGTATCATAGTTTTGTAGGTTCCTCTTTGACGCGCTCACGGCTTTTCCGCGAGCTTTCGCCGAAATTGTTAGTGGTTCGGTTCGTGTCCGGGTTGATGTTGCGCGATCAAAAGGGTAAAGACAGCGGTTAACAACATAAAAACGAGCGCCTGCACGATTCCGACCAGCAATTCCATAAAATAGAACGGAATCGGAATCAGCCACGACAGTATTGGGACCATGTTTGACATCGCTTCCAGAATGCTCTCGCCAGCATAAATGTTCCCAAACAACCGGAAACTCAGCGAGATCGGCCGGAATAAAATGGATACGATCTCAAGCCATCCCACCATGAAAAAGATTACCACCATGATGATTTTCAAAAAACCAGAGGTCTCGCCTTTTGGGCCAAAAATGTGAAGCAGGAATCCGCCAACGCCGTTCGCTTGAATAGCCCAGATAATCCAAAGCAAAAAGAAAATCGCGGCCATTGCGGTGGTCATGTTCAAGTCAGCATTACCGCCACGCAGCAGCGGTCGGTCGACGTGGAACGCGCCAGACGGTTGGTAATGACCCCAGCCAATCGTGCCGAAGCCCGGAATCAACCCCGCCCAGTTGGTGAAGAGAATGAAGATAAAAATGGTGGCGAAGAACCAGAAAGTTTTCTTTACCAGGTCGCGTCCAATGATCGACTCAAGAAAATTGTAGAGACTTTCCACCAGCCACTCCCAAAAATTCTGCGCTCCGCTTGGAACCGTTTTGACATTCCGGGTTGCGATTTGCGCGAAAATGATCACGGCCAGAGCCACTATCCAGCAAACGAGCATCGAATTCGTTACCGAGAATTTTCCGATTTGGAAGAGGGGTGTGGCCTTCAGTGAGAGCGTCTCGTGTTCGGCCGCCTCCGCCGCAAACGACATCGCCGGCGCGACCAGAGAACCGACGACAAAAAGTGCGATCAACTGGGTTCGAAAAAGATAGCGATGCGAAAACATTGAGTGCGTTTTGAGCAAACGAAAACCCGATTTGCCTGGAGGGGGACCAGCCTTAACGGTCCCGCGCTCGACCCTGGGCGCTTGCCGCGCTTACCAAAGCCTCTTTTCCGCGGATGACAAGTTATTTCGCCACTGCACTTTCGATCAGCGGCGCGGACAATGCGACCTCGCCCTGCTTCGATTCCTGCGCCAACCCCGCGTCACAGACTTCTTCGTAAATGCGTTCCAGTTCCCGAACCGTCATATCCTGATCGAAATTTTCCGCTACAGCCAGGCGCGCAGCGGCGCTAAAGCGCGCATATAATTCAGGTGACTTCGCCAGTGCGACCATGGAGCGACCGAGGCTCTTGGTATCGCGCTCGTCGCTCAAAAAACCGTTGAGATTTTCCGTGACGGCTTCCGGGATTCCACCATGCCGCGTCGCAATTATGGGCAAGCCGGTCGCCATCGCCTCGAGAATGGAATTCGGCACCCCCTCCTGATTCTCGTCAGGCGGCGTTTCGCTTGGATGAATGAAAATGTGCGTCCGTCCGTAAAGGTCGCGTAGATCCGGCTGGCTGAGAAAACCGCAGAAATGCACTTTCTCAGCGACGCCGAGCTTTTGCGCGAGCCCTTGTAATTCGGGTTGCAGCGGCCCCTTGCCCGCAATGATGAATTCGGCCTTGGGAAACTCCCGCGCAAAAATTGCAAAAGCACGAATAGCCGATCCGACGCCCTTTTTCTCGATTAACCGACAGGCCTGCATGATTTGCCATCGGCCGTCGGTGGGAAATTCCCGCGGCACCATGGAGAATTCGTGGAGCGGGATTCCGGTACGGTTGATGCGGATCTTTTCCCGCGGGCAACCGAATTTGATCAGGCGATCGGCCAAGGATTGGGACCGAGCCAGAACCACGGCGACCGAATCGAAGAGAACGCGTAATTTTCCCACATAATTCTCAACCTCCTGCTTGATTGCGACGTCGGCGCCATGAAATGAAACCAGGCATGGTTTGTCCCATTGCCGAATGAAGGGCAATAGATGCACTCCGGTATGTCCGAAATAAATGTGCATCATATCGGCTCCGCGGCGAGCGAGGATCGAGACCAGCATTTGATATTCGCCCCGATAAATCAGCGGCGGCCGGCGCTCGACAAATTTCATCCAACCGTGACGGAGCAAATTTCGGTGCGGCCGCGGAATTCGTTCGATGTCGTCAAAGGGAAAACGTCTGAGGTGTTCGACCTTCTTCGTCATGACGAAGGTCTGCGCGCGTCGCAATGAAGTGATCTGCCGGTAAATGTGCAGCATTTCCGGCTTCAAAAACGTCGTGCAGTAGCTAGCAACCTTAAGTTGACCCATGCGAAACCGCTGACTGTGTGCGAAGTTCTTCACCTTGTCTAATGCTTAATCACATCTGTTCCAGACTCAATTACTGGTTACAAGCTCCGAGTGCTGATACATCCATTCTCCTAATAATCGTTTGAGCTCGCTAATTCCGCGTCCTTCCTTCGCCGAAATCGGGACGATGGTGCGCTGTGGGAAGCGTTTTTGGAAATCGCGCAAATTTTCCTTTGCCTGCGGCAGGTCCATCTTGTTTGCGACAACAAACCATGGCCTTTCCGACAAACGGGGATGATAGAGAGCAATTTCACGACGGAGCGATTCGAGATCAGCGATTGGACTTCGCCCTTCGCTTCCCGCCATGTCCAGGACAAAAAGCAATAAACGGCACCTCGTGATGTGCCGGAGAAAATCATGGCCGAGTCCAAGATTGCGGTGCGCCCCTTCGATTAAACCAGGAATATCAGCGACGGTTGCACGCCGGTAATCGCCAAGCTCAACGATCCCAATGACCGGATGCAAGGTGGTGAATGGATAAGGCGCGATCTTTGACCGGGCAGCCGAGATCTGCTGGATCAGCGTCGATTTCCCGGCGTTGGGATAGCCGACAAGCGCCACGTCTGCGATAGAACGCAACTCAAGAAGAAAATTGCCACTCTCGCCCTCGCCGCCTTCGGTGTATTCGCGCGGCGCGCGATTGCGCGAGCTTTTGAAATGGACATTACCTTTCCCGCCCGCGCCACCTTTGCAGAGTAGAAACTCCTGATCCTCGCGGGCGAGATCAGCGAGAAGGTCGGATTGCGTATCGTGGATCGCAGACTGGTCGTCCGGCAAGCGACGCGCTAGCCCAACAATTTCTTCGTCATCAATCGAATTTTCGAAGTCGGGGATTGCATTGTCTGATCGCTCCCCTTCACTCCGCACTCCGCCATCCCCACTCCGCAATTGGTAAACCATCGTTCCGATCGGAACCTTGACGATCTTGTCCGGCGCATTCTTGCCGTGCATTTTTTTCCCGCGCCCGTGTCCTCCGTTTTTCGCTTTAATAATTGGCTCGTAGAACAAATGAGCGAGGTGGTCTGTATGTTGATCGGCGCGCAGGATAATACCGCCGCCACGGCCGCCATCACCGCCATCCGGTCCCCCTTTAGGAACGAATTTCTCGCGTCGGAAACTGACACATCCGCGTCCGCCCTTTCCGGCCTGCGCAAAAACTTTGATACGATCGACAAACACGGCTCGGGACACTGCCACCGTGAACCCCCGCTGTCATCCCACTGCTCTGGCATTGCGTTCCCTTGTCGACGCTTCTTCTGTCATTCCGAGCGAAGCGAGAGACCCTCAATGACTCCAACCATCACACAATCGAGAAAACCTGTGACTGAATGCGAGATCCCTCGCCGTCTGATGCGGCTCAGCATGACATCGGCCTCACTTCTACCCGGCGCATTCACAGTTCCCCACGCCAGCGATTCGCTCGCAATCAAGGAGACGAGGTCGAACGATTCAGCGATGATGAGGCCTCTGAGCTAGACGCCTTTGGCAACACCATTCTCGGTCCGTCGAATTTGGTTGCTATTCACATCCTGTTTATCGTTAGCTCCTCCAAGTCACTCAGTCGTCATGAAAGGTCGCCAACAGGGCCGGCCCACCAAATGGGTTTCGGCAACGATGAAGGAACATGTATCGGTAGGTAAACCGGGCGTGAAGTTTGAAGTGTGGGAGAAGTGGAAAAAGAATCGGCGCAAGCTCGGCACCCTTACCATTAGCGTTGGTGGTTTGCGCTGGCGCCCCCACAAAGGAAAACGCTCAAAACAACGAAGCTGGGACGCCTTTGCCGAATGGTTCGCACCAGAGTGAGTAAACTGACTTCCCGACTAGCGCTCAAATCTTCGTCACTGTGGCCGCGGTCGCCGGCGGCGGCATTTCACTTTAACGGCAACTTCACCATCTCGTGAATTTGGCCGCGGACTTTGCTGCTCTCAAACCGCCGATCGTTCTCGGCCACTAGCATCGGCATCCCATATCGTGGGTTCATCGTGATGCGAACGACGCGATCGATGCGCGCCCCCGGTACCACGGTGAAGCGGAATTTTTGCAAGATCATCGCCAGCGAAATTTTCAGCACCTGGATGGCAAACATCGCGCCAACACAGGCGCGCGGCCCCGCACTAAACGGCATGTATTCGTATTGCGTTGGATCGATCTCGCGCCATCGATCGGGACGAAACATTTCCGGTGCCGGATAAGTTTCCGGCAGATGATGAGTGAGAAAATGACTGCAAATGACGCGGCTACCGTGACTAAGCGTGAGCGGTCCCATCGGGATGGCATCGTCATCAGCAGCGCGGATGGTAAACGGCACCGGCGGCAAAATGCGCATGCTTTCCTTAATGACGCGGTCGAGAAAGGAAAGCTGCGGTACTTGATCGCGCGTGGGCGCATTACCGCCGAGGACGCGATCAAGTTCATCCATCAATTCGCGCATGATCGCGGGGTGTTGTGCGAGAAGAAACATTGTCCACGTCAGCGTGCTGGCAGTAGTTTCGAAGCTGGCTCCGAACAGGATTGTCGCCTGACCGACCAACTCGGTGTCCGTCATGCCGCGGTTTTCATCATCACGCGCCCGAATCAAGAGCGAAAGCACATCGGTGCGATTAGTAGAATCGCGCCGGCGTTTCTCCACCAATGCAAGAATCTCGCGTTCCACTCGCTCGGCATGTCTGAGCAACCGATGATATGGCGTGCCGGGAATATTGACCGGAAAGAACCAGACTGGTCCGGAGAAATTGCGACGCGCCCAAATATCCAGCAAACGCGCGATCCGATAAGCATCGTTCGCTTCGTGGCCGAACAGAACAGCACTCGCGATCCGTAGCGTGACCGCGCGCATGTCGGCATAAACATCGCGCTGACCCACGGTCCATTGGCCGATGACTTCCCGCGCGAGCTCAACAATCAAATCGTGATAACCGGCAACAGCTTTCTTATGGAACGGTGGCAGGATGAGCTGGCGTTGCTGTTTATGCTGCGGACCGTTCATCCGCGTGAGACCGAAGCGAATCCGGCGTTGGGCGGAGTCTTTCGGTCCGTGAATGAATTGACCGGTCGTGCGAAATTTCGCGGGATCCCCCAAAACTTGGCGATTGAATTCCGGCCCAATTGCGAGGACGTGCAGTTTCGTTGGTTCGCCAAACGCAATCGGGCCAAGTGCCACCAACTTTCCGCGTTGCCGATGGAGCGTGCGCATGCAACCAATCGGATCGCGAAAGAAGTGTATGTATTCGCGGGCGGCGAGCGCGCCGGTCAAGACGTTCTTCCTCATTAGTTGCGCCATGGATTAAGCAAAGCGCGCGGGCGGCAAACATCCCAATTTCATGCGGCGGATTTCTTTGCGACAAGCGATTGGTAAAGCGACTTCGTTTCCCGCGCGATCGCGCGCCAACTAAACTTCTTTTCCGCTCTCAGCCTGCCAGCTTTGCCAAAGCGCGTGCGCAACTTTTCGTCCCGCATCAGTTCGTTGATTTTCATTGCCAAATC
>QHPP01000301.1 GCA_003219125.1 Verrucomicrobiota bacterium
GACTGGTGCCGATTATCGCCGGCTCGAAGCCGAGGGCCGCGAACAATTCGAAAGCGTAGGCGTTTATTACGCTGCGACCGCGCTGGAAGGTCAGCTTTGTCGCAACGAAACTGTGGTTGTCGCCGGCAGCGGCAATTCGGCCGGCCAGGCGGCGATGTTCCTTTCCGAAGGCGCGGCCAAAGTACTTCTTCTCGTTAGGGGAAACAGTATGAAGATGTCGGACTACCTTTCGCGTCGGGTGCAAGCTCACGACAACATCGAGATTCTCTACCACACCGAAATCCGCAAAATGTTCGGCGGGAAAAAGCTGGAACAGATCGAATTGGAAAATACCGAGACTGGCGAAGGCAGGGTCGTTCGAACGCCGGCTGTTTTTTCCATGATTGGCGCCAGACCCTGCACCGACTGGTTACCACCCGAAATCGAGCGCGACGCCAAAGGATTTATCAAAACTGGAATGAGCGTCACTGGTGCCCCAGCCTGGCAGGCGAACAAACATCAACCCAGCCCGCTCGAAACCAGCCTCCCGGGAATCTTCGCCGCCGGCGATGTCCGCTCCGGCTCAGTCAAACGTTGCGCCGCCGCCGTCGGCGAAGGCGGCATGGCCGTCGCCGGGATCCAAATGAGATTGGCTGGCTCAAGCTGAGCGGCTAACGACTCTTGGATTGCGCCGGTAAAATATTCAGCCGGTTCTTAGTCCTCGCCTCCGTCAGCGCGCGGTGAATCCGCCGTCGACAAGCAGACTGTGCCCCGTTACAAAAGACGATTTTGCGGAAGAGAGCCACAGCACGGCCTCGGCCACTTCCTCGGCCCGACCGATTCGCCCGATGGGATGCAAGGTGGAAAAATCGTCCTTTTTCATATTCAAGCCTACAGCGAACCGGTCGACCATCTCCGTATCGATCACGGCGGGGTTGACGGCGTTGATGCGGATGCCTTGCGCGGAATACTCGAGGGCCGCAGTTTTCGTCAGTCCGATGACGGCGTGTTTCGAGGCAATGTAAATCGCCACGTTCGGGAACCCGATCACCCCCGCGACCGACGAACAATTCACGATCGCACCACCGCCGTGCTCCAGCATCCGCGGGATCTCGTACTTCATGGAGAGCCATACGCCTTTGACATTGACGTCCATGATCGCGTCATAGTTGGCTTCGGTCTGCTCCACCAGCGGCGCGACGTCGCCTTCGATGCCGGAGTTATTGAAGGCCAGATCGAGCCGGCCATATGTCTTCGCTGCATGATCCACCAGCGCCTCAATCTCGGCTGCGACCAAGACGTCTGTTCGTTGGAAGCTAGCTGTTCCACCTGCATCAACGATCATCGAGACTGTCTCCTCGCCGTGCTGAACATTGCGATTGCCGATGACGACCTGCGCACCTTCGCGAGCAAACGCGAGCGCCGTAGCGCGACCGATTCCTGAACCTCCGCCAGTTACCAGTGCGACCTTTCCTTGAAATTCTTTCATAATGTCGATCTTTTAGATCGCCGTCCCCGACTAACAACGCAAATCTGGCGAAGTTTCCAAAGTTCTGCGAAGTTGTTTCTGCCTTCCAATTGCCGTGCCGCCTGCTCGCAAATGCGCTCGGAGTTACATCGTGGCAGTTCGGTGTTCGGCGTTTTCTGAGCCTGCCCTCTGCCCTCTGTCCTCTGCCCTCTGCCTGCCAAGCCGTAGCCTTGGCGACGGCTGGACTTCCGCCTTATCCTTCCGACAATCCCCAAACCGAAGGCGGATTCCCCTCTGCTGTCATTTGCAAGACCGGTAGCGTGTTACTCTCGATCGTCTCCGGAGGAGTGTGGACGAGAAGGAGCTGCGCGAAGACTGGCAGCCCCATCAGCATTACTGAAATGCGCACCACCGCGCCCGATTGCGATTCAAGGCGAAACCATTTCATCGCGGCGCTGAACCGAACGCTTTTGAGATCGGCCCAACGAATGTGACCACCGGCACCGAACAGCCGTCCGTAACGCAAACCTTCCTCGGAAACTTCGTGCCGCGCTGCGAAATAATCACTTACGATCGGCAGTGCCAGCAGAGCGAAACCCACAAAAACTGTGGTCGTTAACCATGTCGTTGTCGCATTGGCGAACACGTTCGAGATCACCGCGATGGCGGCAAAGAATAAAAAGCTAACGAGCCCGATGATGAGAGTGCTCAGCGGATGTTGCAATCGCCGGGCGTAACCAGCAGGTCTGGGCTGTCGACGGCTTCGCGCCACCCAGCCCATAATAAGACTCATGATTATTGCCCAAAGCGTCCATTTCAGCCAGGAATCGCTCCGGAAAGTCATCGCCACCAGCACAGGAACATGCATGCAGTTGAACGAAGCAGTTTCTCGACCACTGGACCTGTGCCTTCGGCCCTCCGACCTCGATTAAGATCATGAGCAGGAGTGCCTCTCCGTTCATTCGTCATTCGCCATTCGTGCTTCGTCATTTCCCTGCCTCTGTCCTCTGTCCTCTGACTTCTTTGACTTCCGATACCTGAATCTGCAAAATGAGAGCCGATTCTATTTAGGATCTATGAACGAAGAA
The DNA here is from genome assembly GCA_003219125.1 of Verrucomicrobiota bacterium. Taxonomy (GTDB): domain Bacteria; phylum Verrucomicrobiota; class Verrucomicrobiia; order Chthoniobacterales; family UBA10450; genus AV69. The sequence goes on from QHPP01000301.1 coordinate 2,536, forward strand.
AAAGGTCAGGAAAGCTCTGCGTTGGATGAAGTAATGGTCGCTCGGATCGAGATCGAGGAAATCGGTGTCGCCGCCAACGAAAAGGAAATGACCGATGCCGTGACCGCCTTGCCCGGAGTCCGCGAAGTCAAAATCGAGAACCGGGCGATGCACGTGACTTACGATCCGCTGGCTACGACCGAGAAGAAGATCGAGGAAGCGGCGCGATCGAGCGGAAACACGGTGAAAGCTGTAGCCTCCGATACCGAAACCCCGCATCCCTGAAAGCCGTTTGGAACGGGGCGACGTTCGCAGAAAGCCCGGACTCAACTGCGGCGAAGGACGATAGCCTTCCTAATTCTTAATTCCTACTTCTTAATTATTACCCCGTGTTCCTTTTCCCCTAACTCTATTCCGACCTCTGACCTCTGGCATCCGACCTCCGATCTTCTGTCTCCCAATCCCATCTTCTATCTTTTACGACCCGACAATTACGTAGAAGTGGCCATCAGATCTTACGATCTTCAATTTACCATGATAGCGAGGGGAGCGGAGGGAATGCCGTTAGCGACGACCACAAGTTGGCTAGGACCGTGCTCTTGGGTTGCCGGGACATCGAAATGAGTAGACACGAGATCGCCAGATGCAACGCCCATACTGCTGTGGTCATGCGTCCGGCTATAAAACACATGTCCAGTTCTGTTGTTCGTGATGCGCACGAGCGGAAAGTTGGTTGCCGCTTGCTGATCGTCCCCGTAAGCAGCTCCTTGCGACATGCCGTTGAAACGATGGCCGGAGATGACGTACGATCCTCCGGGACGAACCCTGGTAGGGGCAGACTGGATAGTTGGCGCCCAAGCGGGATCATAGGTTCCCGAAGGGTTGTAAACTGAGACGAAGAAGAAGTCGGTGAACAGTATCTGACCGGTCGGGAGAACTAGGAAGTTGCCGTAGAACGACGAGTCGCTCGATGCGTGTGGAGCCGGGGAAATTTCCGTCAGACTCGACCCGTCCCACTCGAGGAATGTCGAAGGCGTCCTAAAGATCAATGGACTTGCCATCATCAGAACCTTGCCGTTGGGTTCGAGCGCCGCGGGACCATCGCTGATGTCTAGTGAGTCCGGAAAATCCGGACCGGCCGTCCAGACCCCGGTATTCGAATTGTAGATCGCGGTATGGCCTGCACCGCAACGGTTCGCTCCAGTGTAGAAGACGGTCCCGTCGGCCCGCAGCACACCAGGTCCCACTTCGAACGAAGCATGGTTCTTTCCCCCGCACCCCTTGGCGGAGTCCCAGAGTTGCACAATCGTACTGCCGGCGCTGGACCATGAGCCCGTCGCCGGATTGTAGATTTCCGAGTTCGTGCCGCTCGCATCGTACGCAAAGACGTAGGCATCCACCGTCAACACGTGTTTGTTGGGCAACAGCGTCCACCCTTCTTCGTCGTTAACGTCGAATTTGTTTGAACCGGTAGGCGCCCAAGTCAAGGTTTTGGGCTCTAGCAGAGCTGCCTGACTAGTGCAGCAATTGGCCTGCATGAAAGTTCCATCGAATAGAACGACGCCTTGGGCGTCTCCAATCGTGGACCAACCCGTCGGCGGATTTACGCTCGTCCAAGTATCGGTTAATGGGTCATAGATGGCGCCCAAATTGGTCCACACCGGTTGCAGGAAATTGTATTCTCCACCTTCAATGATGACCCGGCCATCGGGGAGTACGGCTGATGAGTGATAAAGTGGGCTGTATCCTGCTGGTGTTGAGGCCAACTGGGTCCAGGTTCCATTCACGTAGCTGCCAAACTCGTCGGGGGTCAGTTTCCACCAATCCTGGCACCCGCTGTCTTGCACCATGACAGTGCCATCGGTGAGTAAAATCGGGTTGCCAGGGCCGCAATCAGCATAGTCAAGAACGGGAGGTTGGTTCGTCAGTAATTGCCATGGCGAGCCAGGAGCAAGAGGGCTGGTTGCGGCGAAGGCGGTTGCGCCCTTTTTCGGCGGAAGGGGTTTTGGCTTGGGCAAGGCCTGTGCGCCGGCGGACTGCGCAACGACACTAGACGGGCCAGCCGCGAAGAAGGCCATCGCCGCCGCCGCGAAGATTAGCGTGACTGCAGTTGCGATACGCAGATGTGAAGGAGCGTGGTTTCGCGTAAACCAATCAGGAGTTTTCATAGATCTTTTTTAGCCGGCAATAACGAATTGAAGTTTGCGCGAATTTTGGAGTCCGAGACTCGCAAAGATCAAGACGATAATGTCGACTTTGGTCGTTTCGTTTTTTACTTTTTTTCGCGGATCGGTGGCAAGTCCGGAGCGATCTGCGCTTCAAAGAGACCGCAGTACGGCCTCAATTCAGGCCTGACTTAAGAATCCATGATCGCGCAAAGCGCGTTCGACTGTGGCCCTCGCTTCCTCTTCAACCGGCTCCCGGTGGGCTACGACGATGCGCTCGAAGTTCCATTGCAACACCGCCTTCATTGAATTCTGAAATGCCTTCCGGTCACGAATCATCAGGACGCGAAAGAATAGGCTGACGCCGAACAAGCGCGGCAAGCGCATAATATGCCGGACAAAAAAACGCGCCGAACCGCGTATGTCCGTCGGAAATGAAAAGAACAAGTCGGCCACCAGCAACGTAGCCGAACGACGATGTAATAAGGCATGTTCATTCATTCGATTTCCGTCGATCTTGAGAACATCAATCTCGCCCTGCCAGTCCGATGGCGGCGGGCTTAACGGTTGAGTAGCAACGCCAGCAGCTCTCGTGAAACCATCGGGCGCGAGATAAGGCAAATTCGGAAATGCGGCACGACCCTCTTTCGCGAACGTGTCGTGAATCAGTGTCGCATCAACCAGCCAGGCCGGCTCACCGAAGCGACGAATCGCAGCAATATCTTCCGTCGTGAACGGAGCCGATGAATGAATCACCACCCGTCCATCGCGTAATCGCAAGAGCGTTACATTGCGCGCGAAATCGATCCCGAATACACGCCACGGAAACGACATCACCACGACATCGTCGGCAATTTGGCGCCACTTCATGGTTTCCAGATTACGCCCACAGATTGCACAAATTTTCGCGTCTATTAGCCCAAGAGGAAGCCAAAAAGTGT
>QHPP01000094.1 GCA_003219125.1 Verrucomicrobiota bacterium
GATGTTGCCGGAAATGACGGTGAGAATGTTGTTCAAATCGTGGGCGATTCCGCCGGCCAGCGTTCCCAATGATTCGATCTTGCCTTTGGTCAGCCGATCATCTTCCGCGCGCTTACGTTCAGTGACGTCACGAAAAAAAGCCGAAACGCCTCCGCCGCTGGGATAGGCGTGAACTTCAAACCACTTCGTTCCATGCGGATCGCACGCTTCAAACTCGACGGGTGCCTGCTCGGCCATAACCTGGCGATAATTTTGTTCGAAAGCCGTGCCGCGAAGTTCGGGAAAAGTCTGCCACAGCTCGCCTCCCAGAAGCTCTCTGCGCGAGCGCCCGAATAAAGCCTCCGCCTCCGGATTCACATAGGTAAAGCGCCACGCGTAATCGAGGGCGAAGAAACCATCGGTCGTATTCTCGAGAATATCCGTCAGCGTTCGGGCCGATTGCTGGAGCGCAATCCGGGCCTGGTTGCGTTCCGTGAGGTCGCGAATTTGCCGCTCCGCCACCGCCAGGCGGACGTTCAGCAACGACAGGTCGATTGGTTTGGTAAGGTAATCATTTGCGCCTGCTTCTAGCGCCATCTCCAGATCTGCGCGATCGGTTTTACCGGTCACGAGCAGAATAAACATTTCGTCGCCGTCCTGGCGCGCCCGCAATTCGCGACACAAGTCGATGCCACTTTTTCCGGGCAGCATCCAATCAAGAATAAGGAATGGGAAACTGTCCGTTGCCAGCGCGCGCTCGGCCTCTTCGGCAGTGGCGACTTGCGATACCTTATGGCCGCGCATTCCGATCAGCCTGGAGAGCGTTTTCCGGCTGTCGTCCTGGTCTTCAACAAGAAGAATATTCATCACGCGATATCGGCGTCAGTGCGGCCTCTCGGCCTCGCGCCGAAGTTCGATGAACGCCCCAACATCCCTCCATCCCAAAGCAGCAGATTAGTTGCCAAATTCGGCCCCGCGGCGGCTGTAGCCCGGCTTTCTCTCCTCCAATTTTTGGTGGCGCGGTTGCGCCGCCGGTGCTGCCGCGTTAATAAGGCAATCTGTCGCGCTTCTGAGTCTCATGCTGCGAAAATTCCGCGCCCTTTTTTTTCTCGTTCCGGCCACGGTTGCATTTGCCCAGCAACCCTCGCCCGCGCCTGAAAAGCCAAAACCGCCGCCGGTCCCGGAACAAAAAATAACGGTCAGCTCGGTGCACGTCGATGGCCCCTACATCGCCCTCACTTTTGACGACGGGCCAAACGAAAAACTCACGCCACGGCTGCTCGATTTACTCGCACAACATCGCATTCACGCCACTTTCTTTGTCATCGGCGAAAACGTGGCACAGCATCCCGAAATCTTGCAGCGCGCCGCGCGCGAAGGCCACGAGATTGGTAACCACTCCTGGTCGCATCCTAATCTCGCGAAGATGTCCGACGACGGCGTCCGCAGCCAGATCAAGCGCACCGAGGAGGCGATAAGCGGCGCGATTGGTTCGCGTCCGATTTTACTTCGCCCGCCCTACGGTTCGCTTACGGCGCGTCAAAAACATTTTATTCACGATGACTTCGGCTATGAAATTATTCTGTGGAACGTGGATCCGCTCGATTGGAAAGAACCCGGTCCAAATGTCGTTAGTAACCGTATTCTGAAGGAGACGCGCCCGGGATCGATCGTGCTATCGCATGATATTCATGCGCAGACGATCCAGGCGATGCCGGCAACTTTGACCGAGCTTGAAACCAAAGGATTCAAATTCGTCACTGTCTCCGAATTATTGAAGCTACGGACGCCGGTACCACCGCCGACGCCGAAGCCGGTCAACGCCCCAACTGCCACTCCGTCTCCAGTTGTCGCGCCGTCGCCGAACGGTTAGCCCTCGCGGCATGATCGCCGATCATTATTTGCAGCTTCGAACCGATCTCGAAACTGCGCTGATCCGATTGCTGCGACTCGGCGCGGATCTGCAGCGCAGCCCAGCCTCATTGGAAACGCTGCACGCCCTTCTCATCGACATTCGCCAACCGCTTCTCTTCGTCGTCGTCGGCGAAGTGAAAGCGGGAAAATCCTCCCTTCTAAACGCGCTTTTCGGCCGTGAATTCGCCAAGACCGGCGTCCTGCCAGCGACCGACCGCGTCTGCATTTTTCGGTATGGCGAGGTGGAAGAAACAGTCGATGTCTCCCCCCAACTGATCGAGCGCTTCCTTCCCATCGATTTCCTGCGTGACTTCAATGTCGTCGATACTCCCGGGACGAACACGATGGTGGCAGAGCATCAACGCATCACCGAAGAATTCGTACCCCGGGCCGATCTCGTCCTCTTCGTTTTTTCCGTGGTTAATCCCTGGACGCAATCAGCGTGGGACCTTCTCGCTTTCGTGCAAAAGCGTTGGCTAAAAAATATCGTTTTCGTTTTGCAACAGGCTGACTTGCGCGACCCCGCCGAGATTGCTGTCATCCGCCGTCATCTTCAGGATACCGCCCTTCAGAAACTCGGAACGGCTCCCCCTATTTTTGCTGTGTCCGCGCGTCAGGCTTTACTCGCGCGCACGGGGGCGCCCGGAGCGGCCAGCCTTGAAGAAAAAAGCCAGATTGTTCCGTTGCAAGAGCACATCGATTTGATCATGTCGGATGCGAGTGCGCACGCGCTCAAATTGCGATCGGCCTGGCAAACGGCGCAGGTTGTTCTGCAAGAGATCGCGTCGGAAGTGCGCGAGGCATTTCGCACCATTAGACAGGACGAAGAGCGGTTCGATCGCCTGATGCAATTTCTCCAGGCGCGCAAGGAGCAAACGCTGCGGCAAGTGCACGGTTTCGTGCGGGGGATCGACCAAGCCTGCCGCGATTGCGCTGCCCAGGGAACTCGATTTCTCGAGAGCAAGCTGACTTTCTGGACAACCGTGAACATGATTTGGCGACGCGATTATTGGCAACGCGATTTTCAAGATGAAATGGAAACGAAGCTTCGCCAGATCGTGCAGCCACAAATCGAAAACGCAGTACAATTACTTGAAACCGATCTGCGTGGAATCTGGCCGCAGCTGCAGGACATGATCGAGACGCATTTTGGCGGCGAAGTGAAATCTCAGGCGCCGCGGACGCCACCGGATTTCGCGCGCCAACGCCGAGAGTTATTGCAATCCATTCAACTGACGCTGGCGGAGCGAAGCGGCAGAAACGCCATTGACGAACAAATGGGAGAAATATTTCGGGAAACGTCGGACCGCTTGCGAATTCCAGCGGGCGTGGCGGCGGCGGGTGGACTGGTGGCACTGGTCGCGGCCATGAGCAGCGCCGCTGTGGCCGATGTCACGGGGGTGCTGGCCGCTTCAGCCGCGATCATTGGAACTTTGCTGGCAAAACAGCAGCGCGGAAAAATTCTCCGTGTTTACGCCGAACAAATGGAAGCAAAACGCAGCGAGCTCGTGCTTGCGATCGAGAATCAGATCTCGCATACGATCGATTTATTCTATGGCGAGATCAACGCGGCAATACAACCGCTCACTGCCTTCTGCACGACGCAACGTGCGCATTTTCAATTGCTGGTCGATCGGATCGGAGAACTCGACGCGACTTTTGAGAAACTGCGTCCGCGTGTGATGGGAAGCCACGCGGGTTAGTGTATCGTTTAACGAAGTCGCTCAAACCGACGAGTTGGTCGTGGCGACTCACTCTGGGGAGCGATCATCCCAGCGCAGAGAGCTGCGAGAACCTCAGCGGCACAGGAGGAATCGGACGCTAAACAAAGGCCAGTCCGGCTCGGACCTAGCGCGAGGTGGCGCCGCTCTGCTGAACAAGGCGGGCCTCAGCCTGGCGCTTGGCGATCACGAAATGGTTGTTGTCGCCATAACTGCGCCACGGTCCGGGCGGGATATCGCGCACTTCCACAAATTGCCAGTCGGTCACATCAGTCGGCCCGAGCCCAAGATAATCCCGTACTGCTGGCGAAACATCGAGACCGGCGCCGTGATTCAGATTCGGCTTCGGTCGCTCATTCTGGAAAACGTACTGGAAATGGTCGGTACGGAACGGCCCGCAATCTTCCCACTGGGCATAGCAAACGCGACTGCCTTTGCGGATGGCCAGCCAGCGGTCTTTGCAAACCGAACGGCCCGGTTCGGTGTAGGCAGTCCTAAACCATGGAATCACTAGGGGCGCTTCCGGCTTGAACTGCCCGTGCGTGACGTCGTTGTAGGGGAGAGCGCAATAAAAAGGGTTCTGCCGGGGGGTAAACGAAGCAGGAATGTAATTCCGGCGCGAGGACACGTCTGGGGTATCAAAGCCACCGTAATTCGAGGTCCAGTTCGCGTCCCAGCAGCTCTTGTAATTCGGGACCGGATTATTCCCGCCAGCCTGCTCGCCAACCCAAAACACCGTCGTCACAATATTCGCCTTCCACGGGTAACGGGTCGCCGTGCTGGACCGGGAAGCGGTTGGGACGAACACTTGGGGCTCGACTTTTAGCAGGGCCTGTTCGCGCAATTTGCGGGCATATTTGGCGAAATCCGCTGCGCTCTCGTAAGGCGATTGGGCCATGGCTACCCCCGTCCCAAGGAGCATAAGAGCGACGGCGGGAAAACCTTTTCTCATTAGCGTGGCTTGTTTATCCGAAAAGTTGCCAGCAGGCAAGGGTTTTTCCTCCTTTCGAGGAATCCCTTCCCGGCCGGCTCTTCATCATTTGCAGCAGTATCCATTCCAACCATTTAGCCACGTGAGAGCACAGTATCGTGCCGAAAATGCGCTTCGTCGGTCCGCGGATAATCCAGGGTGTAATGCAGTCCCCGGCTCTCTTTGCGGAGGAGGGCGCTGTCCACAATCAGTGCCGCGACTGTGGCAAGATTCCGCAGTTCCAGGAGGTCGACCGAGACCTTGAAATTCCAGTAAAATTCGCGGATCTCCCGCTGGAGATTCCGCAGACGCGAGGCTGCCCGTTGCAGGCGTTTGTCGCTCCGAACCACCCCGACGTAGTCCCACATCAGGCGCCGGATCTCGTCCCAGTTGTGATAAATCACCACCAATTCGTCTACATTTTGGACGTTACCAGAGACCCATTCGGGTAACGCAATTTTGTGATCCTGCTCCTTCGGAAACTCGCGCGCCAGCGCCGCAGAGGCCCGCCGCGCCACAACAACGCCTTCGAGCAGCGAGTTGCTGGCCAGTCGATTTGCCCCGTGCAGGCCGGTACAACCCACCTCCCCAATCGCATACAAACCGCGCAGACTACTCGCGCCGTTGACATCAGTCTTGATTCCACCGCATTGATAATGCGCCGCCGGCACGACCGGAATCGACTGCCGGCTCATGTCGATCCCAAGTTGCAAACAGGTTTCGAAAATGTGCGGAAAACGCTCGCGCAAAAACGCTTCGGGCTTATGCGTGATATCCAGATAAACACATTGCGCACCGCTGCGCTTGATCTCGGCGTCGATCGCCCGCGCCACCACATCGCGCGGAGCGAGCGAGCCACGCGGATGATATCGCGGCATGAAATCTTCGCCGCGGGCATCACGCAAGATTCCGCCTTCGCCGCGGACTGCTTCCGAAATCAGAAATGAACGTTGCTCGGCGTGATACAAACAGGTGGGATGGAATTGGACGAATTCCATGTTCGCGATGGCGACACCGGCGCGCCACGCCATCGCCACGCCATCGCCCGTCGCAACCGCCGGATTGGTGGTGTAGAGATAGACCTTTCCGCATCCGCCGGTGGCCAGCACCACCCGATCGCTTCGAATTGATAAAACGTCGCCCGTTTTCTCATCGAGCGAATAAAGTCCGAGACACCGATCTTCCGTTGCAAACCCAAGTTTGGCTGCGGTGATCAGATCAATCGCGGTATGGTTTTCCAGCAATTGGACATGCGGCGATCGACCGAGTGCCGCCAGTAGCTTGTTTTCGATCTCGCGCCCGGTCACGTCCTGCACGTGTAACACTCGCCGCTTCGAATGCCCGCCCTCGCGACCAAGATCGAGCTCGCGATGACCGGAAACCTCGCGTTCATCGAAATGCACGCCGACTTCCATCAGCTCCCGGATCGCCTCCGGACCTTCCGTCACAATCGTGCGCACAACCTGTTCGTCGCAAAGCCCGGCACCGGCCTCGAGCGTGTCGCGCACGTGCAACTCGAAAGAATCTTCGTCACTCGTGACGCAGGCAATGCCGCCCTGCGCCCACGCCGTGTTGCTGTCGGCCCCTTTGCGTTTCGTGATCAAGGCGACGGAACCGTGCTGCGCCGCCTTCAAGGCAAAACTCAAGCCGGCGATTCCGCTCCCGACCACAACGAAATCGAATTCCTTCACGTCAGTCGCAAGTTATCGATCAAACGCGTCTTGCCGATGAAAACCGCGAGCGCAATGAGCGCGTTCGGCCGCAGTTTTTCCAACGGCTGCAAGTTTTCAGCATCGACGATGCTGACGTAATCAATACGGGCGCCCTTAGCTGAGCCGATTAGGTTTTTGGCGGCGTCGATCAACTTGCTCACAGAATTTTCTCCGCCGGCGGCCATTTCTTTCACCCGCAGCATAGCCCGATACAACATCGGCGCCGCGGCGCGTTCTTCCGCGTTCAAGTATTGATTGCGTGAGCTAAGCGCCAGCCCGTCCTCCTCACGCACCGTCAAAACGCCGATGATTTCGATCGGAAAATTCAGGTCGCGCACCATTCGCCGGATAATTGCCAGTTGCTGATAATCCTTCTCACCGAACACCGCGGCGTTCGGCGCGAGCAAATTAAAAAGCTTCGCCACCACCGTGCAGACACCGCGGAAATGTCCTGGCCGCGAGGCGCCGCACAGACCGGCGGACAATCGTGTTTCCTCAACGTAAACTGAGCGATCATCAAAATACATTTCGCGCGGGCGAAAAAGGAAAATGCTGACCGCGACTTCCCCATCCTTTCCAGCGTAGTCACGCGCGACACGAATCAACTCCAGATGTCCGCGATGCAACGCACCCATCGTCGGCACGAGGACGGACTTGCCTATTCGCTCACGCACATGCGCATGAGCCGCGTCGGTTGTCTCGATGATTTTCACTGGAGAGTCGGTTATCCCGAGGGCGGTCGAGCGATCCCGTGATGGAATCTTTAAGGTAACGCACCGGGATCCCTCGACTATGCTCGGGATGACGATTCGATCCAAATCGCCTGGCGACCAACGGCAAATTTTTGGTGCCCGAAATTTCTCCAGCCGGCGCGCTCAGCCAGCTTTCGCATTTCCACGAAACTGAAGGCACGCGCCGCTGATAGTCGTGCATCAGTTTTCGTCATCTCATCGCGATAGAATGTTCCGGTTACAAAATAAATCGCCAGCGTCAACCAGCGCGCCCTTCGCAAATCAGCCACTAAAACGCATGACCTCGAGAGCTCTCGAATTTTTCGTAGCACGCCCACGGCGTCATCGCTGCTGAAATGATGAAGCGTGAGCGAACACAACACAATATCGTAAGGGAAACTTGACGGCTTTAAGCCGTCAAGTTTAAGGCCCGGCGGCACGTTCCATTCGAACAAGTCCGCGCAATAAAAGCTGATCTCCGGATAAGCGCCGCTCAGCCCTCGCGCAATTCCGATGGTCGATTCCTGCTGATCAATCGCGTCGATGTGAACTGAAACATTTTGTTTTCGCGCGTGATCGACGATCAGGCGTGGGATGTCGCCTGATCCGGTGGCAACGTCCAGGATGCGCGCTTTCCCATTTGGTCTGAGCCAGCGTCGCAAAAAATGTCGCACTAAGCGATGACTGCCGAACCAGCGATTAAACGAGCGCAGGTTGGCCAGATCGTGTTCCAGTTCGGGAGTGACCGGCTGGGGCCGGTCCATCAATTCCAGCAACGCCGGGTCGAACTGTCGCTTCACTTACTCCGCCAGAAAACTCCGCCAACTTTCCGGCAGCAGCGCCGATTCTACATCGCTCGCAATCCGGCCTTCGAACGCCGGTTCAAAATTCGTACTGGTGCCATAAACCATGATTGCGTCCTCACTTCCCTCCACCCGCACGGCATGCGCCACCCCCGGTGGAATCACAACCGCGACGTTGTTCGGGCCGCGATGGTTATCGCCATCAATGAAGAAATGCATGATGCGGCTGCGAAACCCTTCGCGCACGTCGCGCAAAATCATCTCGACCCGGCCCTGGACGAAAAACATGACATCCCACTGTTCCGCCTCGTAGTCGACATTCCCTGCCCTGGTGAACCTGCGCCGTAACGATCTCGCCGGGTCTTCGCCTTCCGGAATAAACGGGGGATGAACATGGAAGCCTTTGGCGGTATTGGCGAACATGCGGGCCGTGGCCCATTGCCGTGGCCAGAATTTTAGATTCGCCAGCAGCCCTTCGTCCCGCCGGGCGAGTTCTCCGAACAATCCACGGTGCCGCTGCACATGGATGGTGCGCGCGAACATTTCGACGCCGGGAATCCAGACCGCCGCGAGGGAACGGCGATTCGCCGATACGATCTGACCTGCTTCTACGCCCCCGCCAGCAAGCCGTTTTGCCAGCGCCGGAGCTCGATAGTCGCGCGTGCCCAACGCGGCTACCGCAGCAGGCTGTAAACCGCGCCAAATATTTTTCCCGGATTTTTTCATTTTCGTAGCGGCGGTTTACCTGTCGCGCCTTAGTGGCACGAAGGCGGATGACCGCCGATCTCACGTTGGCCAACTACGTCCTTAGCGAGAAATCGGTCCGCTCGCCAGAAAGATTTGGATTATAATAAGGATCGCGTCGAAATATTTCCGGCCAGCGTTTCTGTAAATCCAGACACAACACGCTCGCATTTTCCTTTTTCGAAGTGCGACGCAATTCCGCATATGGAATCGAAACTGTTCGCAATCCTTGTTCGCGTAATCTCAAACAATACTCGGTCCCAACCCAAATCCGGTCATCCCGAGCGAAACCGCCAGTCCGGCTCGGACTGAGGGATCCCGCCGCGTTACCTGGCAGCGTTCGATGCAACATTTCCACCCGCGTTAGCAAACACGACGCGCTCACCGCGCTGTAATTCCGCACCGCCTGCAATTGTCGATTCGCGCCACGAAAATTCCGCGCGAGTCCAGCGAAGGCTGAAGTCGCCTTGCCATCCGGAGATAAAATCAATCCAGCGCTTTCAACCGTGCCCTCCGACGAAACGATGCGTGCGCCAACCGCACCAATCTTCCGATTCGACAATTGCTCCGCCATCGCACTCAACCAATTCTCGTTAAGCGGCTCTAGATCGGAATCAAGAAATAGCACGTATTCGCCAGTCGCTTCCTTGAGATTTGCAACGATTTCGATATTCGGAAAATCCGTTTTCGCACGAATTCGATCGGCATCGCCGGCAGACCCATTGATAAGGATCAAAATCTTCTCCACGGTGATTTGCCGCCGAACGCGGTAGAGATGCGTCTCCCAATCAATTGTCACTCGCGCATTTTCCTGCCGCCGCGCCAAGTGCTCTTCAATGCCGCGCCGTCCCGCTTCCAGCGCGCCCGGTTTACGCCGGATGTTGTGCGCGGTCGATTCGGCCGTCCGCCGCCAATGATAAAGCACTCGCGGGAGATGCCGGATCCGGTCCGTTTTTTCCGATATGCGCAGGAGCAAATCGTAATCCTGGGCGCCGTCGAACTCGCTGCGAAACCCTGGCTGCGCAAGATCGCGCCGAACAACTACGAAATGTCCCAGGTAATCGTGTGTGCAAAAAAATTCCGGCGACCAATCGGGTTTGAGCATCGGCGCCGCCAATTTCCCGTCCACGATTTTGTCTTCGTCGGAATAAATCACATCGGCTTCCCGGTCGTTTTGCAAAAGCTCGATTGCGCGAAACAACGCGTCCTGTTCGAGCAAATCGTCGTGGTCGAGCAGCGCCACCCATGCTCCACGCGCGCGGGAGAGCGCCGCGTTTAAGGCTGAGGAAATCCCATCGTGATCCTGAAAGCCGGTTTGAATGCGGGCATCACGTTGTCCCTGCTTTTCCAGCAGCCCGCGCATGCGGGGATCACTCGAGCCATCATCAATTAAAACTAGCTCCCAATTCTCGTAGGCCTGCGCGATGACCGATTCGACCGCCGCCGTCAGGAATTGGTCATCTGAATTAAACGTTGGTGTCAAAATCGATATAAGCGGCCGATAAGAGAACGTTCGCGATTGCTCACGCAGTTTCGCCGCTTCCTCCGCGGAAACGCGATGCCGCGCAAACCAGCGGCCGTATTCATCTTGATCGACGGCCTTGGTTAATTTCCGCCGCCGCAATAATCGGAACGGTGCGGAAAGAATTTTCGCGACGCGCCCTTCGGCGCTGTGGCGTAATCGACGATGTTCCTCGCGCAACATCTGCAAGTCGCGCTTCACATCTTTCAGGCGCAACAACTCTTCTTCCAGCCGCACGATGTGCGCTTCAGCTGCTCGCAATTCCTCGTCCTTCACCGGCACAGTATATTGATTGATGCCGCGAGCGGGCAAACGTACCGTGCCCGCCCGAACTCATGTTCGATTACGTTGTTTATCTTTTTTACCGGGCCGGGACGGACTTGCTCATCTTGTTGCCTCTGCCCTTAATATTTGCGATTGGGCAAATTGGCGGCGCGATTGGCTGGCTAGCGCTGCCGCACTACCGCAAGTTGGCTCTGCGTAATGTGCGCATCGCTTTCGGCGACGAGCTTTCCGAAAAGCAGATGCGCGGGATCGTTCGCCGGCATTTTCAGCGACTGGGAGCGAATTTGCTCTGCAGCGTGAAGTTCACCCGCATGCCGATGGAAAAGATCCTGGAGCGCGTGCGCCTGGAAAACTTCGAGTACGCCGAAAATTGTTTCCGGCAAAAGCAGCCGTTCGTCTTGTGCCTGAGTCACATCGGTTCCTGGGAGTTTTGCAGCCAACTGTTTCCGCACTTCGCGCACGGACAGCGGACCGCGACTGTTTACCAGCGCATCCGCAATCCGCACATCGATCGACACGTTCGGGCGGCGCGCAGCCGATTCGGCCTCGAGGTCTTTGAGCGGAGCGAAGGTTTCGGCAGAGCGATTGAATTGCTGCGCAGCCGCGGCGGTATCGGAATTCTGATGGACCAACACGCCGGCGACGGTGGCCTTTGGACACCGTTCTTTGGTAGACTCGCTTCCACCACGCCCTTGCCGGCGCTGCTGGCGCGACGCACCCACGCGAAGCTGATCGGATTTGCCGTTCACACCGTGGGTTTCGCGCGCTGGCGCGCGGTGGCGGAAACGCCAATCGACGGCGCCAGCGAATCGATCGAAAAGCTAACCGCTTGCGGCAACGAAATTTTGGAAAAACAAGTCCGACGCGCTCCGGAAGATTGGTTTTGGGTGCACAATCGCTGGAAAACGCCGCGGCCAAATTTTCTGCTCGCGAAATACAAGCGCGGTGTCTTTTTACCGGAGAAAACGCGGCTCAAGCCATTTCGCATTCTGATTCGGAGCAGCAATTGGATGGGCGATGCTGTCATGAGCGCCCCGGCGGTGCGTGCGATCAAAGACGGCCGGCCGGATGCGCAGGTGACCGTGGCCGTCCCGAAAAAAATTGCGCCACTCTGGAAAATTATTTCCGAGGTCGATGAAATCATCGCGTTGCCATCGAAATCAGTTTTCGTGGCGGCCCGATTGTTTCGTCAAAAACGGCCCTTTGATGTTGCGATCCTGTTTCCGAATTCGCTGCGCAGCGCCCTCGAAATCTTTCTGGCGCGCATCCCGCGGCGCGTTGGCTTAACCGGGCATTGGCGTCGCTGGCTGCTGAATCAACGACCACGGGAGACCTTCTCCCGTGGGATTGTTCATCAGACCTACAAGTACCTCGAATTGGCGAGCACGATCGGAGCAAAAATGGAGCCGCGATTTCCTGCGGCCCATTCGATTAGAGGTCGTCGCGATCAACTCAAATTCGGCCTTTGTCCCGGCGCGGAGTATGGCCCGGCGAAGCGATGGCCGCGTTTCGCGGACGTGACGCGGGAAATCGCGGCGCGATTTCCGGTGCAATGGATTCTCTTCGGCACTGCTGGCGATGCCGCAGTCGGCTTCGAAATTGCAGCTGCGCTGGGTGAGAAGTGTTTGAATCGCATCGGGCAGACGACGCTCGAGGAATTAATCGATGAGCTGCGCGATTGCGATCTGTTGCTTACTAACGATACCGGGACAATGCATCTCGCGGCCCTGTTGCGAGTACCTACAATCTCGATTTTCGGATCGACCGAACCGTTGCGCACCGGCCCGCTCGGCCGGGGCCATCGCATTTTTCGGCATCATGTCGAGTGCAGCCCCTGTTTTCTACGTGAATGCCCTCTCGATTTCCGCTGCATGCACGCGGTCACGAGCGCGGAAGTCGTTGCCGCTATTCAACAAATGATTTCCGCGCAGGTTGAAGCGGCGAAATCGGGTAACGTTGCTTTCACGGCCGCATTTGGAAATCATAACTCGGTATGACCGTATCCGGAGCGCCCCGTATTCGCACTGAAGTGCAGGTGATGTTTTTCGATACCGACTGCGGTGGTGTCGTCCATAACATCGCTTATCTGCGCTTCATCGAGATCGCCCGCACTCTCCTGGCTGAACAGCTCGGGCTCGCCTTATCGGAAATGGCCGCAACGCAAAAATATCCCGTCCTCCTCCGGACAGAGATCGACTACCGCCGCGCCGCCAAACTGGGCGACCGTCTCACAATTGAAGGTTGGCTGGATCAACTCGAACGTGTGCGATTTTGGTGCGCTTTTCGGATCGCGCGGAACGCGGACGATGCCCTAATCGCCGAGTGCCGCCAGACGCTGGCGTTGATTCAAATGCCGTCGGCAAAATTGCTGCGTTTGCCCGACAGTTGGGACCGATATCGGGCTGCGGCGGTGGACGTTCATTAAAATGGTCACGGGCACCGGAGCGCTTAGCATTGAAGAAACGTTTCTCGGACCACAGGCGTTGCCGCCGCCGCCGACCCGGCACGCTCTCTTTGCCATTCTGATCGCACTAGCGACGCTGGTGCATTTCGGAACGATCGGGATCGGCGATCTTTACAGCGAGACCGAGGGCCAGTACGCCGCCGCTGCGCGCGAAATGATTCAGAGCGGTCAGTATTTGTTACCGACGAATGACAGTATTCCGCGTCTGCAAAAACCGCCCCTGCTCTACTGGCTGATCGTTGCCAGCTACAAGCTCTTCGGGATCCACACCGCGGCCTCGCGCGTTCCGATCGCGTTTTCGGTTGTGGCAACGGTAGCATTCACGTTTCTGATCGGTGAACGGTTGGCCGATTACTGGCGCGGATTCGCTGCCGGACTGATTTACCTCACGCTCAGCGGCACGTTCATTTTCGGCCGCATCGTCATGCCGGAGCCCCTCTTTGCCGCGCTCTTTGCCGGGGCGATCTATTGCGGGCTGGCTGGGTTCCAGCAGCGTCATCAGCGGGGCGCTTGGTTTGCCGGATTTTGGATTTGCGCCGCGCTCGCGTGTCTGACTAAGGGTCCGCATGGATTACTTTTTCCATCGGCGACCTTTGCCACCCTGGCGATTTTTTATCGTGAGGCGCGGATGCGGTTTCGCTCGCTTCTTTGGTGGCCTTATCTGTTAGTTTTCCTCGCCATCATCGGACCCTGGTATCTCTGGATCGAAATCCATTTTGACGGCCCCTTCCACCGCCTTGTCGCTGACGAATGGATCAAACACTTGCTGGGGCGCTACCCTAACGGGAATTGGTACGACGACGTTCCGCGCTGGCAGTTTCTCGCCAACCATCTCGCCTGGTGGTTCCCCTGGTCGCTGGCGATTTTGCCGGCGCTGATCTTTTCCTGGCGGCGCGTGATGCGACCGCCCGAGATTAGTTTCCAGGATGCTCTTCCGATGGCCTGGGCCATTGTAGTATTGGTACCGGTTTTGGCCATTGGCCAGCGACAGGATTATTACGCGCTGAGCATGTTCAGCGCGTTTGCGCTCTGGGCCGCGATGATTTTCGAACGCGCGCCAAATTCTCTGCGTAATCTCGGCGCCACCACCGTTGCGCTCGTCGGAATCGCGATCGGTTTCATCGCCATAGCGCTCCCGCGGCTCTTTCCCAAAAACGAGAGCGAGTGGGGCGAAACGGATCTTCGGTGGACGGCATGGAAAGCTCTTGCCGATATGCCGGCGAGCGCCTGGCTGCATTTTCGCCCACTTCTCGCCCTCGCTGCAATCGGGCTCCTCGCGGGCGCAATCATCACGATTTACCTGCTTTGGCGCCGACGCGAAAAAATCGCAACGGTTGGCCTCGCCTTCGGAATGGTTGCAGTCGGTCTTTGCATGATCAGCGGCGTGGCGCGAATTGCCCCATTTTTTTCCCTGGCGGAGGCGGCTCGCTTCTTAAACAGCCGATTAGGCACGAACGGTCAGGTGCTTTTTGAAGGCCCTCCTGACATCGCCAGCAGCCTCGGCTTTTATCTCGAACGCAAGTTCGCCATGGTCAACCAGGAGCCCGATCCGCGAATACCGCTTACCCCCGAACAGCGTAGTCTCTTTCTCGAGGAAAAGGCCGCGCTCGAGCAATGGCGGGTGCCGCGCCCCGTATTTCTCATAATCGAAGAAAGACGAGTGGTTTACTGGCGCGGACTGTTGGTGCAACACTTCCATGTTTATCATCAGGTCGCGAGTTTCGGCACCTACATCATTCTCTCCAATCAACTCTAGGTGGTTTGAAAAAGAGGCGGAACAACGCTACCGTGCGAACCTGTTTTCACGATTCACGATTCACGATTCACGATTCACGATTCACGATTCACGATTCACGATTCACGATTCACGATTTAACTATTTAGCGTTCTACCTTTTTCACCTTCATCCATGTCACAACATCGCAGTCTTAAGGGAGCCAGCACCATCGCAGCCAAGCGCAATGTCTTGAAACGTTTCGAGCGCGTCGATCTACTCAAGAAACGCGGACAATGGAAGGAAACGAGTAAGGTGATAGGGCTGCCGAAAACGAAACCCGACGTGTAATGCCAAAACAGTTAATAGTGACTCGTGATAGGTGAATAGTTAGGTTGCGAACGGGCGCCCTGCTCTTCACCGATCAACTAATCACTGCCCACAACGAGCAGAAGTGCGTCTCAACCGATTCCTTGCCGCGGCAGGAATTTCATCACGTCGCGGAGCCGACGAATTAATCGCCGGCGGTCGTGTGACTGTGAATGGAAAACCGTGTCGGGATTTTCACTTCCAGCCCGCACCAACCGATTACGTCAAAGTCGATGGCAAACTCGTTCATCAACGAACGCCGGTTTATATTTTACTCAACAAACCCGCTGGCTTTGTTTGCACCCGGCGGGATCCAAACACGACCGATACGATTTACGATCTGCTGCCGCCGAAATTTTCTTCGCTCGCCTATGTTGGTCGGCTCGACGCTCAGAGTGAGGGTTTGCTGCTACTCACGAACGACGGCGACTTCGCCCAGTGCCTGACGCATCCCAGGTTCAAGATCGAAAAGGAATATGAAGTGGTGCTCGATCGCGCCACCACCTCGGATTTAGCGCAGAAACTTTTGCACGGTGTTGTCCTCGATGGGAAACACGCCCGCGCCAAACGGGTGCAGCAAATTTCGCCGACGCGACTCCGCATGGTGCTCGAACAGGGAATTAATCGGCAAGTTCGGCGCATGCTCGAGTGCTTCGGATTTCATGCGAAAAAATTGACGCGAGTCCGAATGGGCAATCTAAGACTGCAGGATCTTCCGCGCGGGAAATGGCGACACTTGAGCGCCCAAGAAGTTCGCGTCATCCCGAGCAAAACCATCAGTCCGGCTCGCCGCCGTAGCTTAAGGGTTGAACAACGGGATTCCTCGACTTCCGCTCGGAATGACGATGAATCTCGATAATTGCTCCGCCGTGATCACCGGCGCCTCGGCCGGGATCGGGCGCGAATTCGCCAGACAATTAGCCTCCCGTGCAAAACTTCTCGTTCTTGTCGCCAGAAGGCGCGACCGGCTCGAACAGCTGCGCACCGAATTACTCGCCAGGAATCCGGCGTTACGTGTTGAGGTCCGCCAGGCCGATCTTTCAAATCTCGAGCAGACAATGCAACTCGCTACCTTGCTCACGAACGAGCCAATCGATTTCCTGATCAACAACGCCGGCGTCGGCGATCACGGTTCCTTTGCCACAGCCAACCCGATTCATGTTAATGAACAGGTGCTGGTGAACGTGCTGGCGTTAACCGCGCTGACTCGTGCGTTACTGCCGCGGATGATCGCGCAAAAACGGGGGGCAATTTTGAATGTCAGTTCCTCCGCTGGATTTCTCCCGCTGCCGGGCATTGCGGCTTACGCGGCCACAAAAGCCTACGTTACCA
>QHPP01000095.1 GCA_003219125.1 Verrucomicrobiota bacterium
CGAGTGTAGTCGAGACCTCTCTAACCTTTTCTCAAGGATTCGCACTGAAAAGCACTGAATAGTAAGAGATTTCTCGACTTCGCTCGAAATGACAAAAGAAGTTCTCCTCGGCGCCCATATGTCTATTGCCGGCGGCGCACACCTGGCGATCGAGCGTGCTTGTTCGATCAATTGCACCGCGATGCAAATTTTCGTGAAAAACAACATGCAGTGGTTCGCACGGCCATTGTCCACCGAAGAAATTCGCGCTTTTCTCGATCACCAGCAGCGTGTCCAGTTGGCTTCGGTCTTTGCGCACGCAAATTATTTGATCAACCTCGCCGCGACCAATCCGCAATTTCACACCAATTCGTTGCGCGCGTTAGCAGAGGAGTTAATTCGGGCCGATCACCTCGAGCTGCCATTTCTCGTGATGCATCCGGGCGCGCATCTCGGCGCCGGTGAAGAAGCCGGGCTAGAGAAAATCGCCGCGTCGATCGATGCGATCTGGCAGGCGCTTCCAAAGGTGAAAACAAAGATCGCGCTCGAAACCACGGCTGGCCAGGGTTCGTGTCTTGGTCATCGCTTCGAGCAGATTGCGCATGTCATGAGCAACGTGCGCGAGCCCGAACGGCTCTGCATTTGCCTTGATACCGCTCACATCTTTGCGGCTGGTTACGACATCGCCTCTGAGATTGCGGTGAAGAAAACGTTTCGCGAATTTGATCGGATTATCCCGCAAGCGCGCGACCGCCTGGCGGCAATTCATCTGAACGATTCCAAAGCTGCGGGTGGCTCGCGCGTCGATCGGCACGCGCACATCGGTAAAGGCATGATCGGGCTGGCCGCATTTCGTTTCATCATGAACGAGCGGCGTTTCCGGAAAATCCCGAAAGTGCTGGAGACGCCAAAAGGCAAAGAATTGAAGGAGGATGTAGTGAATTTGCGGACGCTGCGAAAGTTGATTGTCTCCTCAGCGCCATCCCGAGCGAAGTCCAGGGATCCGATTGCGAAGCTTTAATGTAACGCAGCGGGATCCCTCGACAGGCTCGGGATGACGCCGTGGTATTGCGATTCGTAACTTGAGGCACGAGTTTGCGTTATGCCGAAGTTAGAAAAAATCACGCTTGTCACTGGCGCAAACAAAGGAATCGGTTTCGAAGTCGCGCGGCAGCTGGCGAAGAAAGGCTTTCGCGTGTTTGTCGGCGCGCGCAATGAGAAGGCCGGTCGCGCCGCGGCAGTGAAAATCGGAAGAGCGGCAAAGTTTTTGAAGATCGATGTTTCCGATCCGGGGAGCATTCGCGAAGCAGCGTCGGAATTGGCGAAGACGATCGACCACCTCGACGTCCTGGTGAATAACGCCGGCATCATCGTTGACGGCGACGACGCAATCTTAAAAACAACATCGGGACAATTCGAAACCACGATGCGGACCAATGCGCTCGGGCCTCTATTGATCGCGCAAGCCTTTCAGCCGATGCTCGCGAAGTCATCAGCGCCGCGGATCGTTAATGTATCGAGTAGCGGCGGACAATTGCACGATGGCGCGGATGGCTGGTCGCCGGTCTACTGCATTTCCAAAACAGCTTTGAATGGAGTGACTTCCCAACTGGCTGCGGCGCTGCCCAAATTCGCGGTGAATTCAGTCTGTCCGGGTTGGGTCCGCACCGATATGGGCGGGACCAACGCAACACGCTCGGTCGAAGAAGGCGCGGACGGGATTGTCTGGCTCTCGGCCGAGGCCCCGCAAAATCTCACCGGCAAATTTTTGCAGGATCGAAAAGTGATTCCGTGGTGAGAATGTTCACTAACGGTCATCCCGAGCGAAAGTCGAGGGATCGCGCCGCGGAAGCTTTAAGGTAACTTCATCGGAATCCCTCGACTTCGCTCGGGATGACGTGGCAGCTTCCTTCTCGCCGCTTCCTTTAAGACGCGACCGTCGCTTTTGCCGCCGGCTCTCCTTCCCTTAAGCCTTCGTAAGTCTCGGCAACGATATGATCGACGACCGCTTTGATATCCTGGGTGCGTCCCCAGACAGCAAGCTGCCGGTCCGCGCCGGTTCCTTCATGCAAGATTCGCTCGATATGATTCATCTCGCGCCGGCTGCCAAGCTCGGCTACTTCATCGGCTACGAACTCGATAAACTCGTGAATCAAACTGCGCGTGTCAGTTTCGCGTTCCCTACCGAAATCGATCAGCTTGCCATCGATCCCATAGCGCGAGGCGCGCCAGCGATTTTCATCGAGTAAACGGCGCCGGTAAATCCGGAAAGTGACATTTTGCCGGAGCAGCTTGTGCAGTTTTGAAATCAACGCCTGGATGAGCGCTGCAATCGCGAGAGTATCATCCACCCGCGATTGCGCGTCGCATACCCGAACCTCGAGGGTGTCGAAAAAAGGATGAAGCCGGATATCCCACCAAATTTTCTTAGCGTTATCGATGCAACCGGTTTTCACGAGAAGGTTGCAGTAGTCGGTGTACTCAGAAAGCGATTCGAACGAGTCAGGAATGCCGGTGCGGGGAAAACGCTCGAACACTTTTAGTCGATAACCTTTCAATCCGGTGTCGTGTCCCACCCAGAAAGGCGAGTTGACCGAAAGCGCATAAATGTGCGGCAGAAAATAGCGCGCTTGATTCATCACATGAATGGCGGTTTCGCGATCGGGAATTCCCACGTGCACATGCAAGCCGAAGATGAGGTTAGCGCGGGCCAGCAATTGCATATCGCGCACAATCTCCTGATAACGCTCGCCCTGTGTGATGAGTTGGTCTCGCCAATGTGAAAATGGATGCGTGCCAACCGACGCAATCTTGAGTTTGCTGCGTGCGGCCAACGCGGCCAGGCGACTGCGCAGCTCCGTCACATGCATCCGGGCATCGTCGATGTCGCGGCAAATTTCCGTGCCCAGCTCGACCACCGACTGATGCATTTCCGGCTTGATCTGCTCTTTGAGGGTAACTTTGCCGTCTTCGAGAATTTCGTGAATATGCGAGCGCAACTTCCGCGTCTCGGGATCGACGATGGCAAATTCCTCCTCGATGCCGAGGGTGAAGACGTGATCTTTGGCGCTCATTTGGTCCAGCAACAGTGTCCCAACTAATGAACGTTGTCATCCCGAGCGACAGTCGAGCAATCCCGATGAAGTTACCTTAACATTACGCAGCGGGATCCCTCGGCTTACGCTCGGGATGACGAGGCGTTTTTAAGTAAAAGTATGCACAACCACTTTGTGAAAACCGGTGATTCCGGAAGTGAACGCACGATCTTCTTCGAATTCCTGCACCTTACCTTCGCCATCGGTCGCACGCACGACCAAGATGTAATCGTCGGCCTCATCCGGCTGCCAATTAAAACTCCAGAGCGCCCAGCTTAATTTCGTTCCGGGATAATCGATTTTCGCCTCATCCCAACTTTCGCCATCATCCGAACTGAATTCCACTCGGGCGATTCCACGGTCGCCGCCGAAAGCGACGCCTCTGACCGAAACGCCCTTCGTCGCATCAGCTGTCCTAATCCACGAGTCGTTATAAGGAATGTCGATCCGAGATCGCGTCGGGACGACGAAATTTGGGCCCCAGCCTTGCGTCTCGTAAAAACCCTTCACGTTCGCCTTGGTAACTTCGATGCGCGTGAGCCATTTCACATGTTTTTCGCCAAAATAACCGGGGACGATGGCGCGCGCGGGAAATCCGTGCCGATCCGGCAGGTCCACACCATTCATCATCAACGCAACGAGCGTAGTCGGGCTCATTGCCTTCTGGAACGGAACGGTGTCGGTATAATTATCGACGCCGTGCAGCCGCACTCTCTCCGCCCCGGGAAGCGGCGCGGATGCCTGCAACAAATCCGCCATCGGAATTCCGCGCCAAACCGCGTTACTCATCAGGCCGGCGTCGAGTCCGTTGCTAATGCACATTAAGGTCGTTTCCTGATCGACCATCTCCACTTTCTTGAAATCCAGGAGCCGGTAGGTCCGCGGATGCTGCACCATTCCGATCACTTCAAGATGCCAGAGCCCTGCGTCCACCCGCGGGTCGACGACGTTCTTAGTCACACAATAGAATTGATCATTCGGGGTAATGGGCCGGACGCCCTCGCCCTTATATTGTGTGCCATCGTAGCTGAAGGTGGCGATGCGGAAAAGCTTGCGCGCAATGGCCGCGCCTCCGCCGACGAAGAGAAGACCGAGCGTTCCAAACAAAAATGCGCGCCGGCCTAGATGCGGCGAAAATTCAGGTGGGGCCGCCGTCTTCTCTTGTCCACGACTCGTTAGAAAATCGAACCCCAGCACAAGAACGCGCTCGAAGAGGAGAAACGAAATCGCCAGTCCGAGCAGCGTGATCAAACGCGCTGCATCGATTGGCATTCCCCCGTAATGGGTGCTGAGCACTGGCCAGAGCAGAATGGCACTAACCACTAATGGCAGCGCCACGAAAATGAGAAAGGTCCAGTGATACCCAAAGTGTTCTCGTTTGCGACGGACCATTCCGTAAACCATTCCGCCAAGCGCGCCGACCAGAATTTGTCCGAGGATGGAGGAGCCGACGCCGAGCTGTTTCAAATGATTGTAGCCGCCGACGCGGCCCATAATCCAAAAGAACGGTTTCGGCGAAATGAAGACACTGAGGCGATCGCCCAGAATCACCAGCGGAGTCGCGATCTGAAAGATCCATGCCAGCAGAAGCATGACAAAGGTCATGGCAATTCCGGCAACGAGCCCTGCGAAGAGACCACTAAGCACTACTTTGGATCGGCTCATTATTAATCGCGACTATGAGTTCTAGAGGCACTTGTGCCAAGCGTGTGCTTTATCCTTCTGACATCACACGGTGGTCCCGAATCGGAACACAGACTTTCCAGTCTGTGCGCCCAGCGGAGTTTCATTCCGCTGAACGGCGTAGAGAAGCAGACAAAGCCTTTCCTTGCAGCCAACAGCGGAGTGCAACTCCGCTGGCGCATAGCTAAAAGCCTATGTTCCGGAGAAAACGATTTTCAAAAATGTCGCCAGAATCCGAAGACTTGCGACGAACGTGCCGCGCAATGTTCCCGAAACTTTGGATTCCCCGCCTTTGCGGCATCGATGGTCAACCGGCATTTCGAGAATGCGCACACCGGCGCTGGCTGCTTTCATCTGCATCTCGAGATTCCAACCATAGGTTTCTTCGCGCATTCCGAGTTGCGCGAGCGAGTCGCGCCGGATCGCACGGAACGGGCACATGTCGGTGTAGCGAACACGGTAAAGCATACGGATCAACAATCCCGCGAGATAGCCGGCAAAAATTTGCTGTGCATTCATGCTGCCGGGCTCGCATTTCCCGCGGGTGCGCGAACCGATCACGAAGTCCTTCGTGCCGCTCATGATCGGCTCAACCAAGGACGGAATGAAGCGCGGAACATCGCTGCCATCGCCATCGAGGAAAACGATCAAATCGCATTCATCGGAAAGCGCCGCGACGCCCGCCGCGCAGGCGCGACCGTATCCCCGTGGCGCCGAAACAACTCGCGCTCCCGCGCTTCTGGCGCGCTCCGCGGTTCGGTCCGTGCTGCCGTTATCAACAACAATGACTTCGCGCGGAGTTCCTGTTGCGATCACTTCGCGCACTACCTCTGCGATTGGTTCTTCTTCGTTCAATGCTGGAATGACAACAGAAATCCACACGTCGAAAAATCAGGCAACCGATTGTTCGCGAAGAATCTGTTCCAACAATTCCAATCGCGTACCCGGCGGCAACGCGCCCGAGCGGGAGAGCGCGATATAAAACTCACTGCCCTGAGAAGGATGAAACGCCAGTTCCTTTAGCTGGATGAATCCAAGCTCGAACAGGTCGCGCATCATCAGTCGAAATGAAGTTGGTGTGAAGCACCATTCGTGGAGATCGAGATAACTCCCTCGCTCGCTCACATCGCGGGCCGCTTGTTTCGCTTCCTCCAACGAATGGACCAGCTTGAACTCGCCTTTCTCCTTCGCGTCCCAGGCAATACGGTGGCCCTTGCTCACCACCGTAAGAAAATATTCCACCGCGGTTCCGGCGGAATGAATTCTCTGCGGGTTGCGCCCGGCATCGATGACCCGTCCTATTCCGGTGAGAGGTCGAAAGTGGTCGAAACAGTGGCGCTTATCAGGCACCACCAGCGAGAGAACGCCGTCTTTTTTCAAGAGCGAATCACAATCGTTGAGAAACCCAATCAGATCGGTGGTGTGTTCGAGCACGTGCGACCCGATGATCCAGTCGTAAACATGGCGCCGGCCGACCAGCTCGGTGTAAGACCGGCCGTCCCAAATGAAATCGACCTCCTCGATATTGTCGACGTTGATTCCGTGCGGCCGATATTTTTCGACCAGTGCCTTCTTGTCACAATGGTCGAGGACGTGAACGCGGAAGCCCTGCTTTTTTGGTGCAATAGGTGCGCAGCCCGCACCAATCTCGAGGCCCAAGCCGTCGCGCTTGATGTAAGAGAGGATAATTTCTTCCCGAGTCATGATGTCCGGACGCGATGAACGATGCCCTTGTCGCGTAAAATTTCGGCGGCCTGGCTGAAGTAGTCGCGCACGTCGGCTTGACCGCGAATCCAATTGAGATAGCGGCCAAGTCCTTCGGCGAGATCGACCTGCGGCGCGTAACCAGCCGCACGAATCCTATCCGTCCCGCTGATGAGATGCCGCATTTCTCCGGGACGAAATTCGCCGTTAATCTTTGGCTCGATCTTAATTCCGAGCGCATCGGAAACTCTCTGCGCGATCTCGCGCACAGTCACGCCTTTGCCGCTGCCGACGTTCACCGGCAAGCCGTCGAGCACGTCGGTTTCAGCGGCGAGCAAGTTCGCGCGCGCGATATCCTCGACGAATGAAAAATCACGCGTTTGTTTGCCGTCTTCATAAAGTACCGGTGGCAGATTGTTGAGCAAGCGGGTGCAAAAAATCGCGATCACCCCGGTGTAAGGGTTGAAAATCGATTGTCGGGGCCCGTAGGTGCACGAATAACGCAGCGCGACCGTTGGGATCCCGACTTGTTTTCCCCAGAGCAAGACCAGTTTTTCCTGATCGACTTTGGTTAATCCATAAACCGTTTCTCCACCAACGGGCGCGTCTTCGGGTGTAGGCGCGCTCGTGGTTGGCTGATCGCAAATTGGGCAGCGCACCGACCAATCGCCTTGTCGCAATTGTTCCACCGGCCGCACCTTTGGAAAAACGAGGCCATGCTTTGGGCACTCACCCGCGCCTTCGCTGTAAACCGCCTGCGAGCTCGCCACGATAATCTTCTTGATCGGGAAATTTTTTTCGCGAATGACTTCGAGCATTTGCGCCGTGCCGAGCGAATTCACGTGCACATATTTCGCCATTTCCGGCATGTAACCGCCGTAAGCCGCCTGATGAAAAATCGTGTCGATGTCGGATAGTGCATCTTCAATCGCTTCACGATCGCGCAAATCACCGTGCGCAAACTCAGCCTCGCGGTTGATCCAAGCCGGCTTACCGAGTTTGTGAGTGTTCGGTTCGAGGTTATCGAGAATTCGCACCCGCCAGCCCTCGCGCACGAGCAAATCGGCGACGTGCGAACCGATAAGGCCTGCCCCGCCCGTGACGAGCGCTCGCTTCATTTCCTTGTAGAGGCGCTGGTGCCAAGCGCTTTTTCTGTAGATTCGGCGGTTGGCATAACCGCCGCGACAACTGGCCAGATTCTCTCGCGACCCTCTCTCGCAATGGTGTCGGAGAGAAACTTTTTCGTCGCCGGCGCGGCGGGAAGATTTTCGCCAAGCAATTCATCGCATAGGCGCTGCAGAGCGGCGCGATCATCAACATCGAAGCAGCTTGGAAGGACATGAACTTCCAGGCCGATTTCACTCGCACGTTCCACCGTCTGAGCAAAAACCCGCTCCGTGCTCCAATCGATTTCTTCGAAAAGACGGCGATGCAGCTTTCTCATTCCGATCAAATAATAACCGCCGTCATCGGATGGCCCGACCACGATTCGATCGTCTGCGCCCTGCAATTTTCTCACCGCCTCGCGAAACGCGTCGACCGTCGCCGTAGGACTATCTGAATTAATCAGGCAACAGGATTCGAAACCGACATGCAGCAAATCGTCAACTGCATTAGTCAATCGCTCGCCGAATCCATCGCCATGTTGCGGAATCAAATCGAAATCAACCGGCAAAATATCCGTATATTCTTTTTCGCTGCCTTCCGGAGTAAAAACGCCAACACCGCGAGCGATTGTATTTTGTTCCGGCGGTCGCAGACCGCCGCTACAGGTCGCGCGCGAAATCGCATCGGCGATATCGCGCAAGAAACAAATGTTCAAATCCGCTGCTTCCTCCGGAGTAAGCGGTGGTTGCAATCGTGTTTTCACAACGCCGGCCCGCGGCGCTTTTGTCATGATCGCGAGCGCAGAGAGGCCTGCCGAAATTTGGTTGCCCCGTTGCCGATCGAGAACACGATGCATTCGCGCGTGCTCTGCGTTGATTGCACGCTCGCGTCAACCCTTTTCGCAGAGCGCGTATTGGTAACGGCCAATCCGCCAGGTTTTCATTCGCGACCAGGGCTGGGTAGCGAATAACGCACCAAAATGGGGATAGGGAAGGACGGTAGCCCTTATCGGCTCTCGATATTCGCGCGAGTATCCATTTACTCGGGCAACTGCCCTCATTGTTAACAAGGGAATCGACGCCGAAAAAGCGAAGCGCGGCTCAGCCACGAAACATTTGCCCCCCGAATTCAGGACCCGAAACATTTCAGCAACGGCGCGTTCGCGTTCCGGCAAAATTGTGAAAAGACGAGCCGCGACCAATTGGCTGAAGGAATTATCCGGTTGTGGAAGATTGAGGACATCACCCCACTCGAAAGCACAATTGTGCAAAGTCTTCTTCATAGCTTTCTCACGCGCGTATTTCACCAGCTCCTTCGAGCTATCGACGCCAAGAACCGAGATTTGCCGAAACCGGGATGCTAAGGTACGGGCATAAAACCCCGGACCACAGCCCAGCTCCAACACTTTGGAACTGGCCGGTGGTTCCCCCGCCGGCCAAAACGCACGAATTATTCGCCCGGTGTCATCGCGGAAAACTTTTTCGCGGCAAAAAGTGTAAATCCATGCAGCCCGCTCAAATAGGTTATCAGCTCGCTCTCGCCCGTGGACGGGTTTTGGTTCAGCAACCGCGATTGTTGTAGCTGATGACAAAATCGGTTTGACGATTTGATTCATGTCGCAGTCCAGCGATTTGTTCACAGCCTCTCTGTTAATTTTAGCTGTGATTCAAACGAATTCTTCATCTTCATGGCGCCAATAACAAGGCATTCGCTGCCGCTTACCATCGCATGATTCAGGCAGAAACAATGTGAACAAAATAGGTGCAGGCGACTGCAATCCGCCAATCCACGCATGGCAAGCGCTTTTTGTTGTGAGTTATTGAAAGTTGTTCGCTTCCTTTTGCGCAATCGTTTAACAGCATCGATGTGAAAACTTCGCTCCTGATCCGAGGACTGGCTGTTGCAATTTTGAGCAGCGCATTTTGGGCTGGCCCGATCCACGTTTTGGCTCGCGAACCGTTGCCCGAAATTTCTCTCGTCGATCTACAGAAGATCATGGGCAGCAAAAAGTTTGTGGATCTTACCCACGACTTCGCGCCAGGCATTCCGTGTTGGTCTGGTTTTCCCGACGAACAACGGAAAACGATTTATTGGTACGAAAAGCAGCCAGACATGATGGGCGACGGTTTTTTGGCCGAGATCTTTACTCATGTCGGTCAATGAGGCACACACGTAGATCCACCGGCGCATTTTCATAAAGGCCTGCGCACGGTCAATCAAATCGAGCTTAAGGAAATGATCCTGCCACTCGTGTGTGTGTCGACGTTCATCAGGAGTGCGCAAAAAAAACCGGACTACACGCTCACGCTTGAACGCGTGAAAAAATGGGAAACAGAACACGGAAACATTCCGACGGGTGCGTTTGTTGTCATGCGAACCGACTGGTCGAAGCGCTGGCCAGACGCCGAGAAGATGGCGAACAAGGCTGGACAAGGGGTCGCGCATTATCCCGGCTGGAGTTCGCCGGCGCTGAAATATCTTTATGAGGAACGCAAATCACTGCCTCTGGTCACTAAACGACCGATACCGATCCCGGGTTGGCGACAACGAAAGATGATTATTCGCTCGAGGCTTACATCCTCGGCACCAACCATTACCAGATCGAACTGCTCACGAATCTCGATCAAGTGCCGGAGTTCGGCGCGATCGTCGTCAGCAGTTTCCCAAAACCCAAAGGCGCTTCCGGTTTCCCCGCTCGCGTCTTCGCGATCTTGCCTTGAACCGTTCGCTTACGGGTTTGCGATTTGTGGCCGCGCGGCGCGACCGTAATCCGGCATTCAAACCATGAACCTCATCGATGAGCTTCAGGAACGTGTCTGTGCGGCGACGGCGCGATGGGAACGCTGCTACTCGATCAGGGTCTGCCGATGGAGTTTTGTCTCGAGGAAGTTTGCGTCAGCGATCCGGATCGGGTGCGTGCGATTCATCGCGATTACATTGCAGCCGGTGCACGCGTGATTGAGACAAATACCTTCGGCGCGAACGCAGCCCGGCTCTCGCGTTTTGGTTTCGAAAATCGCGTGAGCGAATTCAATCGCGCTGCGGCGAAGCTGGCGAAAGAGACGGCCGCGGGAAAAGATCTATCTGTTGGGGCAGTGTCGGACCGCTTGGGATCAGCGTCACCAGAACGAACGCAAATGTATGACGTGAAACCGGGCACAGCGACAATTTGCCTTCCGATTTTGCGGGAGATCAAAATGTGTTGAACGCCATCCTGGAAAAGACTTGTGGAGTTTGAATGCGACCCTCCGCCGTGGTCGAAAATATGCTTGGTCAGTTGACCGAAAGTCGCGGCACGAACGAAGATAGACTTTGAGTCATGCATATCGCGGATATTATGCGAGAGGATTCTCCGACGTTCTCGTTCGAGTTCTTTCCTGCGAGAACGCCGGATGCGGCCGAGATTCTCTACCATACGATTCGCGATCTCGAATCGTATATGCCGCACTTTGTCAGTGTTACGTACGGTGCCGGGGGCTCAACGCGAGATTTGACCCATGATCTTGTCGAGCGCATTCAACACACAACAAAACTGGATCCGATCCCTCACCTAACCTGCGTCTGCCACGACGAAGAAGAAATCGAAGCAATTCTACTTCGATACGCTAAGTCGGCGATTGGAAACATTCTCGCGCTCGGAGGCGATAGGCCGCGCGGAATTGAGTACGACAAGTCGCGCGACTCGTTTCAGCACGCGATCGATTTGGTGAAGTTCATTCGCAGATTCAACGAAGCGGGCGCGCATCCGGATCGGCGCGGTTTTGGGATCGGCGTGGCCGGTTTTCCTGAAGGACATCCGGCTACGCCGAATCGATTAGTCGAAATGGATCACCTTAAAGCGAAAGTCGGCGCTGGCGCCGACTACATCGTCACACAACTATTTTTCGATAATCGCGACTTCTACGATTTCAGAGAACGCTGTGCGCTCGCCGACATCCACATCCCGATTATCGCCGGCGTAATGCCGATTACCTCCATGAGCGGATTCAAACGGATCGCCGAACTGGCGGCCGGCGCACGCTTCCCGGCCAGGCTTCTCCGTGCTTTACAGCGATGCGAGAACGATCCTGAAATGGTCAGGCGCGTCGGTGTTCACTTCGCCTTGGAACAATGTCACGATCTTTTGGATAACAACGTAGCCGGCATTCACTTCTACACACTCAA
>QHPP01000337.1 GCA_003219125.1 Verrucomicrobiota bacterium
GGATTCTGGGCCTGCGCGAGAGCAACTGCTTGTTCGACATCATAGGAAGGCGGCGCCGCAGCTACATTTCCAGCGCTTGCATAAACCCACGCGCAAGCCAAAACAAACGCCAGAACGCGTGCGGACATGATTCGTCTTATCTCTTCGGGCGGACGAACTTTTTCAACAAAATTCCCCGCTGCGACGGCTTTCGGCACCCGGATCAACGTTTTACGGCCTTCATAACTCTCGGCGCAAAGACGGCCTAACCATTGAAAATCTGAAACTTGTCACTTGCGCGCAGAAACGCCCTGCGCATAGAGTCGCGCTTACCGAATGAGCAAAATCAGAATCGCCATCGTCGGGATGGGCAACTGTGCCAGTTCTCTCGTCCAGGGAATCAATTTTTATCGCGGGTCAAACGGCAACGGCATCCGTACCGGCCTGATGCACCGCCGCATCGGCTCTTACCAGCCTCAGGACATCGAAGTGGTTGCCGCTTTTGATATCGATCGCCGCAAGGTGGGACTCGATGTGAGCGAGGCTATTTTTTCCCCGCCGAACTGCACGAAGATTTTTTGCGATAAAATCCACCGCACCGGCGCAATCGTGAAAATGGGCTGTGTTTTCGACAGTTTTGCCGAGCACATGCGCGAGCAGGACCCACTGCGCACTTTCCTGCCCCTGGAGAAAGAATCCACCCGTGAGCAGATCATCGAAGAACTGCGTGATTCTGCGGCCGAGATGCTGGTCAATTATCTTCCGGTCGGCTCGGAGCAGGCGACGCGTTTCTACGCCAGTTGCGCTCTGGAAGCCGGCCTCGGTTTTGTTAATAACATTCCCGTCTTCATCGCCAGTGATCCGGTTTGGGCAAAGCGTTTCGCCGACAAAAATTTACCTGTCGTTGGAGACGACATCAAAGCCCAGATGGGCGCAACTGTGCTTCATCGCACCATTGTCGATCTCTTCCGCAGGCGTGGTGTCAAAGTAGTCAGGACCTATCAACTGAACACCGGCGGTAACACCGATTTCTTAAACATGCTTAATCGAACGCGACTGACTTCGAAGAAAACTTCGAAGACCGAAGCCGTGCAATCCGTTATGGGAGAACGCCTGGGCGACGAAAATATCCATATTGGCCCGAGCGATTACGTGCCCTGGCAACTCGATAACAAGATTGCTTTTATCCGCGTGGAAGGCCGACTTTTCGGCGACGTGCCGATGGAAATCGATGTGAAACTTTCGGTCGAAGATTCGCCAAACTCTGCCGGCGTGGCGATCGATGCCATCCGTTGTTGCAAACTTGCGCTCGATCGCGGCATCGGTGGCGCACTGCACTCTCCCTCCGCCTATTTTGCGAAACGTCCGCCGGTACAAATGACCGACGACGAGGCGCATCGCTGCGTCGAGCAATTCATTCGCGGCGAGCGCGAAAGCTAACCTTGGAACAGCGCCTTGCTCAGGATGGTCTCAGGACGACAGGCGCGTTTGACGTTTGGCGGCGCGAGTAAGCGGAAAGTGGCCCAGCCGTTTCGAGAGTCTTGATTACGGTGCTGAGATAGACCGACTTCGGATAGAACGCTTTCCATTTCGTGATCTCGGCTCGGTTCAACACCTTGAAGCCGTAGCGCTCGAACAGCTTTTCGCCCCGCCGGTTTTCAAAAGTCACGATCTGGCCATAAACACGGCGCTCGCCGAATCGATAAAGGTAATTCAGGTACGAGCTCATAAGCGCTCGGGTGGTGGAAACTTTTCGCGCGTCCGGCAGCAGGTTGATGTGAAAATGCGGAACCGATCTGGGCGCGGCTGGAACCTCGTGCCAACCATGGCCGATGACCCAGCGAACGAATTTGCGCGAGCGGACGTTGTAACCGCGATAGCGGCGGAGCGCTCGAAAAAATAACAATACGGTATGCGCAAAAGCGTAGACTTGGTGCTGTAGTGGTTTGCGCGAGCCCAGCAGGTAGCCACGAATCTCTCCGTCAATTTCGAGGACGAAGGAAGATTCCGGTTCGTGATCTGTATAATACGTGGTTAGAAAATCGGCGAACAATTCGCGATCTTGAAATACCGGATCAATCGGATCGCCAAGAAAGCCCGTGTCGCAGCAAAGTTTACGGACAGCAACGCGATCAGTCGCTCGATAACTGCGAATTGAGTACTGCGACGCGTCGTCCATTCAACGTTGTTTCCTATAGTTAAAGCAAACTTCGCGATAAATGTAAAATAAACGTTCGAACACCCGGGGCCAGGAAAGGCGTTCCTCAGCCAGCCGCGAGGCGCGCGCCCCCAGTCGTGGCAGGTTGCGCGAGCAGGCGGTTTCGATGGTGCGGGCCAGAGATTCGGGCGTCTCTTCCTCCGCCCACGACTCCTGGTCGTGCAGAATAATCCTGTCCATGTAGCTGCCGCGAATGCCGACCACCGGCGTCCCGCAGGCCTGACTTTCCAACGCGACAAGGCCAAAAGTTTCCTGCGTCCCCGGATGTACGAACAAATCGGCCGCGCGATAATAGCGGGCGAGATCAGCTGAGTCGGTGCAGTACCGCATCCAGGTGACATTTGGGCAACGTGCTTGCAGCTCGGCGAGATCGCCACGCCCTGGTCCGTCGCCAATGACAAGGAGATGAAAATCTCGGGACGCGTTCCCGTCCAACTTGGCAAAGGCTCGGAAGAGCAAACTGCTATTTTTTTCCTTCGCCAGTCGGCCGACGTAGAGCAAGAGCCGGCGTGATGCGGGCAGTTCCAATTCCGCGCGCGTTGCCGCGGTGTCATCGGGCGAAGGCGAAAAAACTGCGGTATTCACGCCGAGGTTCACCGCGCGGACGTTTTCCACTCCCCACTCTGTCAGCACGGCTCCGAGACGAGCGGATGGAACCAGTGTGGCCTGGAATGAATTGTAGAGATTGCGCACATAACGGCGCGTGAAATCC
>QHPP01000338.1 GCA_003219125.1 Verrucomicrobiota bacterium
TAAAAATCAGTGGGCGCGCGGAATTGCCAGGGCGTCCGTTGCTCTACGAGACGACCCAATTTTTGCTGGAGCATTTCGGTTTGCGGCATCTCGACGAATTGCCGAACGCCGAAGAATTGCGTACGCGCTATTTGCCGACAGCCCAGCCGAAGCGGGAGATCGCACCGGCTGACGCTGAGCGGGCGGAACAAACTCAAAACGCGGAAGTTGTGCCGGCGCCGCAGGATTGACTTGGCTCGTGATCTGCGAAACGATTTGAGCACATCAATCTTATGAAAATTTCCATTTTCAAAATTGGCACCTCGTTGCTCGGTCTGGCCGCGATTTATTCGCTGAGCGGCTGCAATAGTTACAACCGGCTGGTCATTCTCGAGCAAAACGCGAACAAGAAATGGGCAGACGTGCAATCGGTCTATCAGCGGCGCGCCGATTTGATTCCGAATTTGGTGAACACCGTGGCTGGCTCAGCAAATTTTGAAAAATCTACGCTCACAGAAGTGACCAATGCCCGCGCCAGCGTAGGTCGGGTCCAACTGGATCCGAACAAGGCGCCAGAGGACGCGGAGCAGCTGAAGAAATTTCAGGCCGCGCAGGGACAATTAAGCAACGCGCTTTCGCGGTTGCTGGTTGTGAGCGAAAATTATCCGCAATTGCGGGCGACGGAAGCATTTCAAAATTTGCAGGCGCAACTCGAGGGAACGGAAAATCGAATTTCGGTGGAGCGCAACAATTATAACAGCGCGGTGCAGGATTTGAATGCGGCGCTGGAAAGATTTCCCACCAACATGTTGAACAAGATGTTTGCATTTAAGCCACGTGCATTTTTCCAGGCCGAAGCCGGTTCGGAAAAAGCGCCGACAGTGAATTTTAACTTTGGAAGCCCGGCACCGGCGCCAGCTGCGACCGCAGCGACGACACCATAATTTTTGCCCGTCATCCTGAGCGAAGCGCAGCGGAGTCGAAGGATCCCGTGGAATTGACCTTAAAGATTACGCAACGGGATCCCTCGACTTCTCTCGGGATGTCGCGGCAGGGCAAACGATTATTTTTTGCAGTCGTTGCCATCCTGGGGGGTGCGATTTGCGCGCACGCCGCCGAAGTCATCCCGCCGAAACCGGACCGTTATTTTAACGATTACGCTGGTGTCGTTTCGCGCGGTGTCGCCGAACGGCTCAACACCCAGCTCGCACAATTCGAGCGCGACACTTCCGATCAAGTCGTGGTTGCGATTTATCGAAAAATGCAGAGCGAATCCTCAATCGAGGATTATGCGCAGCGAATCGCCCAAACGTGGCAAGTCGGCCAAAAAGACAAACGCAACGGCATTGTTCTTCTTGTTTTCTTAGACGATCGCAAAGCCTCGATCCAGGTGGGTTACGGTCTGGAAGGCGCGTTGCCGGACATCACAACCTACGACATTCGCGAGCGCCATATGAACCCGCATTTCCGGAAGGGTGACTATGAAGGCGGGTTGAGTGAGGCGGTGGATTTGATCTGCAAGGCGATTCGCGGCGAGTACAAAGGCAGCGGCCGAGCAAATGCGGAGAGCCGGACTGACAGCGGAGGCACCGTCGGTCTGTTAGTGTTTCTCTTCATTCTGGTAATCTTTTTGCTCGCGGTGCGCGCTTCGCGTCGTTTCGGCGGCTATCGTTATACCGGAGGCGGTGGCCCGTTTATTTCTGGCAATTGGGGAAGCGGCGGCGGTTGGTCGAGCGGGTCGTCAGGCGGCGGATTTGGGAGCTTCAGTTCTGGTGGTGGGAGCTTCGGCGGAGGCGGGTCGAGCGGGAGTTGGTAACTAGATGCGAACCCATCACTTTCTTCGCCGGCTCGATCACAACCGCATCATCCAGGCCATTAAAAAAGCCGAGGGGAAAAGTTCCGGTCAAATCCGCGTTTTTGTCCAACGCTGGAAATTTGAGGAGGATGCCTTACCCCGGGCGCAGAAAAAATTTCTGCAGTTGGGAATGCAAAAAACGCGTGATCGCAATGCGGTCCTGATCTTCGTCGCGCCCCGCGCACATAAATACGCGGTGGTAGGTGACGTGGGGGTACACGAGAAATGCGGCGAGGAGTTTTGGAAAAAATTAGTGCACGAGATGCGGGCGCATTTCAAAAATCAGGATTTCAATCGCGCTATCATCCTCGCAATCAGTGAAGTAGGAAAATTACTAGCGGCGCATTTCCCCCGTACCGGCGACACCATCAACGAGCTGCCAGACGAGATTGCGCAAGGGTGAACGTCATCCCAAGCGTGAGCCGAGGGATCTCGTTGAAGTTGCCTTAAAGGTTTCGCGGCGGGATCCCTCGACTGCGCTCGGGATGACCGTTGGCGGATGCACTTGCAAATTGCCCGCAATCGTGTTCATTTCCGCCTTCGCAGCGAGTTTTTAAATTAGTTGCGCTGTCGGTCCCTGGGTTTCCGTCGCTGGACGCGAAGCTTTACTCGCCAGGGGAAACCCAGCGAAAGAGGAATGGAGCAACCGAGTAAAGTGATGGAATAATAGGCGCTTTGTCTCTTTTCGTCATTACTCCCATACTCCAACACTCCGAAAGGATCACATGCCAGTTCGTTACGGTCGGTTTGAAATGCCAAAGACCCTCTCCAAGGAGGAGAAGGGGGCAACGGAAACTTACGCGAAGTTTGTCGCGGAACCTTTTGAGGCGGGCTACGGCCATACTGTAGGCAATTCGCTTCGGCGCGTGCTTTTGTCATCGCTGGAAGGCGCTGCCATCACCGCGGTAAAAATTACCGGCGCGCAACACGAATTTGCCACTTTGCCGGGCGTGGTCGAAGACGTCACCGACATCGTGTTGAATTTAAAGCGCATTAAGTTCA
>QHPP01000339.1 GCA_003219125.1 Verrucomicrobiota bacterium
GATACCATTTGTTGCCGACCAGGCGCGCCTCCCAATGGTTGGCCAGGTCGGCATCGTGTTCGTAATCGCCCTGATGCGAATGATGGCGCAAATGATAAACGCGGAACCCCATCGCGCCCGGATTCAAATTCGGAAGATCGGCCAGGATGCCGACCAACTTGTTCCAGCTCTTATTTCGAAAAATGAGATTATGAGTGGCGTCGTGAATGATGACGTAATTGGCATGGTTAGCGAAGGCGCCGACACAGTAAGCGATCACCAGGCTGAGCCACCAGTAACCGAAGCCGAGTTTGCCAAAGCAAAAGGCTAGGGACGTTTGCAGGACCACGACCGTAAGCGCGATCAGCGCGGTCCAGGGATTTCTAACCATCAGCTGGCGCACTTCCGGATGCGCTTTAATGATCGCGCGCGCCCGCCCCGGATGCGGTTGGTCAGATTCAGACTGATAAAACGCGGCCTGCATCGATCTTAAATTATGCATCATAGCCGAATGCTCAAACGCGCGCTTTTTCAGTCGCGCACCACCGAGCAGCGGCAGAACGAAAAGATTTGCCAGGATATCGATGATGCATCCGGCGAGCACGACGAGGCCGAAACGCTGCGTCAGCGGAAAATCGGAGAGCGTCACAAAAGGCAGGGCCAATATCGGAATTAGGTGTCCTCCACCCAAGGCAGATTGGGAATTCGGAGAAACCGTCTGCTCAAACAAGCTCGTTGATCAGCGCAGCTGTCGGCGTGGTTGCACCGCGATGTTGGTCCAAGGCTCCGCGAGCATTTCTGACAAGCTTTTGCCGCAATCCAGGATCGCGCAGCAAAATTGACGATTTCGCGTCGCAGCTCAGTCGCCGAATTGTTCCGCCGCCAACTCGGCGCTCAGTGGCCAAGGATGCGCACCGAAGGGTCGTTCACAAAAAAACCTGGCGTCGTCTGACGCCCTGTAGCATCGATCTCCCGGCGGTCAATCACGCGAAGGGGCGAAACCGTTGTCGTGCCGACCCGGCGCACTTTGACGCGTTGCGGGATGAGCGAACCGGTGACGAAAACCGTCTGCTCAAACACTTTTTCCTTTCGTTCCGGGCCGGCCTTAACCGGCGTATCGGCAAGCGAGGCGCTAGCGGCGATTAGAATCGTAACGCCAGCAGCTATTACACTCTTCACAACGCAAAATACACCCGCTCGCTCGCGGTGCAAATCGCCGGACCGAACACGAGAAGGAACGGTTCCCTCCCACGTTTACCCAAGATTCAGAGGCTTTTGCTGGATTGCGTTAGAATTTCTTCGTCAGGCGCGCGTACCAGAACCGGTTCGTAGCATCGTAAGTGAAGCCGGGATAATTCTGCCCGTTGCCAACTTCGCCGTTCGCCGCCGGCGGGTCCCGATCAGTTATATTGTTGCATCCCACAGTTATGCTTGTTCCATCCAATAGAAAGTGTCGCCAGTCGGAAAAACGGTAGTTGGCGGTTTGGGCTGAAGCTGTTTCCCTAATACTGCCGTCTTTGCCGCGGGCGACTTCTTTCGCGTCTTTCGAATACCCCGGCACAGGTTTCTCCTCCACTGGAACAAGTCCGGTAAAATCATAACTAGCCTGGATATCGAACGTCCAGGTTTGGCTAACCCAGTGCTGCCGAAGCTCATCAGTAAATGGATTGAGGATAAATTCCTTGAATCCGTCAATATAGCGCGCGGTGAAGATGGCATCGAAATGGTTCCAATTCCAATCGAGCTGGCTGGTGCCCTTCCATTTGTACCAGCCTTCGTTTGAGGTAGCCGGATCGGTAGTCCTACCAGCCAGATTGCCCGCATTCGGTCCGAACTCGCCCTCGATGAACTGCGGGAAGAGGAATTCATCCAGATAAGTCACCTGCGTCAGTGAGGTGAATATTCCCCAAGGCGTTTGCTTCTGGTATTGAACGGTAAAGTCGTACCCGCGCGCCTCTTGAGAGCCCAGATTCTGGTTTGAGAGCAGAATCCGGTTGATTTGATGGGTATTTGGATCGCGTTCGACGGCTTCTCCCGGCAACAGGGCACCCATGGCTTCGCGTTCCAGCACCTGCTGGGCAGTCGGAACGGCCACTATGCCGGTGCGCTCAGTATCCCAGAAATCAACCGATAAATTTAACCCAGGGACATACTTGGGCGTATAAACGAAGCCGGCACTGAATGATCGAGAATCCTCCGGCTGAAGATTCGGATTACTCTGAACAAGAGTGTTCGTTTCCGGCTCGGACACGCCAGTGACTGGATCGCGCGTACCCTGTAGCGTGGATATCGGAGCGGAAAATAACTCCTCGAGTGACGGCTGGCGGTACCCTTCGCTCCAGGTAGAGCGAATCGTCAGCTGCTCATCGAATGGTTGCCAGCGCATGCCGAACTTCGGCACCAGCACATTGGTGTCGTTATTCAGGAATTCTTCAAAGCGCACGCCATCCTCAAATTCCAATGAGTGCAACCCCGGAACGTTCATCTTCGGCCCGAAAATTGGGATCCTGGCTTCAGCGTACAACGAGTAGGATTTTCTTCCTCCGCGCGCGGCATTGACCGGCGAATTGCCGATAATATCGCCCTCCTCGTTTAATATATCCGGATTCTCCTCCAATGTTTCACGGCGGAACTGCCCACCGACTGCAAAACCAACATCGCCTCCCGGCAGCTCGAAGAGCGAGGTGGTGTAGATCGAGCCATCAAGCGTCCACAGTTTTGAGAAGTCCTCGTCTTTCGGGTGCACCCTGGCAAAGTTAATGGTGGCCTCGTTAGAGGGGATCGGAACTCGGAAATCACCAAACGGATTGAATGGTACAGTCGTCCCGATAAATTCTGGGGAGTTCGGATCAAAGATAGGATCGGCTGCGTTCAAGATACGATTAAAGCGCGTCGCCGACACCTGCTGGCCGACCTGGACGTT
>QHPP01000340.1 GCA_003219125.1 Verrucomicrobiota bacterium
GGACAAACGCGATAAAAGCAATTGGATGGTGTGGCGTCCGTTCTACTTCGCGAAACTGATCGTCGATCCGAAAAATCCGGATCGCTTATTCAAACCTGATGGCGCGCTGATTCTGAGTGAGGACGGGGGTAAAAGCTTCGCTGTGGTAGGCGGTTTTCAGGGGACGCACGGTGACGCGCATGATGTCTGGATTGATTCCACGAATACGCAGACGGTGTTCGCTGGTGATGATGGCGGCATGTGGTATTCGTACAATGGAGGCAGCAAATGGTGGAAGGGCCAGAACCTGTCGGTCTCGCAATTCTATCATGTCAGTGTCGACGACAACGATCCGTATCGCGTCTACGGCGGCTTGCAGGACAACAGTTCATGGGTAGGTGAGTCGCAGTATCCCGGCGGCATCACCAATTCGCAGTGGGAAAATATGTATAACGGCGATGGGTTCTGGATGTTTCCCGATCCCGCCGATCCGGATTACATCTACGCGGAATACCAGGGCGGCGAGATCGGCCGCGTGAACCGGTACACCCATGAAGCGCGCAACATCAAACCGCGGCCGAACTAT
Source organism: Verrucomicrobiota bacterium (assembly GCA_003219125.1). GTDB lineage: Bacteria > Verrucomicrobiota > Verrucomicrobiia > Chthoniobacterales > UBA10450 > AV69. Next base: position 566 of record QHPP01000340.1, read on the forward strand.
AAGGAAAAGTTGCGATTCAATTGGAACACGCCAATCGCTTTATCGCCGAACGAAAAGGGAACGATTTATATCGGCGCGCAGTTTTTGTTTCGTTCCCGCGATCATGGCCAGACTTGGGATCGCATCTCACCTGACCTGACGACGAACGATCCAGAGAAACAGAAGCAGGAACAGTCAGGCGGGGTAACGGTGGACAATTCGTCTGCGGAGATGCACACGACGATTTATTCGATCAGCGAATCGCCCAAAGATAAATCATTGATTTGGGTGGGCACAGATGATGGCAATCTTCAGCTCACCCGTGATGGCGGCAAAACGTGGACTAATGTGGTCGGCAACATTCCCAACCTGCCGAAAGATTCCTGGGTCAGTTGGGTGCAAGCGAGTAATTTCGACGCCGCGACCGCTTACGCTGCCTTTGATCGACATACGTTTGGCGACATGGCGCCGTATGTTTTCAAAACGACTGACTACGGCAAGACGTGGACGCCACTTGTCACCTCGGAAGAATCCAAGGACGTGCGCGGATACGCGCATGTCATTAAGGAAGATTTAGTTAAACCCAACCTGCTTTTTCTTGGGACCGAATTTGGTCTTTATGTGTCGATCGACGGCGGAAAAAACTGGGCGCAATTCAAGGGCAATCACTTTCCGGCTGTAGCCGTCCGTGATCTCGCAATTCAGCCGCGCGAAAACGATCTTATTCTGGCAACGCACGGTCGCGGCATATGGATTGTGGATGACATCACGCCGCTGCGCGCCCTGACACCGGATCTTTTGACGCAGGAAGCCACTTTTGTTTCGGCACGCCCCGTGCAACAGCGGATTGAAGGCAGCGGGGGATGGGCCAATGGCGACGCGGCGTTTGTAGGCGATAACCCGCCAGACGCTGCGGTCATCACTTACTACCAGCGATCACGTCATCTCTTCGGCAGGCTGAAGCTGGAAGTTCTGGACTCTTCCGGTCGCGTTATCGATGAATTGCCCGCCAGTAAGCGTCCCGGACTTAATCGGGTGACATGGACCATGCGCGAGAAACCTCCGCGCGTGCCGCCTGCTGCGCAGATTGCCTTTGCCGGAACCCGCGGACCGCGACTGGTGCCGGGAGTGTATACTGTGCGATTAACCAAAGCTGGAAAAGTTTCGGAAACGAAGTTGACGGTAGGTCTCGATCGCCGAGCGAAATTCAGCGAAGCGGACCGCAAGTCGCAGTTCGATGCGGCGATGAAGGTGCATGCTCTGTTTGGCGACGAAAGTGCTCTCATGGATCGAATTCTGTTTTTGCGCAAGGATCTGGCCAAGAGCGGAGCAGCGTTACCAGAGAGCGACATGCTGCGCAAAGACGTCTCAGATTTCGACGGGAAGGTTGACGCTGTGCGTAAGAAAATTGTTGCCACAACGGAAGGCGGCGCGATTACCGGCGAAGAGCGGTTGCGAGAACACACCGACCAGCTCTACGGGGCGCTGCTCAGTTACGAGGGAAAACCGGGCAACTATGAGATTTCCTACATCGACGCGCTCAAGCGGGAATTGGATGATGCGACAAAAGAGTTCGAGCAATTGCTCACAAAAGATCTGCCGAACATAAATGAATCGCTCAGGACCAAAGGGCAGCAGCCAATTGTGATTCCGCCAACGAAGGTCGCCCTAAATCACGAAGCGCTCAGTTCAGGCGGAGGCGTTCAGGCGGAGGCGTTGATCGAGCGGTAGGCCGCGAAGCGCCTGGCCTCGGCGCGTCACTTCCCGACAATTTCCGTCTGCTTCCCTGACGCTCTCGTTGCGGTAAGGGAGGCGGGCGGCGCTACAGTGTCCTTGCAGCAATCTGAAGTGTGGCCCGGCTGCTAGAAACTATCCTTTGCTGGATCACATCAAAAGCACGCGATTTCCTTGCCACATCGCAGTGAAGTTGTAGGTCTGGCCCGCCTGCACGCTCAGACGCTTTTGCGTTGGAAGCAGGTTCAACTGATTTGGAACGAGCA
>QHPP01000303.1 GCA_003219125.1 Verrucomicrobiota bacterium
GATCCACTTGATGTCGATACTATCGACAGCCTCAATTTTCTTCTCCAGCGCGACCTTGAGCTCGTTTGCACTTCGCCAGAAAAAATCCGCCAGGCTCTGATCAAATATTATGGCACGGCTGAGGAAGCGGCTGACGTCCTCCAGCATAAGATTGGTGACGAAGTCGATCTTGGTCTCGAGATCGGCGATGGCACCGAGGCCGTCGCCATCGATGAAGCGGATGCACCCATCATCCGGCTGGTCTCGATGTTGATCATCGAAGCGCACAAGCTCGGTGCGAGTGATATTCATCTCGAGCCGCTCGACAAAAAGTTCCGCGTCCGTTTTCGCATTGACGGCGTTCTCCAGGAAATGCAGGCGCCACCGAAGCGTTTGCAATCCGCTATCATCAGCCGGCTCAAAATCATGACCGGCTCGATGAGTATCGCGGAAAAGCGTTTGCCGCAGGATGGACGCATTCAGGTGAAGATAAAAAAGAAACCGATTGATCTGCGCGTCTCCACCATTCCCACGAACCATGGCGAAAGCATTGTCATGCGCGTGCTCGATAAATCGAGTTTGCTCCTCGGCCTTCCCGAACTCGGCTTCCTCAGCGACGATCAGGAAAAATTCGAACGGCTGTTGCGTTCCCCCGATGGAATTTTGCTCGTGACCGGGCCGACTGGTTCGGGAAAAACGAGCACCCTTTACGCCTGCCTCAACTACATCAATAAGCCGGACCGCAAGATCATCACGGTGGAAGAACCGGTTGAATATCAGATGACCGGGATCAATCAGGTGCAGGTGAACAACGATGTCGGAATGACGTTTCCGATTGCGTTGCGCTCGATCTTGCGTCAAGCCCCGAACATCATCATGATTGGCGAAATCCGTGATTTGGAGACCGCATCGATCGCAACCAACGCCAGCCTGACGGGTCATCTGGTCTTTAGCACCCTGCACACCAACGACGCGTCTTCAGCAGTAGCGCGTCTCGTTGATATCGGCGTGCAGCCATTTTTGGTCGCGTCTTCGGTGCGCGCGATCATGGCGCAGCGTTTGGTGCGCCGATTGTGCACTCATTGCAAACATCCGGCCGACCTCAGTGAAACCGAAATGCGTGCGCTCCGGATCGAGCCATCGCAGGTGAAAGACGCGCAAGTAATGAAGGCGCCTGGTTGTGATCATTGCCGCCACACTGGCTACCGAGGCCGAATGGGAATTTTCGAGATCTTCATCATCGACGATGAAGTGCGGCACATGATCAATAAACGGACTTCAACGTTCCTGCTCCGCCAGCGCGCGAGGGAGCTAGGGATGCGCACTTTGCGCGAAGACGGCGTCCGCAAAGTTCTTTCCGGCCTGACCTCGGCCGACGAAGTGATTTCAGTAACGATTGCAGATGTAAGCTAGTTCATGAGTAACGTTGCTAACGAGAATTGGAGGTGCGAGCTCTGCGAGCCCGGTCCGAGCGGGACTGGCGGTTCCGGCGTCGCAGCGCTCCGCCCTCTAGCTTTGGTTTTGCACGCGGTAATTCGGCGAAAATGAATAGCCAGCAGGTCCTCGATCTTTTTGTCGATCAAAACGTTTTGCAAAAGACGCAGGCTGACGATGTCCTGACCGAAGCGCAACAGAACGGCAAGACCATCGTGCAAGCGATGGTCGATGGCGGATTCATGGATGAAGCCGGCTTTTATCACACCGTTGCGGATGGAATCGGCGCCGAGTTTATCGATCTAAACGATCGGGAAATTGGTCCCGAGATTGTGAAGATCGTTCCGGCCGGCCTGGCCCGTTTACATCGCGCACTGCCGGTCGAACTTGTCGACGGTACCTTGCGGGTCGCTTTGGCCGATCCACTGGAACCGCGGACCGCGGAAGATCTGCGTTTTGCGCTAGGCCGTGACATCGACGTCGTGGTCGCGCCGGTCGAACAAATCGAGGACCGGATCAGGATTTTCTACGGAAGCGACACCTCCAGCATGGAGGAAGTGCTCAAGCAACTCGGCGAAGTCGGCGAGCTGATGCAACTCCGCGAAGGCGATGGCGCGACCGGCGCGGAAGCAGAAGCCAATGCCACCCCGATCATTCGCTTTGTCGATCTGATTTTGTATCAAGCGATTCAGGACCGGGCCAGCGACATTCATTTCGAGCCATTCGAAAACGAATTCAAAATCCGTTATCGCGTCGATGGCGCGCTTTACGAAATGGCCCCGCCCCCGCGACATCTGGCACCGCCGGTAATCTCGCGCGTGAAAGTGATGGCGAGCATGAATATCGCCGAGCGCCGATTGCCACAGGACGGCCGCATCCAAAAAAATATCGCCGGCCGTAGCGTGGATCTCCGCGTCTCGACTTTGCCCACGCAATTCGGCGAGAGCGTTGTTTTGCGCGTGCTTGATCGCACTACCGTGAACCTCGATCTCGAGATGCTCGGTATGCCCAAGTATGTCGGCGATTACATTCTCGAAGTCATCGAACGGCCGAACGGAATTTTTATTGTCACCGGCCCGACTGGTTCTGGGAAAACGACGACGCTCTATTCTTGTTTGCGCAAGATCAACACGCTCGACTCCAAGTTGCTCACGGCAGAAGAGCCAGTGGAATACGATCTCGAAGGCATCATACAGGTGCCGGTGAATGAGAATATCGGGCTGACCTTCGCCCGCGTATTGCGAGCCTTTCTGCGGCAGGACCCGGATCGAATCATGGTCGGCGAAACCCGCGATCTGGAGACGAATGATGCGCCAGGAGCGATCACGCGTTTGATCGACATGGGGGTCGAGCCATTTCTCGTTTCTTCAACCCTCGAAGCGGTTCTCGGGCAACGATTGCTGCGTAGCATCTGTCCGAATTGCCGGACGAATTATGAGCCGAATGCAAACACCCTGGATCAACTTGGATTGAGTCGGCGTGATTTGGGTGAGAAGAAATTTTATTACGGCAAAGGTTGCGACGCGTGCAATCAGACCGGTTACAGGGGCCGCAAAGGCATTTACGAATTGATGCGAATCACCGATCCGTTGCGCGAGTTGATTAATGAGCGCGCGCCGACAGTGACGCTGAAACAAAAAGCAATCGAGCTTGGAATGATCACGCTACGTCAGGATGGATTACGCAGCGTTTTCGACGGCAACACCACGGTCGAGGAAGTGTTGAAATATACTTAGCGTAATGCCCATTGCGTGCCCTATGTCATCCCGAACGCAGTTGAGGAATCTCTACTTATTTTGTCTTCAAATAGCATGAGATGTCTCGACTCAGCTCGACATGACAAGGTGGCATAATGGATTACGCAGCGTTTTCGACGGCAACATTACGGTCGAGGAAGTACTCAAGTACACCTAGAATTTTCAGGTTTCAGATCTCAGATTTCAGATTTAATACGTCATGGTCCACGACTTAACGGTTCACGATTCAACGACTTAACGATGCCTCATGCTCGTTAACATTGAGATCGACTTCTTGATCGTTAAATCGTTAAATAGTTAAACCGTTAAATCGGTAATTTACCCCATGCCCCGCTTCCAATACGTCGCTCTCGATGCTCGCGGCCAGGAATCTACCGGCTTAGTCGAGGCTAATTCTGCCAATGAGGCCATCGGGCATTTGCGGCAGGCGGGATATTTCCCGACCGGCGTTTATGAAGAAGGGAAAGCGCCAGCGGCCCGCAATGGAAAAGTAAAACGACCTCGCACTGGTCGCATCGCCGTTCCCGTCGTCGCGACCCCCAAGCGCAAGACCGGGATCACGCTTTTCCAGCGGCAGAAGGTGAAATCGAGAGTCCTGATGATTTTCACACGGCAGCTTGCGACCCTGATCGATTCCGGTCTCCCGTTGTTGCGCTCGCTCAACGTCCTGGCAAGACAAGAACGCGATCCTGTTCTCAAACGCGCTACTGAAGCGCTGACCGATGCGGTACAAAGCGGTAACACCTTTTCTGATTCGCTCGCGCAGCATCCGAAAATCTTTAATGAACTTTACATCAGCATGGTGAAAGCGGGCGAGCTCGGCGGTGTCCTCGAAGTCGTGCTGGGACGATTGGCCGAGTTCCAGGAAAAGGCGCAAAAGATCAAAGGCAAAGTCCTTTCCGCCATGATTTACCCGGCGATCGTCATGACCATGGCGGTCACAATCATGGGCTTTCTTCTCGTCTTCATCGTGCCCAGATTCGAGGCAATTTTCAAAGACATGCTCGGCGACAAACCGCTGCCTGGAATCACGATCTTCGTTATTAGCATCAGCAGGTTCGCACAGAACAACTGGGTGATGCTAATCGGCGGTGTTGTTGCGCTCATTTTTGGGATCAAACTGCTGGCACGGACGCCCGGCGGTCGCAGCTTGGTCGATCAATTCAAATTGCGGATCCCGCTTTTCGGCGATCTCATTCGCAAGACCTCGATTTCGCGTTTCGCGCGCACCTTAGGCACTCTCGTCACGAGCGGCGTTTCCATTTTGCAGGCGTTGAAT
>QHPP01000304.1 GCA_003219125.1 Verrucomicrobiota bacterium
TTGGCCGGGCCTGCGTCCCGTGACCAAAGCGTTGCGCCGGCAACTGAAGTTCGCGTTCGAAAGTGACCTCGCGATTTACAGCGCTCATCTCCCGCTCGATCTGCATCCGGAAATTGGAAACAACGTTCTGCTCATGCATGCGCTCGGCGTCGAAGAATCAGAACCCTTTTTCGAGGAAAAAGGATCATTACTCGGACGACGCGCATCGGCCGACGTTGCGCTGAGCGAATTAGTCGCACAAGTGGAAAAGGCTGTGGCTGGTCCGGTAAAAACCATCGCCGCGGGCCCAACAACTGTTCGGAGCGTCGGCGTCATCACTGGTGCCGCCGGTAGTGAGATCGAGCGCAATCTCTTAATCGCCGGTCACTACGCCACTGAAATTTTCGGCGTCAAAGCGCTGGCAGCGCATCTCGCCAAAGAATTCCAGCTCGATTGGGAATTTATTGATCTGCCGACGGGACTATGAAGGCTCGCTGAATGGCTGCGCCTGAGTACAAACGTGTGAGCACGCGCGCCACCGGCGTCGTCGGCGTCGCAATCTTGTCGAGCCGGATTCTTGGGCTGATTCGCGAGCAGATTTTCGCCGGTCTGTTCGGTGCGGGAAAATATCTCGATGCTTTTTTGATGGCGTTTCGCCTGCCGAATTTGCTACGCGACTTGTTTGCCGAAGGCGCCCTTTCCACCGCCTTCATCACCACTTTCTCAGGTAAAATTGCCACCGAAGGCGACGCGTCGGCCTGGCGACTGGCCAACAAAGTCGCGACCCTCACCGCTGTTTTCATGAGCGTCGTCACGCTCTTGGGAATCGTTTTCGCGCCGCAACTGATCGATCTGTTGACGTGGTGGAGCTGGCCGGCGGACAAAACTGAACTGACCATTTGGCTAACGAGAATTATGTGGCCGTTCATGCTGCTGGTCTCGCTCGCGGCGCTGGTGATGGGAATGCTGAACGCGAAACATATTTTCGGCCCGCCCGCGATGGCGTCGAGCTACTTCAATCTCGGCTCGATCATCGGCGGCGTCGGCATCGGTTGGTGGCTCGATCCGCATTTCGGCGCGCGATCGTTAACCGGCCTGGCCATTGGGACGCTCATCGGCGGGCTGTGGCAATTAACGGCGCAGTTTCCATCGCTCCGCCGCGTCGGTTACAAGTATCGCGCCGATTTTCAGTGGCGCGACCAAGGGCTCCGTGCCGTGCTTACATTGATGGCCCCGGCGATCATCGCCGCCAGCGCGGTGCAGGTGAACGTCCTCATTAACAGCGGATTTGCCGCCAGTCTTGGCAATGGCCCGGTGAGCTGGCTCAACATTGCTTTTCGTTTGATGCAATTGCCGCTCGGAATTTTTGGCGTCGCCATCGGCACCGTCACCCTGCCGCTGGTTTCGAAAAGCGCGGCTGTCGGAAATATCGATGAATTTCGCAGCATTCTCGCCAGCGGAATGCGGCTGGCGTTTTTGCTCACCATCCCATCGGCGATTGGATTGGCGATGCTCGCGTCGCCGATCATCAGCGTGATTTATCAACATGGCCGGTTCACCGCCGAAATGACGAAGGAAACCGCGGGCGCGCTGCAATTTTACGCCATCGGCCTCGTGGCCTACTCCGCCTTGAAAGTGCTGACGCCGGCCTTTTACGCGATCGGCAAACGCAATACTCCAATGATCGTTAGCTTCCTCGCTATTGGAACAAATCTTTTTCTGAACTGGCTTTTCACTTTCCGGCTCGGTTGGGGACATCGCGGCCTGGCGTTTTCCACCAGCATTGTGGCGACAATCAATTTCCTTTTACTTTACGCGCTGATGTGGCGGCAGACACGGGGACTGGAAAGCCGTCGCATGTTCGCGGGTCTGGCCAAGATTTGCCTGGCCGGTTTGCTGCTCGCGCTCATTTGCTGGCTGGCAAATTACTGGTGGTTGGGTGCCTGGGAACAGCTGCGCTTTTTCGCCAAGCTTTGGGAGTTGCTTGGCATAATTATCGTTAGCGCCATGGTCTTCTTCGGTACAGCCTTTCTTTTGGGCGTCGACGAAATGCGGGATGTTTTCGATTTCGTTATTCGGCGAATAAGGACTCGACGGTTGTAGAGGCGTTTGTATCAAACGCCTGCTTGTTTACCGCGGTGAACGCCGCTATAACGTCAGCGCCTGATCCAGATCTTCGATTAAATCGTCCGGATGCTCCAGGCCGATCGAGCAACGCAACAAACTTTCCGGAGAGGTTGTGCCAGGTCCTTCGATTGATGCGCGATGCTCGATCAAGCTTTCCACACCGCCCAGACTGGTCGCGCGCGTGAAAATTTTCGTCTTTGCGGCCATCGCCATCGCTGCTTCCTGTCCGCCTTTTGCTTCAAACGAAAGCATTCCCCCAAACATCGACATCTGTTGTTTGGCGATGTCGTAACCGGGATGCGATTGCAGGCCCGGGTAATGCACGCGCTCAACATTTCGATTTTGCGCGAGAAACTCCGCCACTTTGGTCGCATTCTCGCAGTGCGCTCGCATCCGCCAGGGCAGCGTTTTCATTCCACGCAGAATCAGCCAGCAATCGAAGGGCGAGGGGACCGCGCCGCCGGAATATTGAATCGAGCGAACACCGTGAAAAAATTCGTCGTCGCATTTCGCGACAATGATTCCGCCGAGCACATCACAGTGACCGCCAAAATACTTGGTGGTGGAATGGAGAATGAAATCGACGCCGACGTCGAACGGTCGCTGAATAATGGGCGCCCAGGTATTATCACAAACGCAGACCGCCCCGGCTTCGTGCGCGATCTTTGCCACCGCCGCCAAATCGACAATTTTTAGGAGCGGGTTCGACGGCGTTTCCATCCACACGAGTTTTGTATTTGGCCGCAGCGCTTTTTTCATCGCCGGCAGATCGCTCATGTCGGCGAAGTCCACTTCAAGTTTCCAGCGCAGAAAGAGATCACGCAGCAGTCGGCTCGTGCCATAATAGGCATCGACGTGGGCGAGAACGTGATCGCCGGGTGCGAGTGCGGCCAACAAGCCCATTGCCGCCGCCATGCCGCTGCCAAAAGCTGCTGCCGCCGCGCCGCCTTCCAGCGCGCTCACCCCTTCCTCTAGCGCTTTGCGATTCGGATTATCATTGCGCGAGTACATGAACCCGCGCGAGTACGTTCCTTCAACGTCGCGTTCAAACGTGGTCGAGGCGGCGGGCTCCCCGGTTGCCAACTTTTGAAGAGCGGTCGCATCGTAAGACATTTCGCGCTGTAGCCACGGGCGCTCTGCCACCGTGCCGCGGGCGGCATCTTTGCCTCTCTCGGACGACGGGTATCCTGCCCGTCGATGATCACTGAGCGCGACATGCTAGCAGCATGTCGGCCGAATCAGGCTCGAAGCCTAACCTCCGCGGCCGCGGATTCGATTTGACGACGCCGGGCAACAAGCGCAAATACCTGACTTCGGTGCGCCTTTTTCGGCGCCTCCAAACCTATGAGTTCAGCGCTGGGCATTTATCAAGACGACGTTTTCAAAATGGCGTGCGAGCAATTTCGTGTCATCGCCGATTACCTCGAAATCGATGAAAACCATCGTGAACGGTTAATGCTACCGAAACGCGCCATCGCCGTCACCCTGCCGGTGCACATGGACGACGGCAACACCAAGACTTTTCAAGGGTATCGTGTGCAGCACCACCTCACGTTGGGTCCGACCAAAGGCGGCACTCGTTTTGCGCCTGATCTCTCGATGGGGGAGACGGCCGCTTTGGCGATGTGGATGAGCTGGAAATGTGCGCTTAACGGTTTGCCTTATGGCGGGGCAAAAGGCGGCATCGCCTGCGACCCAACCAAACTTTCGCGCAGTGAATTGGAAGCGGTCTCGCGCCGTTATATGCAGGAAATGATTCCCTTTGTCGGGCCTCATACCGACATCATGGGACCGGATATGGGCACGAACGAGCAGGTGATGGCGTGGTTCATGGACACCTATTCGGTATATCAGGGTTACGCTGTCAGCGAAATCGTCACCGGCAAACCGGTCTCGATTGGTGGGACCGAAGGACGCCGCGAATCCACCGGGCGCGGCGTTGTTTATCTGATCGAGCGCGCCATGGACTTGTTGAAGATGGATCCAACCGAGTGCACCGCGATCATACAGGGATTTGGCAACGTCGGGTCGGTCGCAGCCTTATCGCTGGCGTTGAAGACCGGCATCAAAGTTG
>QHPP01000096.1 GCA_003219125.1 Verrucomicrobiota bacterium
AATAGCATTGACGCTGAAAATCCCGAGCACCTTAAGCTACGGTAACTTGAAACTGCATCCGAACTGGGATCCGCTGCGCGGCGACCCACGTTTCGAGAAAATTGTAACCGATCTCGCACCGAAGAGTCCTGAGAAGTAAACAAAGGGAAACTCGGCCGACCTCCCAATGGTGAAGATTCCGGTGACCCGGGATTCCGTTCGCCGCCAAAGCATCTTCGCGATCACGATTTTCCTAATCATTCGCTTTCACGAGAGAAAGGTTGCGCAGTTCGTTGACGGCGCTTTAACAAATGAGTTGAGGCGGATAGCTCAGTGGTAGAGCGGCTGGTTTACACCCAGTTTCAGGAGCTTTTCTCCATTTCGCGTTTTCCATCGCAACCGGCGAGATATCGTCATTCTTAGAGGCAAAACAATCTCGGAACTGCGCTATCCCAAATGCATCTCATGTTATCACTAAATCAAATGATCAGTATCATACGGAAGTGACAATGAACATCGAGCGCGGCACCGAGCCTTTTTGCGCGCACGCACGCGCGATGTGTTAGCTTTGCCGATTCAGCTTACCTTGAGGTCGGCGGGATGTGTTGCAATTGATTGCGACCAGGGACGTTTCGTCTGCGCGCGAAGTGATCAGGCTCCTTTGCGTGCCGATCGCCACCGATACCTGACGAGGCCGAGGAAGCTCACCGTTAACAGTAACAACGTTGAGGCTTCATCAGGAGTGTTTGCTGTCGCAGTCAGAACGGCGTCTGTCGCGTCATAGCTTACTACCCAACGTTCCATGCCATTGTCGAAAACAGGATTTTGAAACCTGAACGCGCCGAAGATGGATCCGTAGGACAAGAAAGTGAACTGGTCACCAATGGACGGGATAAAGCCGTTTTGAAGAACAGGGTCTAGAAACCCATGTACGTTCGCGGTGTCAAGAACATCTAGAACGCTGAATTGGCCGGCGCCCGTGCCTGCGATATCGATTAGCAGCCTGCCACTACCCAGCGGTTGCGCGTAGCTGTTTACGGTCAGGGCTCCTATTGGATCTCCTGGGCTGACAGTTCCGTGACCAGCAACCGCGCCATAGATCTTTCCCGTGCCTGCGAGCGTGCTGCCATGGTTAACAAATGTGTTGCTTGTAATGGAGCCATCGAGTTGCAACACGCCACCCTTGATATTGGTGTTGCCGGTGTAGGTATTGGCTCCCGTCAGCTCGAGCGTTCCCGTACCGATCTTGGTCAACGAACCACCGCTGCCGCCATTCACCCCACCATCCTGGATCATGCCGGAAAAAGTGGTGCTTAGATTGTTGCTGCCTACGGTCAGGTTATTAGCTCCCAAGAAAACATTTCCGTCTCCCTCAATGGAGCCGACCGTCACGCCCAGAATATCATGGAAGCTTTTGTTATGGAGGCTTATGTCCAAGTTGCCGTTGCCAAACACCTCAATCCGCGATGTGCCACCAGTGGAGTTGTCTTCAAAGAGAATTGTTCCACCTTGGCCGCCGCCCAACCCAGCGTTTGCGATCAGCGTTGCGGAATCCGCGGTCGGGGTGCCGATGAAGAAGCGTGTCGTGCCGCCGAATGCTCCGCTGGCTGTGCCACCGTCGTTAATGATCGTCGCGCTGCCCGCGGTGGGGCTGCCTTCGAAGCCGTCGAAGAGCGTAGTGCCGCCGAATGCGCCGCTGGCTGTGCCACCGTCGTTAATGATCGTCGCGCTGCCCGCGGTGGGGCTGCCTTCGAAGCCGTCGAAGAGCGTAGTGCCGCCGAATGCGCCGCTGACCGTGCCACCGTGGTTGATGATCGTCGCGCTGCCCGCGGTCGAACTGCCTCTGAATTCCGTGCCGCCTTGAAATGGGCCGGAAACCGTGCCGCTCATGTTGATAAAAGTACCATTGCCCGCGGTTGAGGTGTCCAAGAAGATCGTGATGCCGCCGCCGAAGCCGCCAATGCCGTTGTTGTTGGTAAAGATGGTGGAGGTTCCTGCGGTCGCACTGTTGGTGAAAACTATTTGTTGGGGAAAGCTAAAGTTGCGGGTAGCCACAAAGTTTTGTGTGGTTCCGGAATTGTTCGTGATGCCCACGCCTCTAATGGTGAGCGCAAAAAAGGGGCTGGCTGTGATTGTGAAGCTGCTCGCACCCGGAGCGAAAGTGATCCCGTCCACTATCGTATTCGCCGAAATAGAAATGGCCGTCGTACTCGAGACCGCGAACGTCGCCGTATCTGCCGACCCGTCAGGCACGGTCGCTGGCGTCCAGTTCGCCGCGTTATTCCAGTCGCCAGAGGCGGGGTTCAGGTCCCATGTTGCGCTACCGGCACGTACTGAATTGGAAACACCAATCGCAGCGACGAAGCAAAGGTAAACGAGGGCGAGTGACAGACGGCCGGAGATTTTCATGGTGGTTCGTCAGGGAAGGACGAGGATGAATATTGGCATCCACTGGTGTCCAGTTTTATTTGCTGAAAACCCGTATTATCTCGCTTTGCGGTCGGCGAAAGCGCAAAGCAGGCTAGGGCGAGCGGGAGGGCGACAGCAAAGCCGCGTCGCAAAGCCGAAGAGCTAATTAAATTTGGGACGAGTGGCTTGCGAACGGTTCAATCTGCCGCTCGAAACATAGCGGCGGCAGGAGCGCGCTTTTGGGCTGCTCAGGAAGGTGTACGTCAAACGGGCGGCTATCCGCGGGCAATCAACCTTGCCACAGGACAGGCAGTTTCAGCTTTGGCGTAGTGAGAACAAGGAGAGGAAGAGTATTTGTACTGAAGCGCATTCAATCTGTCGGCAGTCTAATTCCGGGCAGGTTCCGTGACGATCGTATTAATGCGGGCGCTCGTTGTGGCTGGGACAATCTTGTAAACGCTGCCGTTTCCAAGATCAGTAATGTAAAGCTCATGGTTGGCGTCCTCACCGAACGAGGCTGGATTTTGTAATGAATAGTTGCCGATTTTGGTTGGGAAAAGTTGCCTCGTAATATCCTGAAAGTTCGAGACGCTAGTGCCATCGTAATTGAAGGTAAAAATCCGCCCGACATTCCCAGGCTCTGGGCCAAGGTAATCCCCGAAAACATATACGCCTTGCAACGCCGGAATCTGAGCGCCGCGATAAACGTAGCCGCCAGTGATGCATTGCCCGGTCGTGTGCGGATAATCGAAGATCGGATCGATCCCATCAGGTGGTCGCGGCCCGCCAGCGCCGCTCGCCGGTGTCTGCACCGTTCCCTCGCGCAATCGCCACTCATAATTTGGCGCGCTGCCGCTCGGCGTCGGTGTTGGGGTCGGCGTGGGCGTGGCCGTCGGAGTTGGTGTTGCGGTAGGTGTCGGCGTTGGCGATCCTGCAACCACTGTGAACGAAACATTAAAGGGATTACCACGGGCACCGTTCGAATTGATTGGGATGAAGTTCATGGTGTGCGGAGCCGCGCCTTTCGGCGTCCAAGTGTAAGAGAACGGCACCGTGTTATCGCCCCACTCCACTTCGTTGTCGCGCTGGAATTGGACCTTCCATGTGTCCGATGTCGCGTTCGCCACGAAGGTGTAGGTCTGATTCACGAACAGCTGCGTCCCGTCCGTGAATGGCTGGCCGTTGTACGTCACGCTATTAATCGCTGGCGTCGTCACCGCTGCCGCGAGCTGCACGAAAGCACCGTTGATCAAGTTCGCTGGGGCTGGCTGCGCGTCTATCTCCTCGCGTGTGTCCTGCCCAACGTCGCCGATGAAGAGTCGGCCCGTCTGCGGGTCGAAGCTGCACCGCCATGGGTTACGCAAGCCGTAGGCGAAAATCTCCTGCCGGTAGGTGCCGGAGCCGAAGAACGGATTGTCTGACGGGATCGACACCGCGCCCGTGACCGGCTCGACGTGAATACGGAGCATTTTGCCAAGCAGAGTCGTGTTGTTCTGCGCGTTGCCGCCCGGCTCGATGTGCCCTGTGTCTTGATCGTTAGCACTGCCCCCGTCGCCGGTCGCGATGTAAAGATTGTGATCGTCGCCCGCGCGCGGGCTGAACCCGATCCAACCGCCGTTATGGTTGGTTTGGGGATGGCTGAAGGTGAGCAGAATTTTCTCACTTGCAGCGTCGGCTACGTCTGGATTGCTCGCTGAAACTTGGAACTGCGAAACATGGGTAACTCCATTGCTCCACGTGCCGCCCGGTACGACGAAGTTGAGGTAAAACTTCCCGTTAGTGGCGTAGCTTGGGTCGAACGCCATTCCGAGTAAGCCTTGTTCGCTGCTGGTGCTAATTCGCGCGGAGATATTCAGAAATTGCGTCGCGTTTAACTGGCCGGTAGCGAGATTCAAGATGTGAATCTGTCCGCCCTTCCTGACGATAAACAGTCGCTGAGTATCTCCTGGTGCCGCAGTAACAAAAAGCACTCCCCCTACACCGGTAGCAACACGTACCGCGCTCAAGCCGGAGATTGCTTGCGCGTAGCTTTTGCTCTGCATCGTGAATATACAGATGCCAAAACAAATCCATCTAATAGTCCTGAGACTCATTCGAGCTATCATACTACCTTCTTTCTTCAGTGATTTCGCTCACGATTTCATCCTTTGTCATTGCGTGATGTGAAACACTTCCGCACTCGCACCTCGTGCGCGCCGATTTCCGCGTAGGCGCAACCGTTTCAACATTGGCCGAGTTCAGATTCTGTAGAACTTGGAACAATGAGACCGCGCATCGGAGTTTCTTTCTTTCCTCCCGGAGTTATCGTTTTACTGCAAACCTGGACAAGGGACGAGAGCTACCGGAAGAGAACGCGCCATCCCGATTCAGATTTTGTTCAAGCCACCTAGGTTTGGCAAATCTGTGACCATTTGTCCAGCTAAAATTCGACTGGTCGCTAGAGCAACGTCCTCTCCAGCTCCAGCAACCAGCACCGATTTCCGCCTGAGCGCAACCGTTTCAAGGTTGGCCGAGTTCAGATTCTGTAGGCGACGAGACTATTTAAGGGTTGGCGACTAACTGTGGTGCAGGTTTGCTGAGGGCGACTTGGTCGCTCACTTTTTGGATAGTTGCAGTGAGCGCTTCGATCTGCTTCTGCTGCTGCGTAGCGGTCAGTTCCTGCTTCGCGACTTTGGATTCCAATTCCGTGATGGTCGCCTGTTGTTCCTCGACCTTGCGGTGCTCTTTCAGGAACTCGTTCAGGAGCATGGCATTCACCGCTTCGTAGCGAACACTCATGACTTTCCCTTCGTCGTCGCGAACGACCAAGTCAGGATTCACCTTCTCCACTTCTTCAGCAATCAAACCAAACTGCGGGATGCCATCGGGATCTATTTCCTCCTTGTAGCGGAAGCTAACTGGCTTGAGCTGAAGAATGGCTTCACTGGCTTTATCCATCGCTTTGATAGCTTGCTTGAACCTGACTGAGGAGGTGGCAACTCCAAGCTTGCCATTCGGGTTGACAACGACCTGGGTGCCGGTCACTGCTGTTCCCGCGATGCCAGCAATGAATGCAGCCTTCTGTGTCCCTTGCTTGCCAATGCGAATGGTATTCGCTTCACCGCTAGCGCCAACGACGTTGGCGCCAAGGTCGATGTTATTATTCCCAGTAGTGAGATTGGCGCCGGCATGGCTGCCAATGGCGATGTTGTTGCTGCCGCTGGAATTGCCGTTCAGCGCTTGGAAACCTTGTGCCGTATTGTCGTGACCGGCTCCGTTAGTTTGCAAGGCAAAATTACCGGTAGCTGAGTTGTTGATGCCTGTGGTGTTGTTGAGGAGGGCATTGACTCCGTGGGCGGTATTGTTGGATCCTGAACTATTGAAAAAGAGCGCGTTGAGTCCGACCGCGGTGTTGGAGTTGCCGCCTGAGTTACTGCTCAGTGCGGAAGCGCCCACCGCAGTGTTAAAGCTTCCGCCGATATTCTGCTCGAGGGCACTGATACCGACGGCAGTGTTATCTTCGCCAATTGTGTTTAATCGGAGGGCCGCAACGCCGTTCGCGGTATTGCTGATACCCATCGTGTTGCTAAAGAGCGCATTGAGTCCGGTCGCGGTGTTGTCGTGGCCAATGGTGTTACTGAGCAGTGCATTGCCACCTATGGCCGTATTGTCATGGCCGGTTGTGTTCCTGGTCAGCGTCTCATAACCGATCGCCGTGTTTGTATTACCGCTCGTATTGCTACCAAGCGCCGCAACCCCCACTGCCGTATTCTCCATGCTAGTTTGAGTCGTCATTAAAGCGTCAAAACCAACCGCGGTGTTATCAATCCCGCTTGTGAGGTTGAGCAAGGCATTTGTTCCCTCGGCGGTATTCTCGCCCGGATAACCTCCGTCCGGCGGCGGGCTAACGGCGCCAGCTTTCAAGACAGCAAAAAGTGTTAGCCATCCGATCATCATAATTAGTAAGGCGCGCCTCTCATTTCTTCCTGGTATCCATGGATTTGTTCGCTGAGTTAGTGGGTAGATCATGGTTTCCTCCTGATAGTTTTTTGTTTGCTCGGCTTGCAAACCCGAAGAAGGTCAGGCGCTCTCGGGGAACAAGAACGTCCCGGCCCGATTCAGGCCGTTAATTGGTTTCCGCCATCGTGGACAGATCTGCAAACATTTGTCCAGCAAATACGGTCTTTCTCCTGCGAGTTGGAACCACTCCACCCGACGCGATTGTTAATCACATTGGCGTAGGATCATCGATTTCTCCGCTCGCTGCGAGCTCGCCATCCGACTCGGAGAACTCTTCTGACCCAAAAGTCGGCGCAACTGTGAGGCTAAATCGCGACATTCCTGTCCAAGTTGGTTCTCGGGTTATCACTTGGCGGGAGGCTACCGTATGACTTTCCTCGATTGTAAAGGAAAGGATGCTGCTCGCATTCGTTATGCCAGGGCCGATTACATCGTGCCATGTTCCGCCATTCGACCTGCACGATAATGGATAGCACAGGAATATCATAAGGCAGTGACAACAACTTGTTTACTCGGCTAGAAATAGATTATAAACTATCACCACAGCAGCTTCGGGCGGTTAGCTCAGTGGTAGAGCGGCTGGTTTACACCCAGTAGGTCGGGGGTTCGAAACCCTCACCGCCCAGGTTTACTCGTGAATAGTGATCGATGAATTGTGGTTAGTGCTCCATTCCGGTGGGTATTTTGCGGATTGCGCTTCGTTTCAACAAGAGATGCGATTTTCGAATAGATCGCCAGATTATGTTATGAAGGAAAAAGCGATCGATCCCAGAGTCCGCATCGGGCATGTCCATTTGAAGGTGGCTAATCTGCAGCGCGCGCTCGATTTCTACTGCGGCGTGCTTGGATTCGAGCTGACCCAACGATATGGCGAAGAAGCAGCCTTTGTTTCCGCGGGTGGTTATCATCATCATATTGGACTCAACACTTGGGAGAGTCGTGATGCGCCCCCGCCGCCAAAGGGGACGACCGGTCTTTATCATTTCGCGATTTTGTATCCGGCCCGCGCCGCCCTGGCCGACGCTCTTCGACGTCTGGTGCAGGCAAACGTTTCTCTCGCAGGCGCGAGCGATCACGGCGTGAGCGAAGCGTTGTACCTAAGCGATCCGGATGGAAACGGGATCGAACTTTATTGGGACAGGCCGCGCGAATTATGGCCGCGCGACGCAAATGGGCAGATTGAGATGTTCACGCGAGAGCTCGATTTGGAAAACCTGCTATCGGAGGCGTAGCCGCCGCTGTCTCAGCGGCAAGGCCATCGCGGTTCCACTGCCAGCGACGGCGGCAACTACATCATTGAATCCGGTAGACTTCGATGAGGCCGACGCCGGTGGTGTTATTTTTGCCGCGCACAATCGCTGTCCAGTTTCCCTGAATTAGGGTGGTTAAAATGGCCGGCTCGCGCTCGTCGGCGGGAGCAAGGCCCGTCGCCTGAATCGCTGTTTGCTGCAAGGCCTTCCAATTATCGTTAGAGGCGATAAGATTTCCATTGCCATCGAATAAGTCCATCTCGGGATCTTGTAACGCATCGGCAATCCCAAAGCTCGTTAGTTCCGGACCGAGTGCGCGCACCAATACTTTCGAGCTACCATCTCCGTTAGCCCCAAGGCCGCCGCCGACAATAAAGCCGCCAATCATAACGTTGGCATCGGTCCCGACCGGGCCACGAGTGCTGATATTCGTAATTAGGGAGGCGCCCGCTTGATCGAGATCATGAACTTCGAGTAAGGCAGCGCCGACGGTACTACTCACTCCGTGCACCACAGCGCTGTAATTCCCGGGTGCGAGCGTTTGGATGATGGCCGCTTCCCGATTGTCGCCCGGAGCGTAGCCGCTTGCCTGAATCTCCGTTTGCTGGGAGCTCTTCCAATTGTCGTTAGAGGCAACGAGACTTTTACTGGAATCGTAGAGATCGAGGACCGGATCCTGTAGAACGCCGGATACGCCGAACTGCGCCAGCGTCGGGCCGAGGGCACGGACAATTACTTTTTTCGAAGCGCTGCCGTTAATAATAAAGCCGGCAATTCCCACGTGCTGGCCGGTTTCTACATGTAGCCGTGTGGAAAGATCCAGCTCTTTGCCGGTACGGATAACCGAAGCGGGGTTATTTGCGCCCGTCCCGGAAGCAAACTCTGATTGGTTATCTTCGCCGTCGCGATCAGCATCGGGACTCTGGGCATGTAGAGAGGTAGTGGGTACTTGCACGAGTGATTCTCGCGCGGCTTCCCAAGCTGTAACCAGGTCGGAATACGGCGCAATCCCGGCGCGCGTAATGAACGGATCGGGGTTCCCGGTTCGTGTATCAACCCATATCGGTACCGCCGGCACCGTTGGTCGGGTAGTTTGGGCAAGGCCAAGATAATCACCAAGCATGTAACCATTGGCGGTGAGCGGAGCGAGGGAGGCATCGGTTGAGACCGAAGTAAGCCGGACGTTGGGCTGCCAGGTATTACCGAAATCAAAGGATTGTGCGAGGTAAAGATCAACCAACACATGAGAGCCGGGATTATTCCGATGGTCATAAAAGACGCACGTAATGGTCCCGCCATCGGGCGAAACATTGATCGCTGGATTAAAAACCCCCGAGCCCGCTGGGTTATCACTAATCGCAACCGGCGCGGTCCAATTACTCCCGCCGTTAGTCGACCTGGTGAAAGCAATCCGGGGATTACCTCCAAGTAGCGTCTGATACACAACGTATATGTTCTGTGTCGTTCGGTCTGCCGCGGCTGAGGGTAGAAACGAACCAGTCCGAATCGAAGGCTCGTTATATTCGACGGCTGAGGTAATGAAAATGGGCGATCCAAAACTCTGGCCGCCATTAGTAGAGATCACCGCTTCCAGTCTTTCGGACTGTTGGCTACTCCCGAAGTTCCAATAAACAACCACGCAGTTTCCATTCGGCAAATACAATGGTTGCGATCCTTGC
>QHPP01000341.1 GCA_003219125.1 Verrucomicrobiota bacterium
AAATGCAGTCCGCGCGCGACCAATTCCTTGCCGGTCCCGCTTTCGCCCTGGATCAAAACGGTGCTGTCGGTGTCGGCCACTTTGTTAATCAGGCTGTAAACGAGCTGCATTTTTCGGCTCGTTCCGATGATGTTCTCAAATTTGTATTTGTTCTTGAGCTCCTTGCGGAGGTAAACGTTCTCCCGCAACGCCGCTTGATAATCGAGGGCGCGTTGCACGGTCATTTGCAGCTCGTCGATTTTGAACGGTTTGGTCACGTAATCGTACGCGCCCATCTTCATCGCTTCGACCGCGGTCTCGACCGAGGCATAAGCAGTGATCAAAATCACGGCCGTTTGCCGGAGATGCTCGCGCACGTGCCGGAGCACGTCGAAGCCGGTCATTGTTTCCATTCGAATGTCGGCAATGACGACATGCGGCTGAATCGAATCCATTTGCTCGACCGCTTTCTGCGCGGCGTTGAAAGGAAAAACCTGGTGACCTTTTTCCCGGCAAAGGGTAACGATGACTTCGACCATCGCCGGCTCGTCATCGATGATTACGATCTTGGCCATTCGCAGCGCGGAGAATATTTCACTTTTGAGAAAAAGAAAGAGGAAACACGGAAAAAGTTAATGGATCGCCACGGTTTTACCATGGAGCATGAACCATGGAACTTTGCCGACAAAATTGAGAATTGTTTCGTAGACGCTCCCCGAGGTTGTAAAAGGCAGAGCTATCATATCTGCCAGAAAGCCCCGTTCGATTTTGCCGAGCTCATTTTCCCGCCGTAACGCGCGGGCGGGATTTACCGTCACCATCTCCAGAATTTTTTCCGGCGGAACGTCGGGAAATTCCTTTTGAAATGCGCGCATTTCAGCGAACAAGCTCAAATCATCATTGCTAGCAAGGCTATCCGTTCCGAGACAAAGATTGAAGCCGAGTCGCTGTAACCTTTCGAACTGGAAAGCCACGTGCCCGAAATAGGCGTGGCTGCGAGGACAATGCGCGATGGAGAACTTATGCCGCATTTCTCTCAGCAAATCGAAATCGCTTTCCGTCAGTTCATTCAAATGTGCAATGATCCAACCCGCCGGGGAGGCATTTCCGAGGTGTCGCAAGAATCTCCTCAGCGGCGTGTCATCCCCGCAATCCGTCATTTCGCGACCGATCTCTTTCATAAATTGGTAAAGCGGGCCGGACGCATCGCGAAACATTTCCATTTCCTCGTGCGATTCCGCCAAATGCGTTGTCAGCAAAATATTTTCGCGCAATGCAATTTCCTGGCAGTCGCGGGACAGATTTTCGGAAGCAGTAAATGGCGCATGCGGCGCCAAGCCCCAATTTTCTGCGCGTTTCAGCGAGTCAGTCGCGGATTCGACGATCTTATTAGCGCGCTCCGGCTCGCGCACATCAATTAACTCCGCAAACCACCACGTCCGGATCGGTGGATTCATTTTCGCAATCAGTTCAGGGAAGGCGATCAAATTCGCGATCGTGGTTGTCCCAAACCGTTGTGCTTCGGCAAAACCGGTGTTGATCGATGTGACATAATCTTCGGCTGTTAGAATCCCCTTTTCCGCGTTGATAACGCGAACCCAATCGGTGAATGATTTCTGTCGCGGAATTTTGCCGCGCAAACAGGTGTAATCGAGATGACAGTGGGCGTTGATTAAACCCGGAAGAAGAACGTAATCGCCGAGATCGACGATTCCATCATTAGCGGAGGCGACGTCCGCAAAATTTCCGACGTCAATGATGCGACCATCGATCACGCGCACAGCGCCGTTTTCAATCGGCGGGCCATCCATCGTGACAACGATGCGCGCGCGAACGATCATTTTTCTGCTGTAGCGGCGGTCTATGACCGCCGCAAACATTCACAACGCCTCGAAAAAGGCTTGCTCCTATCGAAAGATCATCGCAAAGGAACACAGGCCGGTGGCCTGTGCGCCAAGCGGGCATGTTGCCCGCTTTCGGTGTCCTCTCGCCTAGAGAGCGCTTCGTCGCAGTCGGAGTGCACCTCCGCTGGGCGCACAGGCTACCAAAGCCTGCGTTCCTTTGCGCCGCGCACTGGTAGGGCGAGGCTCCGTCAAGCCAGCGTTGCTTGCTCTGTTGAAATTTGTCATCCTGTCATTCCGAGCGCAGTCGAGGAATCTCTAGCTATTCTCTTCTGGTAATGATTAGAGATGTCTTGGCTACGCTCGACATGACAAAAGAGCGCTGGCGTGAGCAACAAAGCCAAAGGCCCCTAGGGCGCCGACGGCCCTGCGCCCTCCATCTTCACCGCTTCGCGACATGCAGCAATGAGTAGGTTGCACGCTTCCTGGCACAGTAGCGGAATCGACGCTGCAGCTGCGGTCGCTGACCGCGGCCTTTTCACACTCAGATACTGGTCCACCGCCGGGTCGAACTTTTCCAGCGGTAGTTTGAAGGATGGAATTTGGTCTGTTGTGTCGCGTTTCCACAAAATTGTGCGCAAACAACCGCCATCAGAGCGGCAAAAATTTCCAACCAGGCCATCGATCTGTTCGTCGGAAATTTTAGCGGCGACGCGATACATTCCACTCTGACGATCCAACGTCTCGCGCAATGAGGTCGTGACGAGTTGGTCCGATTTGAACGCGTGCAGGATCGCAAGTCGGCCCGGATAAATCGCATCAATTACTTTTTCGGCCTGCAAAAGGTCGCGCGCAAAAATTTTCCAGCCGTGCTGCAAGTTCGGCGCCGTCTTCAGCGGCCGATAATTTCCAGCATCATCAAACTTCGCAATCTCAAACGCACGGTCGATTTCGCCATCCCTCAGGTCGTTTCGCCCCACGTCATCGCGATGACACAGGACAAACCCTTCCTCGGACGACACAATTTGCAGTTGTCCAATCCGCGAAATTTTCCCCGCAACTAACGAGTCAAGCAGTCGCCGGGATTGCTTCACCGAAGAGCGCGCCAGATGATCCGGGCGACCCCTTCGAGAAAATCGCGATCCGATTTGTCGAAAGCGTTGACCTT
>QHPP01000342.1 GCA_003219125.1 Verrucomicrobiota bacterium
CCGCTTCTTCCGCTGGCAATTCGTCGGGAATTACGGCCAATGCTTCCGCCGGCGCGATCATGTATTCTGCATAACCACCATCAAAATCGATGCCGGTGACTTTGCGATTAATGCACATTCCAAAATCGCCGCGCCGGCATTGCTCGCAGACGAAATCGTGTCCGCCATGCCAGCCGACACCGACGCGCTCCCCCTTTTTCCAATTCGTGACACGATCGCCGACCGTATCAACCCGTCCGGCGATTTCGTGACCCGGCACGCGCGGATACTGAAGGCCGGGCCATAAACCGTCTTTGACGAGAACATCGCTGTGGCAAATGCCACATGCTTCCACTTTCACGCGCACCTGCCCCGGACCGGGCTCCGGAATGTCGCGCTCGACCAATTCCCAATTCCCGCCGGGTTTGCTGATCTGTGCTGCCTTCATTTTTTCGTTCATAAGAATGCTCCGTGGTTAACGAGATTGTAGTTACGCGCTGGCAGGCAACTATTTCGCGTTGGTAGAATTTTCCAATATCGCTTGCGAGGTGATTCGCACTCCCTCTTTCGAGATAGAGTATCCACACGGGTCGTGGGGCCTCTCGGACGATTCACAGACTGGCCTTCTCCTGCTCCTGATCGATACTTCGTCAGGTCGCGCTTGATCGCGATCGGCGGCGGCAACCACGTTTATTGTTCAAGCAAAGGGTCCTGAGCATCTTTCCAAACGGCGGTAAATGCATAAGTCTGGCCGGGCTTCGCGCTCACAAATATTGGACTCGGCGTGTTTACATCGAGATCCGGGTTTGTGGTCATTAAGACGACATGTTGGCCAGGGCTCAGGATGGCGTCGTATTTTTGATTAAACCCGAGATCCGCAACTTGGACGCCGTCGACGAACAGGTTGATGAACTCGAATGTTCCGAAATTGGCTGCCCTGGTTACAACCAGACGAGCGTTATCGCCCGACGCAGAGATCACTTTGGGCTCTTGCGCCTGAATTCCTGTGCTTGCAGCAAAGCTGCAAGCGATTGCTATCATGACTAGTTTAATGGAGACGTAATGTAATATTTTCATGCTCCACCTTCCCGCCGGAATCCAGCGGCGCCCACTGCGCACTCGTGGGATTTTCTTCTGCTGCGGGTGAGGGAATTGGCGGT
This sequence comes from Verrucomicrobiota bacterium, assembly GCA_003219125.1. Classification (GTDB taxonomy): domain Bacteria; phylum Verrucomicrobiota; class Verrucomicrobiia; order Chthoniobacterales; family UBA10450; genus AV69. The sequence goes on from QHPP01000342.1 coordinate 1,140, forward strand.
GCCACCTTTGAGGGAAGCTAGGCGAGTAAAACATTAGGGCCGACATCTCTTGAATAACGATTGGTAAGATTATTACGCGTGCGAACCTCGGAGAAGCAGTGACTGCGGGTCCCGTGGAAGTCTGCGCCGCAATCGCAAGTACGGGAACTCGACTGCGATGACAATCATAGAGGCCGTTGATCAAATGGAGATTGCCCGGACCGAGCTTCCCGCACACACCGTTAATCTTCTGGTTAACTGCGCTTCTGCGCCGGCGGCAAACGCTACAGCTTCTTCGTATCGGACCGGCATCCATTGTAAATCTTTCCGCGGACGAATGGAGTCGGTCACGCCGTTGAGCGAATCCCCGACCAGTCCGTAGATTCGTTTCACGCCCGCGGCGGCGAGCGTGTCAACCAAACACATCCGCTACTCGTTTCCAAGCCATGAATTTTCCTCCTTGGTTTTCACTTGGGCGCTCCAACGTGAGCTTCCTGCTGTAAAGGTGCATGCGAAGACAGGGCTTGCCGATCATGCACTTTTAATCAGTCAACGCTCGAATCGATTCGGTTCGTTACGCGGGTTCGACTCGAAACCGAACAGCAAAACGGTCAAGGCGCAAATGATTACGATCGGAGTCATGATTACATTCAAATACTACTGGTCTGTCAATTGCTCTGCCATGGCCTGAGAGTGGGATTTGATTCTCCCTCGTTCGAGGCAGATTCGTCTGGCTCGATCAGATCGACCGCGGCAAACCGATTTTCATGAGCAGGTCCGTGTAGCGCGCATCATGGCGCAAGCCGCGCATTAACGGGTCCGCAAGGGGGTCGAGCTGCATCCGACCGCCGCGAAACATCAGCAAACCTGCTGCGAACATCGATACCGGAAGTTCCTCCGGTCACGAGTGCCACTTTGCCTGAAAATGTTCCGTTATTCATTTTGTCTTCTTTCATTGTTGATCGACTGTCGCGTATCCGCGTTTCTCGACAACCGCGTCGCGTCGTTTGGGCACGCGGGCAAATAACATTCCCAAACCCTCGGTCATTGTCGGATGAGTGAACACGGCATCTCGCAAGAGCGTGTATGGCACTCCCGCCAGCATTGCGACCTGAACGTTACTCATTAATTCTCCCGCCTCCGGCCCAAGAGCAGCGAATCCAAGAATGCGATCGCTGTGCGCATCGATGAGGACCTTCATGAAGCCGCGCGTCTCAGAGAGAGTCTGCGGTCTGAAGACCGCCTTCATCGGCAGCGAAGCCACTCGATACGAGATGTTGTTTGCCCAAGCCTGTGACTCGTTAATCCCAATTCGACCCAGAGGTGGATCAATGAAGAGACAGTAAGGAATCAGGCGGTCGCGCGTGCTGCGGTTACCTCCGTTCAGATTCGCATGAATGATGTGGAAGTCGTTCTCGGATACGTGTGTAAAGTACGGGCTCCCTGCGCATTCTCCCACTGCCCATACATTCGGCACGGTTGTTTCCAAGCGATCATTTACTCGGATGTGGCCACGCTCGGTGACTTCGATGCCCGCTTTATCCAGGCCGATTCCTTGTGTGTTCGGGACACGTCCAAGCGCAGCCAGGATGTCCGTTCCGTTTATCGTTCGCGTGCCGGCTTCGTCTTCAACCTGCAGTTCTACACGCTCTCCCGAAACGCCTTTGAAATTCAGAACTTGTGTGCGCAGCAGAACCTCGATTCCCTCATCGCGGAATAGTTCGAGAATCGCTTGTGCTACATCAGCATCTTCTTTTGGTGCAAGCTGCGCCTCCCGAGCGATCAATGTTACGCGGCTACCGAACCGGCGCATCGCCTGCGCCAACTCCAGTTCGACGTAGCCACCGCCTAGAACTAGCAGATGTTCGGGAAGCCGCTTCAGGTCCAGCACCTCGATATGCGTCATCGG
>QHPP01000097.1 GCA_003219125.1 Verrucomicrobiota bacterium
CGCGGTGAAGAACCGGGCGGAGTCTTCCTGTTTGAATTGGGTGGGCGGCAGACCAACCCGGAACGTCAAAGTGTGCGATGGATCAATGCCGATATCGGTCGCCTGAAGTTTTAGAAAACTGCGAAGCATCAATCCCGCGCCTACCAGTAAGACCAGTGCCAAGGCCACTTCGGCGACGACCAGACCGTTACGCACACGCTGGCCTTTGCCGCCGCCAATTCCACTACGGCCGCCTTCCTTGATCGCATCGACCAGTTGCGGACGCGATGCTTGTAGCGCCGGGAATAATCCAAACAAAACCGCCGAGCCGAGGCCGAGTGCCAGCGCAAAAGTGAAAACGCGCCAGTCAAAATCGAAGCGAATCCAGTACGGCAGGTCGACCGGAATGGCGCGCATGACGAGATCGATGCCCCAGATGGCCAGAAGCAAACCGAGCGCACTTCCGGCAATGCCGAGAATCAGGCTTTCGCTCAGCAGTTGCCGCACGATGACGCGACGGCCGGCGCCCAAGGCGAGACGAATTCCAATTTCACGCGCGCGCGAGGCACCGCGCGCGAGGAGCAGATTGGCCACATTCGCGCATGCGATCAGATGCACAAAAAGCACCGCGCCCATTAGCAGCAGCGTCAAAGTCTTGGCGTCTTTCACTGCTTCCTCGCGGAAAAATTTCACCCGCACACTTCCGCCGGTATTGGTTTGGGGATGATCGGCGGCGATGCGCGCGGCAATCGCTTGCAGCTCCGACCGCACCTGCTCGATCGAGACCCCGCGCTTCATCTTGGCGAAGCATGCGAAATTAAAATTGCCGCGCGGATTCTCTTTCTCCTCGATTTGCAGCGGCATCCACAAATCGGACGCCTCCGGAAAACGCCAGCCTTTCCGCATCACCCCGACAATGGTGACGCGCTTGCCGTTTATGGTGACGACGCGGCCAACAATGTTCGCATCGGATCCGAAATGATTTTGCCAAATCTCGTAGCCAAGTAACGCTACGGGTGCCGCACCATGACGATCTTCCTCAGCGCGAAAGGTCCGACCGAGCATGGGCTTGACCCCGAGAAAAGAAAATGCGTCCGCGGTAATGAACGCGCCCAGATAGCGGTCCGGCTTTTCACCGTCGCTTAGAATCATCGTCGCGATGCTGGTCGTGCCGAAGCCTTCCAGAGTCGTCGCCTGTTGCTTGAAATCCAGATAGTCCGGATAAGCGACGCCGTTGTCGTGATCGCTACTGATTTTCGGAAAATATTCGCTGACGTAGAGAACCCGTTCCTGGTCCTGAATATAGGGCCAGGGCTTAAGTAGGAGCGCGTTAATTACGGAGAACGTCGTGGTCGACGCGCCGATGCCGAGTGCAAGCGCCAACCCTGCAATGATGGTGAATGCCGGTGTTTTAACCAGCATTCGCGCGCCGAAACGAAGATCGTTCCACATGGCGGCGCGCTCCAGCTATGCCGCGATGCGATTGTCTTCCACCACGCGACCGTCGAACAAATGCACCGTGCGATCGGCGTGCTGCGCGAAACGCGCGTCGTGCGTTACCATGCAAATGGTCGCGCCGCCGGCGTGCAATTCTTTCAACAGATCCATTACTGCTTCGCCATTGCGCGAATCGAGGTTTCCGGTTGGCTCATCCGCCAGCAAAATCGCCGGTTTACCAGCAAGCGCGCGCGCGACCGCGACACGTTGCTGCTGTCCACCGCTAAGCTGGCTCGGCAAATGTTTGGCCCGGTGGCCCATCCCGACCCGCTCCAGCGCCTGCGTAACCGCGCTCTTACGATCGCCCGCGCTCATCCCTCGATAAGTCAGCGGCAGCTCCACATTTTCGTAAACGGAGAGATCGCCGATCAAATTGAAGCTTTGGAAAATAAAACCGATCTCGCGATTGCGAATACGGGCACGCTCCGGGAATGAAAGATTGGCGACTTCCGATCCCTTCAAGGCATAACTTCCACCGCTCGGGGTATCGAGGAGGCCGAGAATCGAGAGCAACGTCGATTTTCCGCAGCCCGAAGGTCCGGCGATCGAGATATATTCGCCATCCCGAATATCGAGGTGAATACCGGAGAGCGCGTGCGTTTCCACTTCGTCAGTGAGAAACACTTTTGTCACGTCCTGTAAGTGAATGAGAGGTTTGGATCCGTTGTTCATGGTTTATTGCTGATTTCTGAATGCTGATTCAATTCAACCGAATTCGTTCGTGCGCGTCCCATGCGCTGGTATCGGAGAGAATGACTTGATCGCCTGGTTGCAGGCCATTGACGATTTCAATCGAGTTAACCGAGCTGCGGCCGAGTTTGACCGGCGTCCGCACTGCTTCGCTGCTTCCGGAAACAAGTTTAAAAATGCCGACGGTATTGTTTTCCTGACCAAACGCAGGTCGGCCGACATAAATCACATCGTCCAAACGCTCCAGCTCGATCGTACCATCAATCGTTAGATCCGGGCGAGCCCCCCGCGGCAGTTCGCCGTCAATCTGCGCATCTACTTTCACCGTTCCCTGCTCGACCGCCGGATCCACCCGTGTGACATGGCCCGTAACCACCCCGTTGCGGGTATCAATGGTCGCTTTCTCGCCAATTTGAATATCCTTTGCCTGTGTCTCGGCGATTTTAATTTCCGCCTTCAACTTTGTCGGATCCGCCACACGCGCGAGATTGTCACCGATCTTCACCCGCTGCCCGACATCCACCGGCATCTGTTGCAGCACGCCGTTCATTCCGGCTTTCACATGCAACGCTTCTACCTGATCGAGCTTTAACTGCGCGGCCGCTTTCACTTGATCGACTTCAGCCTGCTTTGATGCCAATTGCGGTTCGATCGAATCGCGCGCGAAATTCAGACGCTTCTGTTCAATCGCGTCACGATTCGCCAGCTCCGCTGCCTTCACCTGCGCAGTCTTGTATTGCAGCTCGGCCACCAAACCGTTTTTCTTCAACTGTTCGTTCGTTTCACTTTCCATCCGGGCTTGCTGCAATTCCGAATGCACTCGCGCGGTGGTCGATTCCTGATCGAGCAAATCGCGTTGCAGCTTCGCCTGCAGGGTCGTGAATTCCGCTTCCGCCGCTTTCAATTTCGATTCCGCATCGTGCGCCGCTTGCTCCAACTCCGGACTCCATAATTCCAAAATCACCGTGTCCGCCTTCACCTGCGTCCCAGGACGAACGACAATTTTCTCCACCCGGCCTTCGGTGTTTGCCGGAATCCAGCGAATTTCTTCCGGCACGAGCGTGCCGAGCCCGCGCACTTCGCGCAACATCGGGCCGCGTTTGACGGTATCGACCCATACCGTCGAGCGATCGACACTCGGGACCGCCGGTTTCAAATGTGACAGAGCGACCGTGATTACGATCAACGCCAGCACGCCGCCGGACGCGAACAGGATCCGACGGCGACGTTTCTGTTTGGCGATGTGCGGCCGCGCGATGTCCATCCCTGAGCTTACCGGTGAAAATCCAGCCGGTCGCACAATTGTCTCTTCCGCCTGCGCCTCCGATTTCTGTCGCATCATCTCCAACTTAAAGACCGCTAATTGCGCGCAGAAAATCTGCGAGCGCGTGCATGTTGTTCAAAATTGGAATCGCCGCCGTGATAACGATTGCGACGAAAGCCACCGCTTCGAGGCGGAATTCGTTGCGCGCTTCCTTCCGAAAATACTCGCCGCTGATATTGCGGAACGATGAAAATCCAGGCCGCAGGCAGCCGCCCCGATAACTCGGCAGCGCCACGGTTTGATAATTGCAATCGATGGACGGAAACGCGTTTTTCCGCGCAATCTCCGCTGGCTTGCCCAAATTGTTTTGCTCAGCTGTCGGTTTCATTTCTTTTTCCTTTCCCTTGAGATGCGCTTTGTATCGACCTTAGATTCAAAAAATAAATCGTGTCCCAGTCCGCTATTGCAATGCCCGTGCCACGGGCTGGAATAGAGTGATAAGCGACTGATGATTAGCGACTTGTCGTTCATAACCCCATCATTGAAGCCTGGGTGTGGCTTCGGTTGTGGGAAAATGCCGTCCCGATTTTGGAACGACGGTAGCCGCGGTCGTTGGCCGCAGCAGGCAACCGCGGCTACAAATTATTTAGGCAAGCGCAATAATGCTTCGGCCCCGGGCGCGCCCACTCGATTCGCCAGGGTTAACGTTCCACCGTGTGCTTCCGCAATTTGACGCGAAAGGGCAAGACCAATTCCAGACCCGCCCGGTTTGGTGGTGAAAAATGGAACAAACAAATTTGTCGGGTTCATGATCCCCTCGCCTTCATCCCGCACAAAAATTTCCACGGACTCGCCGGCTTCCTTCCAGCCGATTGTCACCGCACCGCGCGTTGGAAGCGACGCTTCAGCGGCGTTATACAGCAAATTGATCAACGCTTGTTCCACTTGCCCCGCATCGGCACGAATCGAAATCTGCGGACCACCTTGCCTCTGCACCGGCAATCGCGTTTCCAAGTTCGCCGCCCGATTCACGACCTCGCCAATATCCATCTGTTCCTTTAGCGGCGGCGGCAGTCGCGCCAGTCGCGCGTACGCCTCCATGAAACGACTAAGCGCGTCCGCCCGGGTGGCGATAACGTTCAACCCGCTGCGCGCATCTTCATGCCAATCAGTCGGCAGCGGATCGCGTCGCAACAAATTTTCCAAGCTGCCCGCAACCGATTTGATTGGTGCGAGCGAGTTGTTTAACTCGTGACCAAGAACGCGGACCAATCGTTGCCAGGCGATGCGCTCTTCTTCCCGCAGCGTGCGGCTCAGGTCCGTGAGCACGAGCAACTCATTAGGCAAACCGTGCTCACGAAACATGCTGCGCCGCACGCCCCAGCGTCCGGTCGCGCCCGGAAAGGCGAGCGTAAGCGGCGCGTCCTCATTCGCCTCCAGACAGACATCCAGGCGAAGTTCGCGCGCTGTTCGGCCGAGCAATTTGTCTATCGGTTTCTTCAATAAGTTTTCGCCGGCGCGATTAACGAGACGTAGCTTACGCTCCGGATCGAAGGTAAAAACAGCGACATCGATCTCGGCCATGATCGTGCGTAAAAGTGCGGTGGCCTCGAATGCCCCGAGACGTTGCAGGCGTAAGGTCTCACCCAGTTCGTTGACCTCGAGCAACGCTTCGCCCAGCGCATCATTCTCGCGCGCACCTCTGGCCCGGATCGAATAATCGCCCTCGCGCAAAGCCGCGAGCAAATTGGTCACGGTTTGCCAGGGCCGGATGGCGTGCTCCCGCAGGCTCACGATATAACCAAAAGCGAATCCACCGATCACGAGCGTGAGGGTCCATTGCACTTTCGCGCTGTACTCGCCAAACCAAAGCAAACAGAGGGCGACCAATGCTGCGGGCGCCACCGCGCCTATGGTTAACCAGGTGAGGCGATCTTCGTGCGAAACCCGACGCCGCGGTTTATGCCGCTCGTTCATGCTGTAGCCGCGGCTCTGTGGGCCGCGTTTTCCTCGCGCCTCATAGAGGCGCGGCTGCAAAACTAAGCCCGAAATCACAGACCATATTGCTGCAACCGCCGATAAAATGCGCTACGACTCAACCCCAACGCTTCCGCTGCCTGCCTGGCGTTACCACCAGCGCGGGCCAGCGCCTTCTTAATTAGGTACGCTTCGACTTCCTCCAGACTCATCTCTTCCAATCCCCGCGCATCGCCGCCTCCAGCGGAGAGTCCGAGATCGCGCGCTTTAATTTGCGAGCCGATTGACATCAAGACCGCACGTTCGATCACGTGGTCGAGCTCGCGCACATTTCCCGGAAACGGATGCGTCATTAAACGTTCGCGCGCGGTTTCATCAAAACCTCCGAATTCTTTCCGGTAACGTTTGGCGTGCATGCGCAAGAAATTGTTCGCCAGCGGCATGATGTCCTCTTTCCGATCGCGTAAAGCCGGCAAACCGATTTCGATTGTGTTTAATCGAAAGAGCAAATCCTGCCGGAACCTTCCGGCCGCAACCTCATCATGCAGGTTCGAATTCGTCGCTGAAATAATGCGCACATTCGCGTGTAGCGTTTTCGAAGAACCAACGCGCTCGAACTCGCCCGTCTCGATCACGCGCAAAAGTTTTGCCTGCAAGTTGAGCGGAATGTTCGCGATCTCATCCATGAACAACGTGCTCTCGTCTGCCAGTTCAAATCGGCCGGCGCGATCCGTTTTCGCGTCGGTAAAAGCGCCTTTGACGTGGCCAAATAATTCGCTTTCGAAAATCGTCTCCGATAGTCCGCCCATGTTTACCGTAATCATGCTGTGCGATGCGCGCGGCGAGAGCGCGTGCAGTGCCTGCGCGATCAATCCTTTTCCGGTGCCGTTTTCTCCCGTGATCAAAATGTTCGCGTCCGATGGCGCCACCCGCGAAATCATTTCCAAGACCGGACGCATGGACGGCGATTCCGCGATCAACTTCGGCGCACCGCCACGGAGTAGTTGATTAGCCGCTTCCAGCTTGCGTCCTTTGCGCAGCGCACCCGCGAGCTCGATCTGCGTGCGCACGATCGAAAGTAACCGCTCGTTGTCCCACGGCTTCGGCACGAAATCGCGCGCTCCACGTTTCATCGCTTCCACCGCCAGATCGATCGTCGCCCACGCCGTCATCACTACGATGGGAAGAGTGCTGTCGATTTCCTGAAGCTTCGGAATAACTTCGAGACCTTCTTGTCCCGAGGTGGTATCGCGCGTGTAATTCAAATCCATCATCAAGAGCGCGTAATCTTTTTTCTCGAGCGCATTGAAGATTCCCGCGAGCGAAGTAACCGCGTCCGTCTGGTGCCCCGCGCCCTTGAGCAAAATACGCAACGCCTCCAGCACGTCGCGCTGATCATCGGCAATCAAAATTCTAGCCACGGGTTAACTGTGAACCGCGTTTCGGGTGCGGTGTCAATTGTTGCTTGCCAAATCGCGCTGCCACCAGAAGGCAAAGTTTGATTATCTCCGGCGGCGTCTACCTTATTACTTCCCCGGGCCTGGATCCGTTGTTGTGCCCACCCAAATTTTTCTCTGACTACTCCACTCATGCCAAGCAATTCGAATCGCATTTCTCTACTTACCGCTACTTGCATCGTGATCGCGAACATGATCGGCACCGGTATTTTCACCAGCCTCGGATTTCAGGTTGGTGATTTGCCCAGTGGTTTCGCAATCATTGCGGTCTGGACCGTGGGGGGAATTTGCGCGATGTGCGGCGCGCTGTCTTACGCCGAACTGGCGGCCGCGTTGCCGCGCTCCGGCGGGGAATATCATTTTCTGCGCGAGATTTATCATCCGTCGCTCGGCTTCGTTGCGGGCTGGATCTCGGCCACGGTTGGCTTCTCCGCACCCGTCGCGATCGCCGCGATGCCATTCGGCACGTACCTCGCTGAAATTTTTCCCGCCATAAATCCGTTAGTCGCGGCAATGGCCACGGTTTGGACCGTAACACTTGTTTTACTGTGCGATTTGCGACTCGGCAGCGCCTTTCAAATCGGGTCCACCGTTTTGAAAGTCGCGCTCATCGCCGTGCTCATCGGTGCGGGATTTTACATTAACAAAACGCAGCCGATTTCATTCTTGCCGGTCAAAGGCGATGGCGCGCTAATCGCGAGCGCGCCTTTCGCGATCAGTCTTTACTGGGTGATGTTTGCCTACTCAGGCTGGAACGCCTCGACTTACATCACCGGCGAAATTCACAATCCACGCCGGAACGTTCCGCTTTCGCTCACACTCGGGACATTCATCGTAATCGTGCTCTACGTTTGCGTGAATGCGGTGTTTCTCCGAACGACACCCGCTGCCGAGATGATCGGCAAACAACAGGTCGCACTCATCGCCAGCACGCACATTTTCGGTCCGACCGGTGGCAAAGTGATGGCCGCGTTTATTTGTCTCGGATTAATTTCAACCGTCAGCGCAATGATGTGGATCGGTCCACGCGTAACCGCGGTAATGGGCGAAGATCTCGGCATGCTAAAGCGGCTCTCGCGGCGAACCTCGCGCGGAATCCCGGTGAACGCGATCCTGACTCAGTTTGTCATCGTCAACTTCATGCTTTTGACCGCGACGTTTCAGTCGGTGGTGAACTACGTGCAGTTTAGTCTCACCCTTTGTTCCGCACTCACTGTGCTCGGTATTTTTGTTTTGCGCTGGCGTCGCCCGGAATTAGAAAGGCCGTATCGCACCTGGGGATACCCACTCACTCCATTGATCTTTCTCGCCATCAGCGTCTGGATGCTTTGGCACTTGCTTGCGGAACAATCGACGCGCATGCCATCGTTCCTCGGCTTGGTAACTGCTGCATTCGGCTTAATTATTTATTTTATCTCACCAAAAACTGCGACCCGCGCCGTCTAACTAGAAATGAAATGTCGCATTTTTATGGCGCTGTTCCTACTGAGCGCTTCCGCGTTTGCCCAAAATGGGCCGACTCTTGATGAGACCGCGCATTTTCTGGCGGGCATGCCGGTGACGGGCGCGCTCGAGCCGCTCACGCATGATCCCGCCTGGCAGGAACACGCTCAGGCGATGAATGAGGCGTGGAGCAGAAAAGAACAGCAACAGATTTGGCCAATTCGACAGTGGATGCAGGCGAATGCGCCCCACTATCACCGCAGCAACGACACCGTTTTCTACATGTTCAGCGGGCCCGATTTTTTGTACGGCAGCATCTTTTTCCCACTGTCGAGCAATTACGTTCTCGCTGGGCTCGAACCGATCGGGAACATCCCCGATCTCACCCAGGTTCCACCCGAAGTGTTGCGCGCCGATCTAATCTCGCTGCGCAATTCCATGAATTCGATTCTGCGATTTCAATATTTCATCACCAAAGAGATGCGCGCGGATTTGGGTCGCGGAAATGTGGGCGGAACCTTGCCGATCCTTTACGTCTTTCTCGCGCGCCTCGGTTACACCATTGTCGACGTCACCCATGTGAGCTCTCCGGCGGAGGGCGTAAAGATCACCTTCAGCGGCGGCGAACAGCCGCAAACACTTTATTATTTCAAAACTGATTTATCCGGCAGAAACAGCGCGTTTCTTCGCTGGTGTGCCGCGCGCGGGCCTGGACTCAGCTTGCTCAAGGCGGCTTCCTTCCTGATGCACAGCGATGGATTCTCCGGTGTGCGCAATTTTCTCGTGCAAAACAGTCACGTCATCATTCAGGATGATTCCGGGATTCCGCTGCGCGCCTTTCCAAAAGGTTGGAAAGTGAATTGCTACGGCCGCTACGTTCCGCACAAGGATGAATTCCAAAAATATTATCAGCCCGATCTCGCGGCGCTCGTTGGCCAGAACGAGACGCCGCTCGGTTTTGCCTTCGGCTATCATTGGCAAAAAGAGGACGGCCTCCTCATGCTCGCGACGCCCGAAGCGCTACCGGCGCTCCCGGCCGAGGAGCAACCGCAAAAAGTGCGCGTCCGAAAATGATCCACCGTTGGCTTGTCGCACCACGATGAGTTGGAGCGAAGGAATAACGTAAAGGCGTTGTCCTTCCGAGCCAATGCAGGCGACCAGGTCGTTCTCTCCCATGCTCTTTAAGGAACTCATTAAGCAACATCGCGTTCACCGCCTCGTAACGCACCGTGTAAATCTCGCCATGATCATCCCGCACGACGAGATCCGGATTAACCTTCGCTACTTCCTCGGCGATTAATCCGAACTGTGGCGTGCCTGTGCTATCGTCCTTATATTGGAAAGTGACGGGCTTTAGCCCCAAAATAGCTTCGCTACTTTGGTCCATCGGCTTGATCTCACGCTTGAACCGTCGCGATGAGCCCGGAGGTTGCGTGCCTAGCTGACCATTGCTGTTAATGTAAACCGGCTTAATCGTTCCGCCCTCGCTCACATTGTAAATGCCGGCGATGAAGGTTCTGTTCTGGCCGAGTGCGCTGGGATTCAAAGGGGTGCCGATGCGGATGGTGTCCGACTCGCCTACCACGCCGTCATTTCCGATATCGATATTGTTATCTCCCGTTAAGTTAATGCCTGCATCCGCTCCGAGCGCGATGTTATCATTGCCAGACTTATTGCTCAAAAGCGCGTTCAACCCATATGCGGTATTAATGTCGCCGCTCGTGTCGTTGCGCAGTGCTCCATGACCGGTGGCTGTATTCCCGCCGCTCACGGTGTTTTCCAGCGCGTCCTGGCCGACGGCTGTATTAGCCGTGGCAGCCTTGTTGACACGTAAGGCGTTTCCACCAACAGCGACATTTTCGTTGCCGGTAGTATTGCCAAGAAGCGCACTAATTCCCACCGCGGTGTTGCTAGCGAAGAGCGCGGAGTCGCCAATGGCTGTGTTCTGTATCCCAATCGTATTGTTAATGAGGGCGCTCCAACCGACGGCAGTGTTACTCGTGCCGTTATTATTAAATAACGCTTGCACACCATTCGCGGTATTTTTGCTGCCGGATCGATTGTGATATAACGCAAAAGTGCCGCTGGCGGTGTTATCGTTGCCGACGGTATCAGTGAAAAGGGCACTATTGCCGATGGCGGTATTGCCTGCGCCGGACCCGCCGCCGATGCTATTCAGCGCCATATCGCCCTCCGCGGTGTTGCCGCCTGGGAGCCCACCATCAGCTCCCAAGACCGGATGTGTCATGGCAAGAAGCAAAAGAGCGCTCACCGTAACCAGCAAAGCAACTGATCGCCTGACCGATCTACGGGTTGAGTTTCGCCTTGATGTAACTGGATAGACCAACTCAATTTGATTTTTCATGATGATTTTCCTTTTACTTGCTAGTTCTACTTAATTTTCAGCGATGCGCTTTGGCTGGCTGGTGTGAACCCGGTCGGTCACTTTCTCCAAGCTGGCGCTCAGAGCCTGGATCTGCCGTTGCTGTTCGGCGAACCTCGTTTCAGATTCCTCCTGCTTCGAGGTAAGTTCGGATAGCTTTGCAGTCTGTATATCGAGTTGCGACATGACTTCGGTTACTCTGCGGTGCTCTTTTAGGAACTCATTCAGTAGCATCGCGTTCACTGCTTCGTAACGAACGGTATACGGCTTACCTTCCTGATCACGACTTATGAGCTCGGGAGCTACCTTTTCCACCTCCTCGGCAATTAGTCCAAACTGCGCGATCTTGTCCGAATCGAGTTCTTCTTTGTAACGGAAAGTAACCGGTCTGAGCGCCAGGATAGCTTCGCTGGCTTTGTCCATCTGCCGGATGCCTTCCTTGTACCGCGCCGAAGACACTGCCACGACGAGCTTGCCAGCAGAGGTTATTAGCTCCTGCCGACCCGTCACAGCTACCCCAGAAATCCCCGCAATAAACGTTGACGTCTGCGTACCTTGCGCGCCCATACGGATCGTACTGGACTCCCCTGCTTTGCCCGCATTTCCGATATCGATGTTCTCACTTCCCGTGGTGAGACTTCGACCGGCAGAGTCGCCGATAGCGATGTTGCTGCTGCCGGTACCGTTAACGAGAGCAAAATGACCTAAAGCTGTGTTGCCGTTGCCGCTTACATTTTTCGCCAAAGCGGAATAACCGATCGCCGTGTTCGAATTGCCGGTGCTATTGGCGACGAGGGTTCCGGAACCAGTAGCGGTGTTTGCACTGCCGCCGGTGTTACTCATTAGCGCCTCCCAGCCCTCTGCATTGTTGCCAAAGCCACTGCTGTTGTTCATCAATGCGTCAAAACCGACCGCAGTGCTGGCGGCAACATTGGTGGTGCTGAAGAGGGCGTTAACTCCGACTGCGGTATTCTCGCTGCCGGTCGTATTGTTAAAGAGACCACCTGAGCCCATGGCCGTACTATCCTCCCCGCTAGTGTTGTTATACATCGCTTGCAGGCCGACCGCGGTGTTGAAGCTCGCCTTGTTGGTAAAAAGCGCGAACGAACCAACAGCAGTATTGAAATTGCCGGTAATGGTACCGGCCAGCGCCTTGGATCCCACCGCAGTGTTATTGCTCCCCCCATTGTTGCTGATCAGCGCGTGTGAACCGACTGCTGTATTATCACTTCCGCCGGTAAGACTATCAAGCGCGTGATCTCCTTCTGCGGTGTTGGAGTTTGGATAGTCGCCGTCTGGCGCCGGGTTAAGGGCGCGCGCCACCGGCATGGTTACAAAGAAGGCCGAGAGGCCGAGGAGAATGACAACGAGTTTGCTGATGAACTTAATTGTCTTGCTTGTTCTCATACTTCGATTGGTTGTCTTTTCTTAATCGCCAGCGAGGAGTGTCTGTTGTCTTGTTTGAACTTGATCGCTTACTCTTTGTAAACTGGCGTTAAGCGTGTCGATTTGCTTTTGTTGTCGTGTCACGATCGACTTCAATTCGCTGACCACCGCTTGCTGCTCGACTACCTTGTGATGCTCTTTTAGAAACTCATTAAGTAGCATAGCGCTCACCGCTTCGTAACGGACGGTGTAGGGCGTACCCGCCTCA
>QHPP01000343.1 GCA_003219125.1 Verrucomicrobiota bacterium
GGCGCGAGTTCCTTGACTCCGCCCCGATTGTAATCCTTGCCGCCGCCGCCGCCCGAACACGCCGTATCCGATTAACCAGCGCCGTCACTGTCCTGAGCGCGGCTGATCCCGTGCGCGTCTTTCAAGAGTTCGCGACACTTGATCTAATTTCGAACGGACGAGCGGAGATCGTTGCCGGACGCGGCTCGTTCATCGAAGCATTTCCGCTCTTCGGGCTCGATCTCGCTGACTACGATTCGCTCTTTGCCGAGAAGCTCGAGCTACTTCTGAAAATTCGCGAAAACACGCATGTTCATTGGTCAGGTAAGCATCGCGCTCCGCTTACGGGGCAGGGCGTTTATCCCCGCCCGTTGCAGAACCCGCTACCGATTTGGCTCGGTGTCGGCGGCACACCCGGCTCCTTTATTCGCGCCGGCACCCTCGGACTACCGCTGATGGTCGCGATCATTGGGGGCGAGCCGCACCGTTTTCGGCCGCTGATCGACCGCTACCGCTGGACCGGTCGGCGTGCCGGCCATTCTCCAGACCAGCTCAAGGTGGGCATCCACTCGTTAGGCTACGTGGCCGACCGCGCGGCGAAGGCGGCCGATGAATTCTTTCCCGGTTATGCGCGAAGCTTTTCTGAGATCGGCAAGGAACGCGGCTGGCCGCCAGTCACCCGTGCACAGTACGACGCCCTGCTCGAACCGACCGGGGCGCTCATCGTGGGCGATCCGGAAACGGTCGCGGAAAAAATCCTGCGCCTCCATGAATCGTTAGGCGGCATCTCCCGTCTCACCTTCCCAAATGAGCGTTGCGGCCTTGCCTCACGCCAAACTCATGCACGCGATCGAGCTGCTTGGGACGCGTGTTGCTCCTCTCGTCCGGAGCGCGCTCGCGTCTGGGACAGCGGCCCTTTCCTCAACGAAATCCGAGCGTGCTGCGTAGTCGCGAAGGCTGACCTAAAAATAATTCCGCCCTCTGCCCGATGGCGAACCACTCAGTCGCAGCTTAAATTTCCGTGTGACGCCGAAACCAGAAGCGAACCGAGAAACACATATGCCTGGCAATCTTCCGACCCCAATCGCTACTTATATCGCTACCGAGGACCGGGGCGGTTGGGCACCGCGATGGGCGCCTCTTTGGTGGCAATAGGATGATCGACCTAACGCTTCGGCCACGCGCGCAGTGCCATTTGCGCAACTTGCCGTAGTTGATCCCGACTGGCGCCGCCGGCTGACTGCACTGCCATTCCTCGCACGACGGTCATCACATAACTGGCCAGTTCGGCTGGGTCAGCATTTTTCGAAAGATCGCCTTCCCGTTTTGCTCGTTGAAGCCGATGACGCAACGCCGCTTCGCTGGCGGCGCGCCGCGCGGCTGCTTCCTTCCGAACGGAGGCATCTCCGCAGGCCAGCGCGCCTTGAACCATAAGGCATCCTGCCGGGATCCTCGGATCATCCGCCATCCTGGCCGTGCCAAGGAATATTTCTTCGACCACATCCCGCGCCTTCGGTGCCGCCAGAGCTTTGCCAAAATAGGCGACCGGGCCGTCCATGTAGCGATCGAGAACTTTTCGGAAGAGCTGCTCCTTGTTGCCAAAAGCAGCGTAAAGACTAGGCCGATTGATGCGCATGGCCCGTGTGAGGTCAGAGAGCGAAGCGCCTTCGTAACCTTTGGCCCAAAAAACGTGCATGGCGCGTTCCAGGGTTTCGTCCGGATCGAAGGAACGCGGTCGACCGGGCCGCGCCGCAGCAGTTTCTGATTTCATACCGATAGGTAAATAAATCATTTGACACGCTTTTGTCCAGTGTTTAGTTTTATACCAGTCGATACACAATTAACCACAAACATCATTGAGGAGAAAGACAATGACTAGGAAACTGGAAGGAAAGATTGCACTGATTACGGGCGGCTCCCGCGGCATTGGTGCCGCAATCGCCAGACGCCTGGCTGCAGATGGGGCGAAGGTAGCCATCACCTACACGAAAGGTGCCGATGCGGCCGCGTCGGTGGTCAAGGAGATTGAAGGCGCCGGCGGAAAGGTGATCGCGATCCAGGCGGACGCCACTGATGCCGACGCGGGCAAAGCAGCGGTCGAGAAGACTGTGGCGACCTTCGGCCGCCTCGACATTCTCGTAAACAATGCCGGCACTGCCATTCCGAAAACGTTTGAGGAGACGACGCTGGAAGAGATGGATCGCGTGCTCGACATCAACATCCGCGGTGTGTTCATCGCGACGCAGGCGGCGCTAAAGCACATGAAGAGCGGCAGTCGTGTCATCATGATTGGTTCGTCGGTGGGTGAGCGTGTCCTGGTGCCCGGCCCTGTCGCCTACTCGGCCACGAAGGGCGCCGTAAAGATATTTACTCAGGCGCTCTCCAGAGAAGTCGCGAACCGA
>QHPP01000098.1 GCA_003219125.1 Verrucomicrobiota bacterium
AGCGTTGACTACAGCATCACGGTTAACGATCTGAAGCACCGCTGGGAATGGGATCCGATTCGCAACGATCCGCGCTTTCAAAAATTAGTGACGAATGCCGGTGGGGACTGATTTCGTCCGAACAATTTTCGGAAAAGGTGGGAAAAAGATTGACCTTTTTCATTGATCAGGCTGTTCTCTTAGACAGGGATCACCATTACTTATGAAAATTCACGTTATTTCAAATAATCGTCGCGTCTGCGCGTCAGTTTTTGCCGCTTTGGTTCTGTTGCCTGTATGCATTCTTTTGGCACAGGGGACTCCACCGCTGGCGAAACCAGGAAAATATACCGGGCGAAATATCACCGGTGACTTGGTTCGAGGTCCAAGCGTCAATATTAGCCAATTGGCCAGTGCGCCGACTTCGGCAGTCTCCTCAGCTGGCGCCGAGATACAAACGCACCGGAAGGATGCATTACGGCCGCCCATTCATGACTCCGGCCCGGTCGTCGATCGAGCCCCGGCGGCGCCTTTAGCCCCCGAAGCAGCGGCTACACCTTCATTCAGAGGTTTCACCGGCTTGACGCACCTCCAACAGCGGACCGCCAGAAACGGCAATCAGTTTTCCACAGAACCCCCGGATCAGGGACTCGCAGTCGGCAATGGTTTGGTTCTAGAGGCAGTAAATTCAGCGCTGAATGTCTACGATACCAACGGAGTTCAGCTGCTCCCACGACCGCTTGCCTTATCTGAATTTTTTGGCTTGCCACCTGGAATTAACCGCACCACCGGCTTTAACGGCGTTTTCCCGGGCGACCCAGTCGCGTTGTTTGATCCAGAAACGCAACGGTGGTTTGTCGTCGCCTGGGCACAGCTCAACACCGCCACTGGTTTACCGCTTCAGCAGAGTCGACTGTACCTGGCGGTCAGCCAGACCTCTGATCCTACCGGGACCTATTCCATTTATACTCTGAATACCACGCTGGCACACGAACCCGATCAGGGCGGGCCGCGTATCCCTGATTTTCCGCATTTTGCCGTCGATCATTATGGCCTGTACATCAGCATCAACGAATTCAATATCACCCCTGATGGTAACATCGACGGGTTTATCGATGCCGCCATCCTGGCAATTTCCAAGAATGACCTGATTAACGGAGCCGGCGGTAGTTTTCCACGAGTCGTCCGTTTCCCGCTACCGTTCTCGTCTGGATTTGAGTTTACGGTTTTTCCCGCGTATACGCCACCCGGCGGCGGGCCGCTGCTCGCGAACGGTGGCACACAGTTTTTTGTCAGTTCACACTTCGTAATGACCAACGAACATACGCTGGCGATCTGGGCGTTGACCAACACCAGTTCGCTCGACTCCGCGACGCCGAATTTGGATTTGAGTGCGATAGTGGTCGAGGTGCAGCCGTTCCATTTCCCGACGTTCGCGGCGGTACAGAAGAAGGGATTTCATCCTCTGGGCGAGTCATTGAACGAGCCTGTGGAGAAACTCGACTCGGGCAGTTTTCGTGTTATTTCGGCGACGTATTCCTCAGGTCGACTTTGGGCGACACTTTCCTCGCAGATGCTCGATACAGCGGGTGCGCCACGAATCGTGTGCGACTACTTTGCTTTTAGTCCGAAGATTAATGGACCGTTTTTCACGGCCACATTGGTCACACAGGGAGTTGTTTCCAAGCCTGGCGCAAGCTTGCTTTATCCCGCTATCGCGGTGAACGCGCAGCAGAAGGGGGGGATCGTTTTCACACTCGTTGGACCAAATGATTACCCGAGCGCCGCTTTCGTCCCGGTCAATAACACGAGCGTTGGCGGTATTCAGATTGCCCGCGCAGGAAACGAGCCGGAAGACGGTTTCAGTGGATATCCTGAGTTCGGCGGAAACGGAGTGGCGCGTTGGGGTGATTACTCTGCTGCGGCCATCGATACCGACGGTGTGACCTGGATGGCGACGGAGTACACGCCGGATATTGCGCGCACGGGGTTCGCAAACTGGTGCACTTACATTACCCGGCTCCAGCCATAGTTTGGCGGAGTGTTGATTGTATTTCGGATTACATCGGCGGCATTAGCCAAGCCGACCTGGAGCGACTTCGAAATAGCGCTATTCTTCGTCGGTGTGTTTGTGAAGTAAGGAACACACCAGGGAGGAGCGAAGAGCCGCGGACAGCGTGGACCAAAGTATCCGGGTTAACGATCGGGCGAAGCGCGTGCTTCGGTCCTCGCTCAGCAATTGGTCTTAAAAAAGAAGTGACTAACGAAACCCTAACGCGGTTGGAGCTTCTGGATAAAACGGTTAATGTCTCGCGAAAGGTTCGGGCAGATAGAAAAACAAGATGCCCAGGATAAGGTAGACCGAAAGAAGCTGCACGCCCTCAATCCAGTTCGTTTCCCCGTCTCCGCTGATCTGAAAGATGATGTAAACCGACGCAACCACGGCGAAGACTTCGGGCAGAGAAAATTCGAGATCCATGGGCCGTCCGAAACAATAGGAAAGGAAAACGAGCAGGGGCGCGACAAAGAGCGCGATCTGCAGGCTTGAGCCGATCGCAATGCCGACGCTCAAGTCCATTTTGTTTTTCAACGCCATTACGACGGCGGTGGAGTGCTCCGCAGCGTTGCCCACAATCGCAACGACGATTACCCCCACGAAAACTTCCGTGACCCCGATTGACGCGCGTACGCTTTCAATGGTTCCGACTAGAAACTCCGAAAGAAGCGCTACAACCCCGGTCGCAATCAAAAGGACGACTACCGCCTTACTCTTCGTCCATCGCTCTGCCCTTTCTTTCGGTTCCGCTTCCGCGCCGCCGAAGAAATGCTTATGCGTCCTGAGAGTAAATGCGAGCAGGCAGAAGTAGGTAATAAATAGCACGACAGAAATACCTAACGAGAGCTGGCGTTCCATCACAGGGCTCCAGCCACCGGGGCTCCCGCTGGCAGCGAAGTGAAAGACGGTGGGGATGACGAGGGCAATCGCGGCGAGCGAAAGCGAAATCACCGAGGTACGGGCGCCCGTCTTGTTGAACACTTGCTCTTTGTGCCTCAATCCTCCGAGCAGAATGGATAGTCCCAGGACGAGCAGGATGTTGCCAACGATGGATCCCGTAATCGAAGCTTTCACCACATTGGTCAGCCCTTTGGAAAGCGCAATGGCGGCAATGATCAGCTCCGCTGCGTTGCCGAAAGTAGCATTTAACAGTCCGCCCAGCCCTTCGCCGACCCGCGCCGCCAGTTCTTCCGTGGCGCGCCCGATCCAACCCGCCACGGGAATGATAGCGATGGCCGAGCAGACGAAGAGTGCAGTCGGGTGAGCCTGGCCCGGCCAAAAGCGAAGCGCGAATGCAATTGGCGCGAAAATCAGGAGCCAGTTCAAAGACGGTTTCATACTCATGAATACTGCGCGAGCACCCCAGGGCTGCTCGACAATCCGCATCGGCGCTTGCTTGGCAAATTCGGATGCTTGCGCTCGTCGGGATTCAGAGAAGAGCAATTGCGGTCGGGCGGTTGTTGCAGCGGGACAATCATCACGGCAATCTCTCGAGGTGATTACGTTCTACACCCCCGGTGAGTCCGCTCTTGAGCTGCCCGATCCTGCTCAATGTTCCGAATTCACCCGGCGGGCGGTATCGATCGATTTGTGCGAACCGACGCCGGAAGAGGAACAAGTGCTGGAGGCGGCGCTCGGTCTCGACATACCCACCCGGGAAGAGATGCAGGCGATCGAATTGTCGAGTCGTCTCTATAAGGAAGGCAACGTTCTTTACCTGACCGCGACTGTCCTCGTTAAGGCGCAGATCGAGCGGCCGGAGAGCGCTGCGGTCACATTTATTCTAATGCCCGAGCAATTGGTCACGCTTCGCTATGAGACACCGAGGGCATTCCAGGCGTTTCGCGCCCGACGTGAAGCGAACCTTACGAGCTACCGGACAAGCTATGACATCTTAGCGGGCCTCATCGATGCCATCATCGAGCGTATCGCCGATATCTTGGAAGGCGTGGGCGCCCATCTCGACCAAATCTCCCTGGAGGTTTTCAATGCAGATCCTACGAGCGCGAGGACAACGGAATCCTCCGTCCGCGTTCAGGCCGGTAAAGTCGCGCAGCGTGATTTCGTGGAAGTTTTGCGGCGAATCGGCTTGAACAGTGATCTTGTCTCTCGTGCACGCGAAAGTCTCGTCAGTTTTACCCGGCTCGTTGCCTACTTTCGCGAGACTCAGAAAGATACTCCAGCAGCCGCGGAGGCGTTGGCGCATCTAAAGACGGTGGCGACAGATCTGAATTCCTTGAGTGATCACGCCACCTTTCTCGCCGGCAAAGTCAGCTTCGTGCTCGATGCGACTCTTGGAATGATCAACAACGAGCAGAACCGAATCGTTAAAATTGTTTCGATCGCGGCGGTGGTTTTCCTGCCGCCGACGCTGGTGGCGAGCATTTACGGAATGAATTTCGAGCTGATGCCGGAGTTGAAATGGGCGGCAGGATATCCCTTCGCCATCATCCTGATGATAATCTCCGCGGTGCGTCCATACGCCTGGTTCAAGCGCAAAGGCTGGCTGTGAGAGACAGTTCGCTTGGAAAAGCGGCAATGAGTAGCAACTTCTTCGCTGAACTGAGGCGGCGCAATGTTTACAAGGTCGCCGTCGGCTACGCTGTTGTCGGTTGGTTGTTGATCCAGGTCGCAACCCAGGTGTTTCCATTTTTCGAAGTTCCGAATTGGGGCGTGCGTCTGGTAGTGCTGTTGATCGTAGTCGGATTTCCTATCGCTTTGGTCATCGCCTGGGCCTTTGAGTTAACACCGGGAGGCATTAAGCGAACGGAAGAAGCCGATCGGGTCTATCCAGGGAGATCCCGCGGTCGCGCGTGGATTTATGTTGTGATTTCCGCCGGTTTGCTCTCGGCGGGATTATTCTTTCTCGGCCGTTATACTGCGCCTAACGAAAATAAGATCGGGAATGTGCCGGCAAAATCGATTGCGGTCCTGCCCTTCGAAAACTTAAGTCGCGATCCGGAAAACGCTTACTTCGCCGAGGGAATTCAGGACGAAATTCTGACGCGCCTGGCAAAAGTCTCGGACTTGAAGGTGATTTCCCACACTTCAACCCAGCGTTACAAAAGTTCGCCGAATGATTTGCCGCAGATCGCGAAACAGCTTGGTGTTGCCAATATTCTCGAAGGCAGTGTGCAAAAGTCCCAGGACCAGGTGCGCGTGAACGTGCAGTTAATCAATGCCGCGACTGATGCCCATCTCTGGGGAGAAAGTTTCGATCGTAAATTGATCGATATTTTCGCGGTCGAAAGCGAGATTGCGGCAAAGGTAGCCGACAAACTTCAGGCCAAGCTGACGGGGGCGGAGCAACATGCGATTTCCATGGAGCCGACCCAAAATACCGAGGCGTACCAGCTATATCTGAAGGGAAGATATTTTTGGAATAAACGCACCGGACCTGACCTTCAAAAAGCGATCGATTATTTTAAACAGGCGATCGAGAAAGATCCGGGCTATGCGCTGGCTTATGTGGGGCTCGGTGATTCTTATATTCTTCTCTCTGGTTTTGGGGCTGCGCGGCCGCAGGATTCTTTTCCGCTGGCCGAGGCAGCAGCGAAGAAAGCTCTGGAGATCGACGATACCCTGGCCGAAGCACACACAACACTGGGATTCAGTCTGTGTGTCCATCATTTCGATTTTGCGGGCTCGATCAGGGAATTTGAGCGCGCGATTGCGTTGAATCCGAATTACGCAACGGCGCACCATTGGTTTGGAGATGGGCCTTTGCTGGCCGTTAGTCAGTTTGATCGCGCCATCGCAGAAGGAAAACGCGCTCTCGAACTAGATCCATTGTCGGTCATCATCACCGCCGATCTTGGGGCCGATTATCTCGTAGCCCGACGCTATGATGAAGCGATCGAACAGTTCCACAAAGCAATCGACCTGGATCCGCGGTTTTACTACACGCACTGGAATCTCGCCGAAGCGTTGGAACTGAAAGGAAATTTGCGTGAAGCATTGGCGGAATATAAAAAGGCTGTCGAATTGGATGACGATCCCTTCGTTCTCGCGCTGCTCGGCCAAGCTTATGCAAAACTAGGGCAGCGGGATGAAGCATTAAAGATCTTGGGACAACTGTCGCAGATCGGAATGCATCGCTACGTCCCATCTTACAGCTACGCCGTTCTGTACATGGCGCTGGAAGAGAAGGATAAAGCAATCGAATGGCTGGAACGCAGCTACCGGGAAGGAGCGGGACTCGACGTCATCTTTCTCAAAGTCGATCCAATGCTCGATCCCTTGCAGAAAGAGCCGCGATTTCAGGCGCTAGTGGCAAAAGTTTTTGCGCGAAGCTCAATTACTCCAGCGCAATGAAACTAAAGGCGTGAGGAGAATGGAATCTGCAGAGGCCAAGCGAAAGGGTTCGCCAAGTCGTCTCTGGATCTACATCATCATCACCGGCGTGGCGTTAGCGATCAGCTTATTTTTTGTCGGACGCTACGCCGGTTCGTTCGGGACCCGCTCGCGAACCGAGTCGTCCGGGAAATCAATTGCCGTTCTGCCGTTCGAAAATCTGAGCGACGATAAGGCGAATGCCTACCTTGCGACGGGTATTCAGGATGAGATCATGACGCGGCTGGCAAAAATTGCCGACCTGAAAGTGATCTCGCGCACCTCGACTCAGGAGTATCAGAGTAAGCCGGGCAACCTCTCGCAAATCGCGAAACAGCTCGGCGTCACGCACGTGCTCGAAGGCAGCGTGCAGAAGCTGGCTGAGCAAGTGCGGGTGAACGTGCAGTTAATCAGGGTTGACCATGACTCACATCTTTGGGCTGAAATCTATGATCGCAAGCTGAATGACATCTTTGGAGTCGAAAGTGATATCGCGAAATCAATCGCCCGTTCATTGCAGGCAAAGTTAAGCGGCCGCGCAGAACAGGTGTTCGCCGGCAAGCCGACCAGCAATCCCGATGCTTACGATGCTTATTTGCGTGCCCTCGCAGCCGAAGGTGAAGGCATCGACTCTGTTTATTCTACGCAAAAGGCGATCAGTTTTTACAAACGCGCAGTTCATCTCGATCCGGCTTTCGGGCTGGCCTGGGGCAGACTTTCGCGCGCGCATTCCAGGTTGTATCCATCCTTCGGAGATTCGATGGAAGCGGCCAAACGCGCCCTCGAGACGGCCCGGAAGCTGCAGCCGGATTCACCTGAAACATTGTTGGCATTGGCGCAGTACCAGTATTCTGAGCTACACGATTACGATGCCGCCAGGACGACCTTCTCGCGTGTCGGAAAGATGTTGCCCAGCAGCAGCGAAATTCCGGCGGCCCTTGCCCAAATCGCGCAACACCGGGGAAAGTGGGAGAAAACTGTCGCCTATTACGATCAAGCCCTTGCGTTCGATCCGCGCAATGCGGAATTGCTGACAGAAGCGGCGGATAATTACGGCGATCTGCGACAGTTCGATAATGGCTTAAAGCTGTATGATCGCGCGCTGGAAATTCGGGCGAATGACCCGGATCTGTTGGCGTCGAAAGCGGGCATTTATCACGCGCGAGGGAATCTCACGGAGGCCGCCAAGTATCTCGGAGAGGTGAACGCACTTACTCCCTCTTACGAAGCAGTGGCCCAGAAAGTGGAGCAACTGATTTTCGAGCGAAATTACCGCGAGGCGGTTCAGTTACTCGAGACGCGGTTCGCTCAGTTCCAGTTCGGCTCTGAGATGGAGCTCGCCATATTCCAGGAGTTTCTGGCTTCCTCTCGGCTTCTCGCCGGTGATATCCCGGGAGCAAAAGATAGTGCCGAACAAGCGCGCAAGATTCTCGAAGTGATTTGCCAAAATCAACCGGATAACGATTTCCCTGCGATATATCTGGCCAGAGCATATGCCATCCTCGGTGACAAGACCTCCGCCGATAATGAAGTGGAGCGAGTGAGCAAACTAGGGCACAACGACGCGATCAGACGCCCGGGCGCCGAAGAGAACATGGCCTTGATCGATGCCAGCTTTGGCAATAACGCTCGCGCTATTTCAATCCTCACGCACCTCCTGAAAATCCCGTATCAGAGTTCCCTTTACGCGACGCCACTTACGCCAGCGCTCTTAAGGCTCGATCCAACGTGGGACGTCTTGCGCAGCGATCCAACGTTTCAAAAACTCTGCCAGGACGCGGCGCATTAATTGATTCCCGATTGTCGATTGCTGAGCGACCCTCTTCTTGTCATCCTGAGCGAAGTCGAAGGATCTCTAACTATTCCCTCGTATTCGTATTCCTCATCGCCTCCTTGACGCCGTCGATGCTGGGCGTGAGACCACGTGGCAACAAGACCTGGAGTCCTGTGGTCAGTAGTCAATTGTCCGGTGGTCCTGCTTCGCGGTGTTCGATGTTGGCGTGTTCGCTCTGTTTTCGTGGCCGCCGTTCCCCCAGGGACAAGGGAGGGGAGACTTCACCGGCTTGACCCCCGATTCAAAGGGAATCAGCGACGAAACGATTAAACCGGTGGACGAACGTGTTGAGGAGTGGCTCAGTCCTTCAATACCAATGAAGCGAGAATTAAAACCAGAAGAACACGCAGAAATCGTCAAAGCCATAGCCGCGGGCGACAGAGTGAAAGCGACGAGCCTTTACCTTTCGGCGACAGAAGGCGACCTGACGACAGCCCAGAATTTCATCAAGACCCTCATCGTTGAAAAGCAAGCAGCGCAATCGCAGCAGTCGGTAAAAGAGGGCGGCTGACGCAATCGAATTTCAACATATCGCCCGCCGGACGCTCATTATTCGGCTTGGGGGAATGTTTGCTGGTATTTCTGGCGCGCGGAGTGTACGCGCTCCATCAATTGCAGGTGAGAAACGTGCATGCCCAGAACGAGCGCGCCGATGAGACCGAAATACATCGCCGCCATCAACCAGCGCTGCGGCCACGCGACTTCATAATAACGTTGTTCTTCCGCGGTGCGTTTGCGGAAGAGCGAGAAGATTCGCGGGAGCGACGCGAACAGTAGTATCCAAACAATGAAGTTCGGATGTGTCCAGGCCAGCCAGCCAAGAGCGGCGAATCCCGGCAACCACAGCCAGGGCGAGAGCGCGGTCACGACGCGGCCACCATCGAGCATGCCAACCGGCGTGAGATTGAAGAGATTGAGAAAATAAGCCGTCCAGGCGAGCGCGATCAAAAGGGGATAATCAAGGACAAGACCGAGCGCGTGACACGCGGCGGCGGCCACTGAACCGAGAATCGGGCCACCAATTCCGACGCATGCTTCCAT
>QHPP01000099.1 GCA_003219125.1 Verrucomicrobiota bacterium
GATCTATCGATTTTTCTGAAGCTATCTGTTTGAATCGTCGCGTATGAAAAAGTATCCATTCCCTTTCGTAATAATCGCCCTGGCCACGATCACAACGGTCATGGCCGCGGGACCAGCGAAGTTTGATGGCGAATTCGTGGACAAGAAATTTCTGAATGGGCAAGGCGTGTTTGAGTTCAGCGTTCATCAGAGCGACAGCGCGCTCGAGATCGCATTCGATGCGGCTTATTCCGACGGCCACGGCGCCACCCCTGATGCGACTGGCGCAGGCAAAGTCAACGGAAACGCCGCTGAGTTTACCTGGAAGGATAGTCAGGGCAATACCGGGACGGGCACGATCAATTTCGCTGGCAACGATATTATCGTCTCGATGAAAACTGTGCACGTCGCCGATCCGCGCTGTCTCGCGTTTTATCGCGAGAAAATGAAGCTGAAGCGTGTCGGGAAGAAATAGCGGAAGTTAGGCTTCCAGCCTGACTTGGACGACAGCCTTCCAGGCTGTCGAGTTGGAGAGGCCAAGCTGGAAACTTGACTGCCGGGTCAGCCAGGATGGCTAACGTCCGGCTACACCATCGGGCGAAAACGCCCGACGATTTCCTGCAAGCGTCCGGTGATTTGACCGAGCGAACAAACTTCCACCGCTTCTAATAACGCAGGAAAACAGTTTGCACCTCGTTCGACTACCGCGCTCAATTTATCCAGCGCGTGCTTCGATTTCTTCGCGTTTTTCTTTTTGAACTTCTTCAGGCGCTCGACTTGCAATTTTTGTTTCGTTCGGGGAGTGCGCGCCAACTCGATCTCAGGCATCTCATCCGCGCCGTTACGGTAGCGATTTAATCCGACAATCGGACGTGTCCCATCATAAATTTGTTGCTCGTAACGGTGGGCGGCATTTTGGATCTGACTGCGCTGATAGCGATTCTCCACCGCCGCGAGCACGCCGCCGAGCGATTCGATCTCACGAAATTCATCGAGAATCGCTTTTTCCACCGCGCGCTCGACCGCTTTCATCCCGGGCGAGCCGCTCAACATGTTCATGGTGTGCTTAAAGATTCCGGATTCTTCGAGGAGGATGGCCTGTCCATGCGCGGCAAGACGAATCCATTCTTCACTCGGCGTGGTAAATGGTTCGTCGGCGCTGTTTGAATGACACGAGTTGGTGCCATTCATGTAAGCCAACATCAATTCCGCCGCGGTGCGGGTGAGGTTATTCTTGAACTCGGCCGCGATGAGCGAGCGTCCGCTCGTTTGCGTATGCAGCTTGAACATTTGCCCACGAGCGTTCGCCCCAAAGACGTCACGCATCCCGATCGCCCAAATTTTTCTCGAAACCCGCGAGAGCGCGATGTATTCGACGTCGAGCCCGCAATCGAGGAAGAAAGAAAGCCGCGGTGCAAACTGATCGACCGGCACGCCCCGCGCGCTGAGCATTTCGGCGTAAGCAAAACCGTTGGACAGCGTGTAGGCCGCTTGTTGCACCGGCGTCGACCCCGCCTCACCGATGTGATAACCGCTGATCGAAACCGGATACCAGCGCGGCATGTTCGCGGTTGTCCATTCGATCATATCGCAAAGAAAACGCAGCGACGCTTCCGTCGGAAAGATCGTTTCGTTCTGAGCCTGGACTTCCTTAAAAATGTCGGCCTGAATAGTACCGCGCAGATTCGGCACCACTTTTACGCCGAAGCGGCGTTTCGCCGCCGCGATGTACATCGCCATGATGATCGGCGCCGGGCCGCTGATCGTCATCGATGCGGAAAAATTCGGTGCGCCGAGCTCGAAGCCATCGTAGAGCCGTACCATGTCTTCCACCGTGTCGACCGCGACGCCACCCTCGCCAATCTTGCCGAAGACGCCGTCGGCATCGGAATCGATTCCGTAGAGGGTTGGGCCATCGAAGGCAGTGCTGAGTCGTTTCGAGCGCTGATGCGCGCTCAAGAAATGGAAACGCTTGTTCGTGTCCTCGGCCAGCATCAGGCCGGAAAACAAACGAGTCGGTTCCTCCTGTAGCAGCGGCCGTGTCGGCCGCTCCGGTTTTTTTGCGCGCGACACGCGCGCCGCTACAGCTTCGTCGTTTTTCTCGAAGCTCTCGATCTCGCGCAATGGCTCGAGATACATCTCGCGGTAGGCACCGTTGAGATATGGGAATTCACCCGGCAAACCATCGCCAAAAAGATAGCGCGCGATTTCCCCCGGCTCGTCGATCTCGGGCAAGGCCAGGCGCGGCAAAGGCAATCCGGTCGGCGCTTTTGCAATCGGGATTTCCGTTTTGACCTTGTTCCAGCGCTCGGTCACCGTCTGCGCGAATTTCTCATCACTTCGCGCCCGTTTGACCTGTTCAAGCACGAAACGCCCGTGCTTTTCGACTGCTTCAACGACTGCTCCAAGTTTGCTCATAGCTTTTCTTCCGCATTCCTGTCATCCCGAGCGAAGTCGAGGATCTGTAACCATAAAAATCAGAGATGTCTCGACTTCGCTCGACATGACAAAAAATTGCTCAAGTGTTCTCCTACTTAATTAACTCGAACAATTCATCCACGCCAGGATCGCGATGGCGTTTCGCAACCGTGGCCACGATTTCCTGTTTGCGCTTGTTCTGCATCAATCGCTGCTCGATTTCGGATAACGCTGCCTTGGCCCGCTCCAGATCGGTTTTGTTCACCACCACAATGTCTGCGACGTCGAGCATAACAATCTTTTGCAACTGCAAGCGCGCCCCGTAATCCGGATTCATTACCAGGATGGTTTGATCGACCAGTTTATTCCGAAAAGGCAGCGCCTCCTGGCCGGTCCCGACGGTTTCAATGATGACGTGGTCGAATCCGGAACGAGCCAGCAGCGCGAGACAGCTTTCGGTCGCGGGCGAAAGTCCTCCGGCCTGACCGCGGGTGGCCATGCTGCGCATGAACACGCGATCGTCCTGCGAATTGATCATGGTGGCGCGATCACCGAGCAAGGCGCCTTCGCCGATCACACTCGGGTCGTGAGATAAAATTGCGATACGCGTTTTCGGCTGGCACTGCAGAAAACGCAAAACCAATTCATCGATCAACGTCGTTTTGCCGGCGCCGCCTGGTCCTGTGAAGCCAATGACGTTCGATGTTCGATGTTTGGTCCGAGCCGGACTGACATCGTTTGATGGTCGATGTTTTCTTCCTCTCGAAGCCGCCTCTTCGAGGTCGGTCAATCTCCGCGCAAGGACGAGATCGGGTTCTGATTTTACGCGGCGCTTTTTCCTTTTGCCATAATGCTTCTTCACATAATTCGCCATCTCGGCGAGCGAAGTGCCGGCAAAGAAAATCTCGTCGACCCCTTTGCGTTTCATTTGCCGGGCGTCGTCGTGCGTGATCGTGCCGCCGCCCCCGCCGAATACCGCGATGTCGCTGGCGCCTTTCTTTTTCAACTGGCTAACCACATCCGCAAAAAAATCGATGTGCCCACCGTTGTAACTGGAGATCCCGATTGCGGCCACGTCCTCTTGAATAGCTGCGCGCACGATATCGCCGACATAACGATGAAATCCGAGGTAAACGACTTCGATTCCGTGGCGGATAAATTCGAGATTAATGGTATTAATCGCACTGTCGTGCCCGTCACAGATCGGAACCGCGGTAAGAATGCGAATCGGTGAAGCCATCCTAAAAGCAAAAAGTCTAACGGTAATCGTTTGACGGGCAATGGCATTCTAGCCTAGTAGCGGAACCTTACATGAATCCATCGCGTGGAAAATCACGGACTATCTCGGCAATTGCGATTGCGGGTCTAATCGCGGGAATTCTGGATATCACTTCCGCATTTGTCATCGCGGAGCTCAAAGGCATAGGATCAATTCGAATGCTACAGGGGATCGCCAGCGGATTGCTCGGTTCCCAATCATTCGAAGGAGGATTGGCGACGGCTGGATTGGGTCTCGCCATTCATTTCTTGATCGCGTTTGCGGCGGCAACGGTGTTTTACACGGGTAGTCGACGGATTAGTTTTCTAACCCAGCATGCCGTCGCGTCGGGATTGCTTTACGGAATTGCGATCTACGTCTTCATGTATTGGTTGGTCGTGCCGCTCGCGTTCGCTCAGGCGCGCCATTCCATTTCAAGAGACGTGACCGCCGTCGTCGTTCACATGCTTTTGATTGGCCTGCCGATTGCGCTCGTGGTCCGTCGTTTTTCGCAGGAACAATCATAAATGAAAGATCCTTTGGATTTTAGTGGGAAAGTGGCGCTGGTGACCGGCAGCTCGCGCGGGATCGGCGCCGAAACAATCAAAGCTTTTGGAGAGCGCAACGCGAAATGCGTGGTCAATTACGTTGCCGACCCGGAGGGCAAAAACAAAGCGGACGCCGAAAACGTCGCACAAACGCTGGCCGATCCGCTCCTCATCGAATGCGACGTTAGTAATCCCGCGCAAATTGAATCCATGATGATGGAGATCGGCGACAAGCGCGGCGGTCTGGATGTTCTCGTCAATAACTCTGGTATCATTCGTGACCGCACCATCAAAAAAATGACGCTGGAGGAATTTGAAAGCGTTCTGCGTGTGAACCTGATCGGCACCTTCAATGTCACTCAAAAAGCCGGCGCTGTTTTGCACAACGGTGGACGCGTTATCAATCTCTCATCCGTTAGCGGGCAGATCGGATTGTTCGGACAGGCTAACTACTCTTCGAGCAAAGCTGCCATTATCGCGCTGACCAAGGTTTCGGCACGCGAGCTGGCCCGAAATCAAATCACCGTTAATGCCGTCGCACCGGGCTTCATCGATGTCGGAATGAGCAAGGGCATGCCGGACGAAGTCACGCAAAACTTCATCAAGCAAATACCGCTTGGACGACTCGGCGAGGCCAATGAGATAGTGAACGCCATTCTCTTCCTGGCTTCACCGATGGCCTCCTACGTCACAGGTCACGTTTTGAACGTGAACGGTGGTTATTACATGGGTTGACCTAAGCTTGCGAGAATTCGCCCAAGCCGAGGCTTGGAAGGGCGAGCCCTGCGGCGGCGTCGCAGAGCTCCGCCCTCCATAGCTAGCGCAGTTCGCGCTATCAACCCAAGTAAGCTGATTCTCGCGAATTACTCCTCGCCGTCGAAGTAATCGAGTGGGTTCGATCGAAGGATCGCGCGTTCGGGGCAGCGAACGAGCCACTTCTTACTATCCGGGAAATAACCGGACTCTCCGATAGGATTGTCAGCTACTACGTACATCACCAGATCTTGATCGCCCTCATTAATTAGCTGATGCGGCTCGTTCGGACCGAAGATAAAGGCATCACCCGGTTCAATCGATGTCTTCCCATCCTGATGGCGCGCAATTCCGTGACCGGAGATGATGTGATAGAACTCCCACTGCGCGCTGTGGGTGTGATAGGGATAAGCCGCTTTCCCCGGTGGAATCCGGCAAATCTCCACATCGAACGGATGACGTTCCATTAAATCGGTCGAGAATGGTTTTCGACCGAGCGCCTCAGAAACCTGTTTGCCCGCGCCGGCGAATTTGCCCTTCGGTGAGGACCAGACCAGCTCCTCGATGTTGTTGGTATTTACTTTGCGCATCGTTCTAACTCAAGGAATCCTGAATCGGTATAATTTCCAATCCCAAACTGCAACTGATGATCAGCTATTAGCCATCCTTTTATTAATGCCGATTTTGCGCCTCGCTGGATGGAACATAGACTTCCAAGTCTGTGCGGCAAACAAACTTCCAGCCTGGTGTCTTCAGCAGGCTAAAGCCCGCTGGGCGCACAGGCAATAGATGCCCATGTTCCGCCTCGCGCCAGCTGAGAAATGTGCAACACTGGGTCGAGCTCGATACTCGAGCTTTCTCATGTCGCATCTATAGCAATGGTAGTTGAGCGACTTCCTGTTCTATTTCAGCGAAGCGAACGCCGATACCGATCAAGCGAATCTTCTTCCCGGTCCGAGTAAAGGCTTCTTCGAGTAGTTGGCGATAGCTGCCGAGGTTGGGAACGAGCCCGGCTCGTTCGATGGTGGTTCGGGTGAAATCAGAGAACTTCAATTTCAGAAAAATCTTGGTGATCCGTCTGGTCGGCTCTTTTTGGGCCAGTTCCGCCGCCAGTTCCTCAAATAGCTCACCCACTTTTTCTTCACATTGCTCGAGAGTTGTTAGATCGCTGCCAAAGGTCTCTTCAGTGCTTAATGATTTCCTTTCTCGATTTGGTTCGACCGGCCGTTCATCGATGCCGCGGCAAAGATCGTAGAGTTCGCTGCCGAACTTCCCAAAAAGCTCATGCAACTCCGCTCGGGATAACCGTTGCATGCCGCCGCACGTGGTTACGCCGGCGAGCGCCAGTTTTTCTTCTGCAACCGCGCCAATCCCCCAAAGTTTTCGCACCGGCAACGGCTCCATGAACTCCGGAACCTTCTCGGGCTTTACTTCGTACTGCCCGTTGGGCTTGTTGATTTCGCTGGCGATTTTCGCCACCAGCTTGTTTGGCCCAATCCCGGCGGAAGCAGTTAACTTTGTTTCCTTAAAAATGAGATCACGAATTTCGCGGGCCAGTGGACCCGGTGGGCGTCGATTATCGGTAACATCCAGATAAGCTTCGTCGAGCGAGAGTGTTTCTACCAGGGGCGTAAAGCGATGCATTATTTCCCGGACGACTCCTGCTTCTTTCCGATAAACATCGAAGCGCGTTGGTAACACGATCAGGTTCGGACAACGTTGCAGCGCCATGAAGGTGGGCATGGCCGAGCGAACACCGAAAGCGCGCGCTTCATAGTTACAAGTAGTTAGAACGCCGCGGCGATCGCGCGCGCCCCCTACCCCAACCGGTTTGCCTCGCAGCGATGGCCGGTCGCGCACTTCGATCGCGGCATAGAAACAATCCATATCGAGATGAATAATCGCGCGCGGCTGTGATGAACCCGCCATAAACAGAATTTCGCGCGAAATAGCGCTATGCTCAAAGGCCTATAGCGCCGGTCCTTTCACCGCGCGCGGACAAGCCTAATCGAGGGCAGACTTAGCTGGCGATTGCGCCGCCGGGTTCGGCAATCCCCTCCGGGAAGTCCGCAGGAAAAA
The DNA here is from genome assembly GCA_003219125.1 of Verrucomicrobiota bacterium. Classification (GTDB taxonomy): domain Bacteria; phylum Verrucomicrobiota; class Verrucomicrobiia; order Chthoniobacterales; family UBA10450; genus AV69. The sequence goes on from QHPP01000099.1 coordinate 7,036, forward strand.
CGAGCTTGCGTTGCAGCTCGCGTCGGAGCAGCAAGAGATTGCAGCAGGCCTGGAAGATAATCGAGCCAACTGAGAGATACCAGACGTGCCTGATTTCAAATCCAGGCCGGAGCGAAAGCAATGTCGCAGGCAAGGCAAAGAGAACTAACCGCGTCATCGAGCTAATTAGCGGTGGCAAGGTGTTGCCAATTCCTTGAAAGACGCTTGACGTAGTAAAAGCAATCCCGGCAGCAATAAAATTCACCGATATGATCTTTAGGTAATCGCCGCCAAAAGCGATGACGGCTGGGTCCTTTGAAAACGCGCGGATCATGGCAGTTGAGGAAAACCACACGACAATTGTAAGGAACAGCATTATTCCCGAACCGATGCCAATAGCGGAATAGATCGAACGACGAACGCGATCACCGCGCCGTCCGCCAAAATTTTGACCAACTACCGGAGCAACGGCAAAGCTCAGAGCGACTATTGGCAGAAATAATGCCTGCATGACGCGAGCACCTACGCCGAATCCGGCCTGGGCTGCTGCGCCGAAGCTGCGAATTATGCAATAGACGATGATGATATAGACCGACATCAGAATGAACTCCGCGCCAGCCGGCAATCCAATGCGAAGTAAGCTATTCCAAATTCTGGTTTGCGGACGGAACTGCGCGAAACGGAACCGGAGGTAATGATAGCTTCGCTCGAAATAGAGTATCATTAAAACATCGGCCACGAGGATTGATATAAACGTTGCCAGGGCAGCTCCGGTAACGCCGAGCCTGGGCCAGGGTCCAATGCCAAAGATCAGCAACGGCGCCAGGATCATATTGAGGACGACACTGAGAACCTGGAAGCCGACGGTCGGCTTAATGATGCCCGTCGCGCGCAAAGCCGATCCCAAAGCTACCAATGGGAACTGAAGGAGCAGACCCGGAATAAACCAGAGAAGATAACTCTTGGCCAATGACGCGGTCGCAGCATCCGCGCTTAACGATTCACAATAAAAATCGCGCAAAAGAAAACTAAAGACTCCCAACCCTGCCGCCACCATCAATGACATGAGGAAGGATTGGTTGAAGGCGAGCTCGGCTTGAGGTTGATCTTTTCGTCCGGCCGCTTGCGAGATGAGCGTCGTTGTGCCGACACCGAGCATTTGCGTTAGCGCCAGCACTATCATCGTGAAATTGCCGGCCACGCCGACCGCGGCTATGGCCTCCCTGCCGAGACGTCCCACCCAATAGAGGTCAGCCAGCAAATAGAGAGTCTGCACCAGCATGCTGATGGCGAGGAAGGCCGTCATTTGTAGCAGGTGTTTGGTGACGGAACCCTGCGTGAGATCTTTCATATTCGCGGCGGTATTCCAGCTCTGTTACAATGCATTCATGAGCGTGCAAGTTTATGGATGCAACCACCTCGCGATCGAAGTGGATAATGTAGAAGCGGCGGTAAAATTTTATAAAGACGTCTTTAATCTGGAGAAGATGGATGGTGGCGAAGGCGACGCTTTTTTAAAATTGGGTGAGCACCAGTTTCTCGCCATTTTCGAAGTGGAAGAAATCAAGCCGGACCGGGTCCGTCATTTCGGACTGATCGTGCGCGATGAAAAACAGCTGAATGAGGTGCGCAGGAAAGTGAAAGAGAAGTATGATTTGAAACTGGAGCCGCCTTTTCGCTGCGATTTTCGCGATCCCTGGGGCAACCGCATCCAGGTGGTCGACCTGCACGATGAGTCGCTGATCTGGCTTTTGCCTTATGCGGAAGTGCAAAAAGTTGGAATCAAGTTTTAACCATTGTTCTTGCGTTCGAGACGAAAATCGCCAATAGTGACGCTTCTGGAG
>QHPP01000305.1 GCA_003219125.1 Verrucomicrobiota bacterium
TTCAGGAAAGCGGCCGCCCGGCGTTTTACAAGGAGAACGCCGATGCCATTATCAATCGAATCGTGCCAATGCTCAGAGCGCAAGTCATCGTCGCTGTTTTCAGCAACGGCGGATTCGATCGAATTCACGAGAAGCTGTTGGAGAAACTAAGAGGCTAAACAGTTACAATTTTAACGCCTGGAAATGCGGTGTAACCCATTTTTAATGGTCAGGCGCAGCAGCCGAAGTGTGATCATGGACAATACGCCAGCCGTCAGCGCTTTTGCGAAAGATTAAGGTGAAGCGACCATGCGGCCGGTCTTTTGTACGTTTTAATTTCCAGCGACCCAGGACGACTGCTGCATTGGAGCTGACCGGCGTAATCTCGAGATCGGAAAAGTTGAGCAAGCCCATTTTCGCGCGATCGGAGTATTTCTTCTTGTAACGGGCGCGGACCGTTTCCCAGCCTCGTCTTACGGCATCTTCCGAGACAAAGATTGTCGATCTTGAGTGCGCGTAGCCGTTCATGAATCCGTCAATGTCGCCGCGGTTCCAAGCGTTCTGTTGCGCGCTTAGGATCGAGCGGATCTGGGCAACTATCTTCGCGCGGCCCTGTTCTTTCCCGAGTGGTGTCGCCGAAATTGAGGAAATAGTTGTCCATGCAAAAACTACCGCCGCCGAGGTAAAATGCGCGAGCGCGATTGGGCGGATAAAATCGGCGCAGCTCGAAATTGGAACGCAAAGACGGCGAATCATTTGCAAGAATGACATTTTTTTATAAGGTATCCTCCGCCGCGTCCACTTCGAGTTAACAAGGTTCGGTTTGGGCCGGGCGAAGCAGGTTGACCCGCCGTTCTCAATTTAGTAGCATGGTCGCTCATCATAAATAACATCGTGCATCGACTTTTCTGCAGCGCTGCGCTCGGACTTGCGGCTGCCACGGCTATTTCAGCGCAGGTTGCTCCTGTCCGGCCCGAGCCATTTCCCGCTCTCGCAGCAGCGACCCCGGTGGCTGCGAATCCGACGGCCCCTCCCGGTGCGCCGGGGACGGTGCGACTCCAGTTTCCAAATAGCGATGTGGTCGATGTGCTGCATCTTTACGAACAGCTCACAGGCAAAAAGCTGGTGATGGACAATTTTGTCCAAGGCAAGGTGAACATTTTCATCACCAAAGACGTTTCTCGCGAGGAGGCGATCAAAATTATTGAGACGAGCCTCGCCTTGAACGGGATCTCTGTGGTTCCGGGAGACCGGGATATTGTCGAAGTCGTCGGGGCCGGCCAGAATCCTCGAAAGGCAGCGGTACCGATTCTTTCTGACCTGGCGGATATTCCGGCGGGCAATCCGGTTATCAGCTTTTTATTCAAGCTTCAGTACGCGGACCCGCAGGAGCTTCAACAAGTACTAATGGCATATTTCCAGGGAAGCGCAGGCTCGATCAATATTCTGGCCTTACCGAAATCTTCGAGTCTTTTGGTGACGCAGAACGCAGACATCATTCGGCAGCTGGCGAGCGTGATTGCGCAAGTTGACGTCGCGCCAGCAGAGGTGGTGAGCGAGTTCATCAAGCTCGAACGGGCTGACGCGACCAAAGTCTGCGATATGCTCAAAGATATGTTCGAGAAGGGCGGTCAACCCTCGACCCAGCCTGGAATTCGCTCCGTACGAGTGCCTCCCACCGTGCCGCAACCGGTCCCGGTTGAAAATGAAATCAGCGGAGCGACCGGCCTATCCGAAGAAGCGGTCATAGTGGGTAAAATCAAACTCGCGCCCGACGCCCGTACCAACCGCATTCATGTCGTGACGCGGCCGATCAACATGCCGTTCATTCGCAAATTAATCCGTGAGTTTGACGCCAATGTTGAGTTTGGAAAACCGGTCACGCGCCCATTGAGATACATTTCGGCCGGCGATGTTCTTCCGGTTCTGGTTCAGGCTTTGACAGAGCCAGGTGCCGCAGCACAGCCCGGCGCGGAACCTGGAGGCGCGAGTCCGTCGCCGTCGGCCCAGCCACTGCGGGCGACATCGGCAACTGTCGCTAATCCCTATACAGGCGGCGTCTCGAGCACCTCGACTACTTCCACCTCGACGGGAAGCACGCTGAATATTTCCGAGGAACTCGCCACTCAGCCAGTCGATACCGCCCCGAAAGCGGTAACAATTGGCAACG
>QHPP01000100.1 GCA_003219125.1 Verrucomicrobiota bacterium
CACATTCTTCGACAAGATCCGAACGTGGTGATGGTCGGTGAAATTCGCGACGTCGAGACGGCAGACATTGCGATTCGGGCCGCGATGACCGGCCATCTCGTCTTCAGTACGCTGCACACGAATGATGCCGTCGGTGGCATTACGCGTTTGCTCGATATGGATGTCGAACCGTTCCTGCTCTCGTCGGTTGTGAAATCATTTATTGCGCAGCGGCTCGTCCGTACCATCTGCCCGGAGTGCGCCGAGAAAGTCGATTATCCGGGAGAATATCTCGGCGAAATCGGATTTCCGCTGAAAGAACTCGGAACGAAATTCATGCGCGGCAAAGGTTGCGATCAATGCCGGCAAACCGGTTATCAAGGTCGCGCCGCGATTTACGAAATCTGCCTCGTGACCGAGCCACTGCGCAAAATGATCATGCAGAAGCGGGATGGCGGCGAGCTGAAGCAGTGCGCCATCGCGGAGGGAATGGAAACGTTGCGGCAGGACGGCTGGCGCCGCGTGGCACAAGGCAGTACCACGATCGAGGAAGTCGTTAGGGTGACGCAAACTGACGAAGTGATGGCGGAAACAAGCGCCGAAGCCGAGCCGGTTGTGGCGGTAGGAAGCGCGTCTCATTGACACCCCTGCTTTAGCTGGGTGTTACACGCGCACAGGGGCGAAACCGTTTAAACGGTTTCTTCTTTCGCGGGGAGCCTGTCTCACCGGCCTGAAGGCCGATGTTAATAAGACGGAGATTGGTGGGAGCGCGTTACTCCCCGCGCAAGGCACGAATCTCGGCGGCGTAGTCCTCGGATTTGAAGATGGATGTGCCCGCCACGAGGACGTTGGCGCCGTTTTCAATCGATACGCGTGCCGTCACTGGATTAATGCCGCCGTCCACTTCGATATCCAGGGCAGGATTGTTTTTCGCCTTCCAATCGCGCGCACGACGCACTTTTTCCATTTGTTCGCTGCGGAACGATTGGCCACCAAAACCTGGATGTACCGTCATGATGAGAAGGAGATCGAGCTGGGTGAGAAATGGCTCCAGCAAGGCAAACGGCGTGGCCGGATTTAGGGTCAGACCAGCCCGACAGCCCCCGCTGCGAATTTGCTGCAAGGTTTTAGCAACATCGTGTTTCGATTCCGGTTCGACGTGGACCGTGAACGAGTTTGCTCCGGCCTCGATAAAACGCGGTAGATAATGATCGGCGCGCTCGATCATGAGATGGACGTCGAGTGGCAAATTTGTGAGCTTGCGAACGATCGCAACGATTCCGGGGCCGAAGGAAAAGTTATCGACGAAATGTCCGTCCATGATGTCGCAATGAATCCAATCGGCTCCAGCCTCCTCAACCCGGCGCACTTCATCGGCCAATCGGGAAAAGTCGGCGGCGAGAATGGACGGGGCGATCAGGATCCGATGCATGGGGTGATGGAGTCATCCCGAGCGTGAGTCGAGGGATCCCGCCATGATACCTAAAGCTGGCGCAACGAGATCCCTCGACTCACGCTCGGGATGACCGCAACACTCCATTACTCAGCGGCTTGGCCGCAGCAAGCTTTCCCTTGACGTGCGGCGGCTCTGTTCCAACTTTCTACGCGTTTTCGGGCGTTGAAACGGGTGGGGAGCAGTGAATGTCAGGAGTTTTGTTTTCCCGTACGGCTTTGGCTGGCTCGAAACTTGCAGCGCAGTCAATTCCTAACTTCTCCTAAATTAAATGTTCGAAGGATTTTTTGGCTGGTTATCTAGCGATATCGGCATCGATCTTGGCACGGCCAACACCCTGGTTTACGTCAAGGACCAGGGGATTGTCTTGCGCGAGCCTTCGGTGGTGGCGGTGCAGGCAGGCACCAACAAAGTGCTCGCGGTGGGGGACGAAGCCAAGCGCATGCTCGGGCGAACGCCGGCAAACATCGTGGCGGTACGACCTTTGAAAGACGGCGTGATCGCAGATTTCGAAGTGACCGAGGCAATGCTCCGGCATTTCATCACCAAAGTGCACGGGCGGCGCATGCGGGCTCGGCCACGGGTAGTGATTGCGGTCCCATCCGGCATTACGGAAGTGGAAAAACGCGCCGTCCGCGAATCGGCCACTCACGCCGGTGCGCGTGAGGTTTATTTGATCGAGGAACCGATGGCGGCAGCGATTGGTGTCGGCCTACCCGTACAGGATCCGGCGGGAAATATGATCATCGATATCGGCGGGGGCACGACGGAAGTGGCGTTGATTTCTCTTTCCGGCATCGTTTTCAGCCGGAGCGTGCGCGTAGCCGGTGACGAATTGGACGAAGCGATCGTGCAATATATGAAGCGCGCTTACAATTTGATGGTGGGCGAGCGCACGGCGGAAGAAATCAAAATCAAAATCGGCTCGGCCTATCCCACCGACAAGGAAACCAGTGTGGAAGTAAAAGGGCGGGATCTGGTGGCGGGGTTGCCGAAAACTTTGCAAATAACTTCGCAGGAAGTTCGAGAAGCATTGCTGGAACCGATTTCAACCATCGTCGATTCGGTGCGAATCACATTGGAACGCTGTCCGCCAGAGTTGTCGGCTGACCTGGTCGATCGTGGGCTGGTCCTGGCCGGTGGTGGCGCGCTTTTGCGCGGGTTCGATAAACTTTTGAGCGAGGAAACTGGTTTGCCTGTCCATGTTGCGGAAGATCCGCTAAGCGCGGTCGCGGAAGGAACGGGCAAATGCCTCAATGAACTTAAATTTTTGCGCCAGGTTGCATCTGCCGATCGGCAGTGGCGCCAATAATTCCGGGATTCGGGCGTTCGGATCAATCGCCAGGTTCGATCTTCGAACTTTGGTGTTGAGATGAGTCGCACAAGCATTGTTACGCTGGTGCTTTTCGTAGCGGCGCTGGGGTATCTTCTCAGCCTGGGCGCGGGTGGCACCCGCAAACTGCAGTCGAACGTTTATCAATTCATCGCGCCGTTTTTGAGTTCTGGCGCCGGTTTGCAAAAGCAAATCACTTCAGTGCGGAGTAATTTGAAATCGCTTGATGATCTTCAAGCGGAAAATAGTTCATTGCGGGTGGAGAACCGTTCGCTCAAGGCGACAAACCAGGCCTTGCGCGACGTCGAGCACGAAGTGAATCGATTGCGCCACGCGCTGAACTATCGCGAACGTTCCGTGTTCAAACTGGTGCCGGCCGAAGTCATAACGCGCGATTCCTCCACCTGGTGGCGCACTGTTACGATAAACCGCGGCAAAGAAGATCGGATCGAGAACGATATGCCGGTCGTGACCGATGAAGGATTGGTCGGCAAGACCACAACGGTAAGTGCAAACATCACGATTGTTCTCCTGGTTTCGGATGAAAATTGCCGCGTCGCCTCCAACGTCGAAGGCACACGCGAACAAGGCATCGTCACGGGCGAGCGGGTCGCGGGTGGTGTGGCGCCCATGCTGAATTTAAATTTTCTGTCGAAACAGGCGAATTTGCAGCCCGGCCAGAAAGCTTACACCTCGGGGGTGGGCGGGGTGTTTCCGCCCGGATTATTGATCGGAACGGTCAAAGAATTTCGGGTCCGGGAATTGGATGGTCAGGCGCAGCTGACACCGGCAGTTGATTTAACAAAACTGGAGGACGTGTTCGTCGTGGTTGGTCGCAAATGATTTTCTTTTGTATTTTGATGGTTCTCGTCTTTGTCGCCCAGGTCGCGGAATTTTTCATTCCGCCAGTCGATTGGATGTCGAACGCGCATGTTTACATCACCCCAGTTCTGGTTTTTTACGGAGCCATGGCCTTGCCGCTGCCGCTCCTGCTGGTGCTGGTCTTCTGGGCCGGTTTTTTACTCGACGCGCTGACCGCGCAGATCATCGGCGGACGTGTTGAAATTTCCTTTGGCTCGTCAATACTTCTCTACGCCGTTTTGGCGGGAATCATGCACGGGTTGCGGCCGCTTTTTGCGCGTGGGCGCTGGGAAGTTCATTGTATCATGAGCGGCATTTGCACCTCGGCCCTGTTGCTCGGCCAATATCTGATGCTTTCATTCCGGCGCGGCTCCATTTTTTTCTCGCGTGAAGTCTGGTGGCAAATCGGCGGGCCAGGCTTGCTGGCAATGATCATGGCGCCGCTCGTTTTTTGGGCGTTGCATTGGCTGGCACGCGCGACGGCCTACCCTTATCTTCCGCGGCGAGGACTCATATGAACAGGCCGCGAATTAGTCCGCTCTTGCGGTTGCAATTTCTCGGGCTGCTGATGTTGGTTGGCTTGGGTGCGCTGGCGGCGCGCCTTTGGTGGGTGCAGGTGGCACGCGGGGCGGAGTGGACTGCTCGGATTCGTGGCAGCTCCGAGGCAACGGTGCGAATTCCATCGATTCGCGGTGAGATTCGCGACCGCAATGGCACTTCTCTGGTGCAGAACCGCGCGAGCTACGAAGTCGATTTCTATCTACCCGAGATGGTCAAGGGCTATCGGCAACGTTACGGACAACCGCCACTTGCCGTCTATCGGGGAAATGTAAGCGGGATGCCGAAGGATTTGAAGGAAGCGGACATCGTCAAAGTCGTGAACGATGGAATTGTTCCACGCCTCGACGATCTGGATTTAGCCCGCGATTACAACGCCAGCCAATTACAAAAACATTATCGCACCAACACGGAAGTTCCCTACACCTACATCAAAGACATTGATTTTCCGACGATGGCGAAATTTTCCGAGCACGACGTCGGATTGCCCGGAGTTGACATCGCGATCAAGCCGGTGCGCTCTTATGTCTATGGCGCGCTCGCGGCCCATCTCCTGGGCTACGTCGGGCCACCCGATGACACCAATAAAGAAGAAGCGCGCAAGTTCACTTTTTATCAGAGCGATGTGGATGGGAAATCGAACGTTGAGAAAATATTCGACCAGTACTTGAGGGGAAGGCCGGGGGTTCGCTATCTGCGGCGCAATGCCAAGGGCGTAATCGATGGGGTGCTGCGAGAAGATCCGCCGATGCAGGGCGCGAATGTGTACTTGACGATTGATGCCCGCATTCAGGCGATCGCCGAGGAAGCGGTCCGGGCGGTCTCGCGCGGTGCTGCAGTGGTGGTCGATCCTAATAACGGCGACGTGCTGGCAATGGTTTCGGTCCCCTCCTTCGATCCCAATACTTTTATTCCCAGCATCAAGGCGAAAGATTGGGCGGGGTTGCAGAAGGATGAGGCCAGGCCGCTGGTCAATCGCGCGATTAGCACCTTTCCGCCGGGCTCGACCTTCAAAATCGTGACTTCGCTGGCAGGATTACGCCGGAAGCTATCCACTGCGCGTTTCAATTGCAGCGGCGGCGTCACTTACGGCGACCATTATTTCCATTGCTGGGTTGCAGAGAAAGGCGGCGCCCATGGGACGCTTGGATTGACCGACGCCATCAAGGTTTCGTGCGACTCGTTTTTCTATCAATACGGAAACGCGGCTGGAATCGACGCGATCGACCAAACGGGCAACGCGCTCGGCTTGGGCAAGGAGAGTGGCATTCATCTCACGGGCGAGCAACCAGGAATCATGCCGGGACCGGAGTGGATGGCGATCCACTATCCGCGTGAAAGGTGGTCGCAGGCCTACACCGCCAACGTTTCGATTGGCCAGGGCTATGTCCTGGCCTCACCGCTGCAAATGGCGATGGCTTACGCCACCGTCGCCAATGGCGGTGTTTCCTATTATCCACGTCTCGTTAGTAAGGTCTTGAATCAAGACGGCTCGATAGCGTTGGATGAAAATCGTAAGCCTGTCGTTCCTGCTGAACCCCGCATCGATAGCGATTTGCGGCTGGATTTTTCACCGGAGCAAATCGAACTGGTCCGTCGCGGACTTTGGAAAGTCGTTAATGAGGATGGCGGCACAGGGGGGCGGGCGCGCTTGAAGGGCGTAGAGGTCGCCGGCAAAACCGGAACGGCCCAAGCTTCGACCAACGGCAAGAAAGATACCATTGCCTGGTTCTGCTCCTTTGCTCCATTCGATCACCCAAAATACGTTGTTGTGGCAATGGTTCAGGGCGGCGAGCATGGCGGATCCGTCGCCGCTCCGATCGCGACTCGCATTCTCGAGCGCACCCTGGCGATGGATGCGGGGACTTTCGAGCCGCAGGTGGCGTGGCTGGCGCCGGCACATCATCCCAATCCGTTTGCCATGGTAAAAGACATTACCTTCAAGGATACGGAGACAAATGTGAGCGCAGATGAAGAGCATGGCGATGATTCGCAAACAGCCGATACTCAGATGGCGGCAGCGGGCGGTGATCCCGACGTCGAGCAGGCGCCAGATGCCCAGGGTCAGGTGAGCGCACGGCAAACACGCGTCGCTCGCGCGCTTCCCGTGGCGACACCGCCAGAGAAGCGAGGATTCTTTCAACGGTTATTTGGACGTCGCAATCCGCCTGCGGCGGTTCCTCCCCCAACACCAACGCCGTCGCGCCGGTCGCGCGGTTTTTGATTATGCAGATTTTGCCGGGACGAAGCGAACGCCACGCTCCATCCCCAATTCAACAATTTATTTATGATCGACAAAGTTCGAAAACTTTTGGGAATCCCGCGCAAGACGGGGAACAAGCTCATTGTCAGCGTGGAGAAGCTGGAGCGCCGGGTGGCGCTCCTGGAAAACGGACGACTCGAAGAATATAGCGTCGAGCGCAATACCTCGCGCAATATCGTTGGCTCGGTCTACAAAGGCAGAGTCAAGAATATCGAGATGGGATTGAAGGCGATGTTTGTCGACATCGGCTTCGAGAAAAATGCTTTCCTCCATTTCTGGGATGCCATCCCGGCCGCGCTCGACAGTGGAATCGAAGAAATCGATCGGCCGAGTAAGCGCGGGCATCGCAAACGAATCACGGCAAAAGATATTCCAAGTATTTATCCGGTTGGTTCCGATGTCATCGTCCAGGTGACGAAAGGGCCGATCGGAACCAAGGGGCCGCGCGTGACGACGAACCTGAGTTTCGCCGGGCGTTACCTTGTTCTCATGCCGTTCAGCGATCGCAGCGGTATCTCACGCAAGATTGAAGATCCGAAGGAACGCGAGCGCCTGAGAAAAATTTTGCGTGAGCTCGATATCCCGGACGGGATCGGCGTGATTATTCGCACCGTTGGTGAAGGTCAGCGCGCCCGCTATTTCGTTCGCGATTTGCGTTTCCTGCTCGATCAATGGCGTAAGGTCGAGCAGGAAATCGCGAATCATCCCGCCCCCCACCGCGTTTTTGAGGAGCCCGACCTGATCGAACGCACGGTGCGCGATTTTCTCACCGAGGAAATCGATGAGGTGGTGTGCGATGATCGAGCCGCGCTCGATCGAATGGGCACGCTCATCGGCGACATTTCCCGGCGTTCCCGGAACCGGCTGCATTATTACGATGGCGCCTCGCCAATTTTCGAAACCTTCGGCGTGCAAAAACAAATCGATGACGCCTTTCATCGCCAGGTTTGGCTGAAGTGCGGCGGCTATATCGTAATTGATGAGACTGAAGCCCTGGTCGCGATCGACGTGAATACCGGCCGCAACAAAGGCGCTCGCGATGTGGACAAAACAATCCTGCAAACCAATCTGGAGGCGGCCGATGAGATCGCGCGCCAATTGCGGCTCCGCAACGTCGGTGGACTAATCATCGGCGATTTTATCGATATGAAGAGCCGCAAGGACCAGCAGCTGGTTTACCAACTCATGCGTGAACGGTTGAAGCGCGACAAAGCCAAAACCCATGTTCTTCCAATTTCCGCTCTCGGTTTGATGGAAATGACCCGGCAGCGGGCGCAGGAAAGTCTGAGCGATTCGATCTTTGAAAACTGTCCCTATTGCCAGGGACGCGGTGTGGTCAAAACCTCGATGACTACGAGCGTGGAGTTGCATCGCACCCTCAATACCGTGATGCGGAAATATCAGGAAGAGGTGCACGAATTTCGGGTGATCTTGAATCCCGACGTGCTCAAGCGGTTGAAAGAAGAAGACGAGGAGCTTTTGATCGAGCTGGAACGCCGTTACGCCAGCAAATTAATGTTCCGGGGCGATCCGACTTTTCACCACGAGAAATTCGTCATCACCGATGCGAGCAATGGCACGGAATTGAAAGCATAAGATCGCGCCGTTTTGGCACAACCGCTGCTGCGACTGAATAACGTTATTTGACAACAGCCCGATCCTGTTTCTGGTTTCGGTCAAGGAGAACTAAAAGGAGAAACATGCAAAAACTTACCGTTACGATTTGTGCCCTCGCAACGATGATTACCGTCGCGTATGGCGGCACTACAACTTACTCGGGCAAGGAAATGAAACAGGTCGAGCAGGTGCCACCGTGCCCCGAATGGTATCGGGACACGGAATGGAACGTGAGTTTGTGGGGCACCTACGTATTCACGGCAAATAACTGGGAAGATGACCGTTACTTTCAATCCGATCACGCCTGGGGCGGCGGTATCGACGTCAAATATTTCTTCCATCGCTACTTTGGTGTCGGCCTGGAAGGTTGGGCGACGGAATCGACCCGGCAGCGGTTTGATGGATTCGATTTTAATGGGCAGCCAGTTTTCAGCGATGACGAGCGTGTTATCGGTGCTGTTAAGGGAACGCTGACGTTACGCTATCCAATTCATTGCAGCCGTTTCTCGCCGTACCTTTACGGCGGTGGCGGCGCTCTCTTTGGCGGCGAGGAGCACGATTCCTTCACCAACTTGTTTTCATCAACGACCAAGGCGGTCTCGGTTGGCTTTCCCGCCACCCACTCCGACAGCAAAACCCGGGGTTTCGGTCAGGTTGGTGCCGGCCTCGAGATTCGTCTTACCCCGCATATCGGCTGGATGAGTGATTTCAGCTGGAATGTGGTGAATGGCCCCGACAATAACTTTGGCATGGCGCGCAGCGGCGTCACCTTCGCGTTTTAGTTAAATAGGATCACAGTTTTTAAGCAGCGGCATTCCGGGTTGAAGGGATGCCGCTGCATTGTTTATATCGCAGCCGGCACGGCTGCCTCTACAGCTGTGGCGGCACGCGTGTCGCGTGCATAAAGAGGCGGTCGTCATCCCGGAGCGAAAACGTTAGTCCGGCTCGGACTCACTATCCTACCGAAAGTCTTCCCCTTACGCTTACTGACATGAAGAACCAACTGCAAAACGACACCTCGCGTCCTCCTCTCTCTCCCGCTGGGAGAGACGCACGCGCAAGCGGCAGTGAGGGCACAGGAGCCCAACCCGGCTCCGCAGAGCGTCGCCCTACCAGTGAAAATTTTCCCGAGAGGGCATCTATTGGTAGAGCGCGACTCCGTCGAGCCGCGGCACCTTTCGTAGCTAAAGCTCTTCTTATCGGAGCCCTCCGCGTAATCCGCGGTTAAGTCCCTTCGTCTTTTTGAGCTTTTGAGTCTCCCTGAGATTTGGGCTTGGATTTCGAGAGATTGCGTTTTCCGATGCCGCGTCTTGCCGGCGCTTTCTATTTGC